>QBLX01000100.1:0-8047 GCA_003241825.1 Alphaproteobacteria bacterium
GCCCTGAACGCGCGAGCCTCCGGTGAGGCGCTGGAGCGGTTCGCGACCCCGGACGAGGCCGGGCGTGCTCTCCTGATGCGGGCCGGCGAGGCGGGCGGGCTGACGGCACGGGGCTGGACGCGGACGCTGCGCCTGGCCCGTACCATCGCGGACCTGGAAGGCTCGACGGGTGTCCTGAGACGCCATATCGCGGAGGCGCTGATCTATCGCCGAACAACGGTCGGGGCAGAGGCCAGCTTCGACCGGCAAGTGTCTTCGCGAGGCGAGATGGCCGCATGGTGAGGTGTCGCCAGCGTTTCACGGTGAACCCTCCCTAAAGGTTTATCGGCCATAGGCTTCCATGAGGAGACGACATGGCGCGAACAGGCACGCGACGGGTGAAGGCCCATTTGACGGTCCCGTCAGCGGCCGTGTCTGACCGCGTCGCCGGGGGGGCCGATCCGTTCCTGCGGCTGATGAGCCATGAAATGCGGACGCCCCTGAATGGCGTGATCGGCATGCTGGGGCTCCTGACCGGAACCCGGCTGGACGGTGCCCAGCGAGCCTATGCCGAAGCGGCACGGGACTCCGCGGAGCATCTGCTGGGGCTGGTCAATGACCTGCTGGACTATGCCCGCCTGGAAGCTGGCAAGCTCGAGTTCGACCGGGCCCCTACCGACCTCGAGGGTCTGGTTCGGGGCGTGACCGAATTGCTCAGCCCACGCGCGCACGAAAAGGGTCTGGAGATCGTCTGGGCGGTCGCTGCTGACGCGCCCGACATCCTGGCGGACGAGGGCAGATTACGTCAGGTGCTGTTCAACCTCGCGGGAAATGCCGTCAAATTCACTGTATCCGGCGGCGTAAGCATCACCGTGGAGCGGGCTGGCGGTACGGCCAGTCGACCCCGACTGGCCTTCATCGTCGAGGACACGGGTCCTGGTATACCACCCGAGGCTCGCGAGCGTATCTTCGAGGAGTTCGGCCACGTGGATGCCAGCGACGCCACCCAGTTTGGCGGTGCAGGGCTCGGCCTGGCCGTCGTGCGGAAACTGGCGGAAGCCATGGGCGGCAGCGTCCAGGTTGCCGGGAGGCCCGGAGGTCCCGGCTCGCGCTTCCTTTTCGAGGCGCCCTTCTCCGTTGCGCGTGACCGCGCGCCAAGAGCCCGGAGCCTCGACGGAGTGCGGATCGCCGTACAATCGCCCGACATCATGGTGACGCAGGCAGCCGCAGCACAGATCACGGCCAGCGGCGGCTTCGTCGATGACATGGCGGCCATCACCCTCGTCGATCATGCCCGCGCGGCGATCGACGGAACCGAACTGGTCGAACCGCCTGCGCTGGGTCATGCCATCGTCTTGCTCAAGCCATCGGAGCGGGAACTGATCGCCCGCTATCGGTCCAGCGGCTTCAATGGCTATCTGATCAAGCCCCTGCGCCGGGCGTCACTGTCCGAGCGGGTTCTGGCGGCCAGTCAGGCCGGAAGCCCGGGGTACGCCTGTCGCGCGACACCTTCCGAGGATGACCGGGTCCTGCCGGTCCGGTTTGCCGGAACCCGCGTTCTGCTCGCCGAGGACAATCCCGTCGGGGCCCTGCTCGCGCGGACTCTCCTGCGCCGCGAGGGCTGTGTGGTCGAAACCGCCGCGACGGGTGGGGAAGCGGTCGCGGCGATGAATAGGGCGCGCTACGATCTGGTCTTCATGGATATGCGAATGCCCGGCATGGACGGCCCGGCCGCGACCCGCCTGATCCGGGCCAGCGGAGACCGCACGCCGATCGTCGCCCTGACGGCCAATGCCTTTGCCGAAGACCGGAAACTGTGTCTCGACGCGGGCATGGACGACCATCTGACCAAGCCACTCGAACCCGATGCCCTGCGATCAGCGCTCAGCCGCTGGACAGGAAGCGAACGCCTCGCCAAGGTTGCTATCGCATAGACGACGCCGGGGGCGTCCCGGAGACGCCGACCGAATGACTGAAACGACGACTGCAAACCCGGCACCGAAACGCGGGCTGGCGGGTCTGGCCGTCTATGGCGAGCGACGCGTCTTCATCATGCTGCTGCTGGGATTTTCGGCAGGGCTTCCCAATCTGCTGATTTTCGACACCCTCTCGGCCTGGCTGCGCGAGAGCGGTGTCACGCTGGAGGTCATCGGCTTCTTCGCCCTCGCGACCCTCAGCTATTCGCTCAAATTCGTCTGGGCACCGCTGATAGACCGGACGCGCGTCCCCCTTCTGTCGCGGCTCCTGGGCCATCGGCGGTCGTGGATGCTGGTGACCCAGGCCATCGTAATTCTGGGTCTGTGGCTCATCGCCGGGCTCAATCCCGTCAACTCGCTCGGAACGGTTGCCCTCTTTGCCGTGATGGTCGGCTTTGCTGGCGCTACCCAGGACATCGTCATTGATGCCTGGCGGATCGAGGTCGCGGACGACAGTCGCCATGGCGTCATGGCCGCGTCCTACCAGCTTGGCTACCGGGTCGCGATCATCGTCGCCGGCGCTGTGCCGCTGGTGCTGGCCGAGCTTTATAACTGGAATCTTTCCTATGGCGTGATGGCGGGGCTGATGGGGATCGGTATCGCCGCAACCCTGTTTGCGCCACGCGAGGTGGCCCACACTCTTCGCGCCATTCCGGTCGGCGATATTCCCTCCAGACCCGCGATCGAGGTCGTTGAGTGGATCGCCCGGCTCCTGCTGATCGCTGCTGCGGCGCTGATCGCGGGAACTGGACTGACCGGCCAGCTCAATCTGGCAGGCGGAGCGATGCAGGGTGTCGGCCTGTCCCAGGCCGGTTTTGAGAGCCTCAAGGCCGCCTGGGAAGCCAAGCCGGGAGGCGTCTTCCTTCAGGTCGGCTCGGTCTTCGTCGGGCTCTCGCTTCTGGTTCTCGCCTGCTGGCCAATCCCCGGAACTCGCACGCGGCCTGGAGCCTATCTGGCCGGATCGTTCGGTGAACCGGTACGCGATTTCTACCGTCGATTTTCGGGCGTCGCGACACTGATACTCGCGCTGATCTGCGTCTACCGGCTCGCGGGTTTCGTCCTGAACATCATGAACCCCTTCTATCTCGACCTGGGGTTCACCAAGACCGAACTGGCCGAGGTCCGCAAAGTGTTCGGGGTCATCGCGACCACGGCAGGTGTGCTGGTCGGTGGATGGTCGGTGGCGCGCCTCGGCCTGATCCGGACCATGGTCATCGGAGCCTTCATGAGCCCGATTTCGAACCTCGTCTTTGCATGGCTGGCGACGCAGGGCCCATCGCTGAGCGCGCTGTTCGTTGCCATTGGCATCGATAACGTTGCGACCGGTTATGCCGGAACGGCATTGATCGCCTACATGTCGAGTCTGACCTCTATCGGCTTCACCGCGACGCAGTACGCCTTGTTCAGTTCGCTGTACGCACTGCCTGGCAAATTGATCGCTTCCCAGTCAGGCCGGATCGTCGAGGCTTCTGCTCGCGCCGCCGAAGTCGGGGGTCCGTTCGCACCGCTGACAGCCCTGTTCTCACGTTTGCCGGAGGGATCGCTGGTTCAGGGAGCAGCGACAAGTGGTGTGACGCCCGCCGCCCTCGGTGCGGGCTATGTCGTCTTTTTCCTGTATTCGACGGTGATCGGCATCTTCGCCATCGTGCTGGCGTTTGTCGTTGCTCACAAGCAGACGGCGATCGAGGCCATAGGCCAGGACAGGAACACGCCGGATGAGCCCGTGTCTGAACCGCGCTGACCTCCGTCCATCCCGGCGTTTCCGACAGGCCGGGGCAGGAACCCATTGCTTTGGCTGTCAGGCCTCAGACCCCCGCGTCCACCCCGTCGTAGGCCGCGAACGTCGCCGCCGTGATCATCTCGGAAACCGAGGCGTTCAGGTTGACGATCTGGACCGATTTCTCCAGCCCGACCAATAGCGGTCCGATCACCGTGGCTCCGCCAAGGGCCTGGACCAGGCGGGTCGAGATCGAGGCTGAATGGATGGCGGGCATGACCAGGACATTGGCGTCCTCCGACAGCCGCATGAAGGGATAATTGGCGCGGGCCCCGGGGTCGAGGGCCAGTTCCGGCGGCATCTCTCCCTCGTACTCGAAGTCGACCCCGCGCTGGTCGAGGATGCGGATGGCCTCGCGGACCTTTTCTCCACGGTCACCCGGAGGGTTGCCGAAGGTCGAATAGCTGAGGAAGGCGACCCTGGGCGTGCGCCCCAGACGCCGTACGGCCGCCGCAGCCTGGACGGCGATCTCGGCCAGTTCGACGGCGTCGGGCAGTTCGTGGATCGAGGTGTCGGCGACGAACAGGGTCCGCCCCTTGGCCAGCAGGATCGACAGGCCGATCAGCCGGTGCTCGACCTCAAGCACCCTTCGGACCTCCTTGAGCACCATGTTGAAATTTCGGGTGCTGCCGGTGACGACGGCATCGGCATCTCCGCGCGCGACCATGGCGGCGGCAAAATAGTTGCGGTCCTGATTGATCATTCGCTGCACGTCGCGGCGCAGATAGCCCCGGCGCTGCAGCTTGGCATAAAGGAAGTCGGTGTATTCCAGGTTCTTGTCGCTGATGCGGGCATTGACGATCTCGATGCCCAGGGCGTCGAAATCCAGCCCGGCCTCGGCGGCGTTCTTGCGGATCAGGTCTTCGCGACCCAGCAGGATCGGCGTGCCCAGATCAGCCTGTTTGAAGCCCCAGGCTGCGCGGATGACAGCGGACTCCTCGCCTTCGGCAAACACCACGCGCTTGTTCGGTGCTGCGCGCACCGATGATGCGATCTTCTGCATCAGGGCAGCAGACGGATCGACCCGCTCGCGCAACTGGGTGCGATAGGCATCCATGTCGGTGATCTGCACGCGGGCCACGCCCGTATCCATGGCCGCCTGGGCCACGAACGGGGGGATGTACCAGATCAGACGGGGATCGAACGGGGTCGGAATGATATAGTCGGGGCCGAATTTCAGCTTGCGACCCGAATAGGCGGCCGCGACCTCGTCCGGTACATCCTCGCGCGCCAGCATGGCCAGGGCCTGGGCGCAGGCGATCTTCATCTCGTGATTGACGCGCCGGGCCCGCACATCCAGAGCGCCGCGGAAGATGTAGGGGAAGCCGAGGACGTTGTTGACCTGGTTCACATAGTCGGACCGGCCGGTGGCGATGATGGCGTCCGACCGGACCGACAACACGTCCTCGGGCGTGATCTCCGGGTCCGGATTGGCCATGGCAAAGATGATTGGCCGGGGCGCCATCGATGCCACCATCTCCTTGGTGATGGCCCCCTTGGCCGAAAGACCCAGCACCACGTCCGCCCCGACCATGGCCTCGGCCAGGGTGCGGTGGGGGGTGTCGGTGGCGTGGGCAGCCTTCCACTGGTCGACATTTTCGCGACCGCGATAGACGACGCCGTCGCGATCGACGATCACCGTATTCTCGGCCCGGACGCCGACCGCCTTCATCAGGGCGATGGACGACAGGCCAGCAGCGCCAGCCCCGGCCAGCACGACCTTGATGTCTTCCAGTTTCTTGCCGGTGATGTGGCAGGCATTGATCAGGCCTGCGGTCGAAATAATGGCTGTGCCGTGCTGGTCATCATGGAAGACCGGGATGTCCAGCAGGTCCTGAAGTTCGCTCTCGATGACGAAACACTCGGGGGACTTGATGTCCTCCAGATTGATCCCGCCCCAGGTGTCGCCGATGTTCTTGACGACGGTGATGAACTCGTCGGAATCGGTGGTCTTGACCTCGACATCGAAGCTGTCGACGTCGGCAAAGCGTTTGAAGAGCACGCATTTGCCCTCCATCACCGGCTTGGAAGCCATATGTCCGAGGTTTCCCAGACCCAGGATGGCGGTCCCGTTCGAGATCACGGCGACCAGATTGCCCTTGGCCGTATAGTCATAGGCCTTGTCCACATCGGCGGCGATCGCCAGGACTGGAATGGCCACGCCGGGCGAATAGGCCAGCGACAGGTCCCGTTGTGTCGCCATCGCCTTTGTCGGGGCCATGGAGATCTTTCCGGGTGTCGGCGACTGATGGAAATCCAGTGCATCCTGGTCGGAGAAGGACTGTTTGTCGGTCTGATCGGGCATGGGGCGGCTTTTCGGTCTGGGGGCCCACCGTTCCTAGAGTGCCAGTGAGCAGGGGACAACCGTATCTGCCCGCCGGGCCCGGCGCGCTGCCATAGGAGCGCTTGTCCATCCGTCCAAATCCGTGAACGATCAGCGATCCTTGCAAGGAGGCCCGACATGCCCAACGGACGCGTACTGGCGCTCATCATCGCGGCCTTGGCCGGGCCAGCCGCCGCTCAATCCAGCGCGATGACCGTCAGGCAGTTTGTCGAGATTGCTGGCTCAACGCCTCGCAACCCCCTGTCCCTGATGCGGCCGTCCGTCCGGCGGGCATGGGACACGATGGAAGGCTCGATCAACGCGGCCCGTGTCGAGGAGGCCCAGGCCAGGACGTCGGGCCGGACGCCGCCCTTCTGTATTCCGGCCACCACCAACATCTCGCCCAACGACTTCATCGCCCGCATGCGCGCCGTCCCGGGTGCCCATCAGAACCAGCCCGTGAACCGGGCCGTCCGCAGCTGGATGGTCGAGCGGTTCCCCTGCCGCTAGGTCGCCATTCTGAAGAGTGCCCGGGTTCGTCCCGCCTCAGCCCAGCCGTTCCTGTACGGCCTCAACAAATGCCCGGCCACCGTCGGCGGCGTTTGACAGATAGAAGTCCGGTTCGATCAACTCGGCTTCCATCAGCAGCCATTGGCCCGCGCCGTCCCGGACCATGTCGATGCGGGCGTACAAAAGGGGCTCATCGATCGCATCCAGCACCTGTGCAGCCAGCGCCAGGGCTTCAGCAGGTGGAGCGTCGACAGAGGTATAGAGGCCGCCGAACTGGACCTGGATGCGGAAATCGCCGGGGACGGGACGCTTGTTGACCGCATGGCTGAACCGCCCGCCAAAGAAGAGCAGCGACAGTTCGCCCTCGCTGGCGATGTTCGGCAGATAGGGCTGGATCATCGCCCGACCGACAGGCGCGTCGACCAGGGGTTCGCCGGGGGACAGGCGCAGGGTCCGGAAGGCTCCGGCCGAGACGACCGGCTTGACGATAAGCTGTTCGCTGCCGAATTCGGCGAAGGCAGCGTCGATGTCTGACAGGGTGACGCCCTTGCACCAACGGGTCGGGGCGATCGGCACACCCCGTTCCTCGAGGCGGCCCAGATAGGCCTTGTCGGAATTCCAGCCCAGCACCGATGCCGGATTGGCAATGGCGACACCCGCCTCGGCCCAGCAACGGGTCGCCGCCAGCCACCGGTCATGGTCGCGATGATAGCCCCAGGCGATGACGGCCAGGACCAGCGGATAGGCCTTGAGGGTCGTCGCATCCTCGACATGGGCGGTCCACGGGGTCGGCTCTACCGTGATGCCGGCCGCCGCCATGGCTTCGCCCAGTCGCGCCAGAACGCCGGGCCACTGACCGGCATAGGAGGCGTCATGGGGATCGGGGGTCAGCACAGCGATGCGGGTCATGGCGGCGCTATAGGACAGCCGGCTGTCCTTGGCCATAATCGCATAAGGCAATCCTTATGCGATCGGGTGACACCGGGCGTCCGGTCGGCTAAGGGCGGGGCATGACCCAGCCCTCCGAAACCCGTTTCGATCTCTGCGCCGTCGGCAATGCCATCGTCGACGTCCTGGCCCCCTGCGATGATGCCTTTCTGAGGGCACAGGGCCTGACGCCCGGCTCGATGTCGCTGGTCGACGAGGACCAGAGCGCAGCCCTCTATGCAGCCATGGCGGCAGGCGTGGAGGCCTCCGGCGGGTCGGCCGGCAATACGGTGGCGGGTGTCGGTTCGTTCGGCGGGCGCGCGGCCTATGTCGGCAAGGTCGCCCCTGACACGCTCGGCCAGGTCTTCACCCACGACATCCGCGCAGCCGGGGTCGCGTTCGACACGCCGGTGCTGGAAGGCGGGGCCGGGACCGGCCGCTGCCTGATCAATGTCACCCCGGACGGCCAGCGCACCATGTCCACCTTCCTGGGGGCTGCGAACCAGCTGGGCGTCGACGACATCGATGCGACCCTGATCGGCGACAGCGCCATCG
>QBLX01000100.1:8057-8334 GCA_003241825.1 Alphaproteobacteria bacterium
CTATCTGTTCGATCCGGCCCCGGCCCGCGCCGCCTTCGAGGCGGCCGCCGCAGCCGCTCATGCCGCGGGCCGCAAGGTCGCCATCACCCTGTCGGACACCTTCGTCGTCGCCCGCTGGCGTGCAGAACTGCTGGCTTTCATCGAGGCGTCGGCTGACATCGTCCTGGCCAACGAAAGCGAACTGGCCGCCCTGTTCGAGACCGAAGATTTCGATACCGCTGCCTCGCATCTGGCCGGGATGGTCGAGATCGCTGCGATCACGCGCGGCGAGCATGGC
>QBLX01000101.1:0-1468 GCA_003241825.1 Alphaproteobacteria bacterium
CTCGCAGCCTCTATGTGACCCGGATCGAGCGCTGGATCCGCGATCCGTACGCCCTCTATGCCCACTGGGTACTGGGGCTGGAGGCCATGGATCGACCCGGCGCATCCACCCAGGCACTGGAGCGCGGAAACGCCATCCACAAGGCCGTCGAGGAGATGACACTGGCCTTCCCGGACGCCCTGCCGCCTGACCATGCCGAACAGCTGGAAGCGGCGATGATCGCCCAGCTGAAGGCGCGCGGGTTCGATGATGCGGCCATGGCCCGCGAAACCCCGCTGGCCCGCAATGCCGCGGTCTGGCTGACAGAAGTTGAGGCGCAGCGTCGTGCGCGGGGCGTCGAACTGATGGTCGAACAGCAGGGCGAGTGGACAATCGAGACACCGGGCGGGCCGTTCACGATCAAGGCCTATGCCGACCGGATCGAACGCTGGGAGGACGGCGGGGCGGTGCTGGATCTGAAGACGGGGCAAACCCCCACCCGCAAGGAAGTGCTGGCCGGGTTTGCGCCGCAACTGACCCTGACTGCGGCCATCCTGGCAGCGGGCGGATTCGCCGAAGCCGGACCGACCGTGCCGAACGAACTCACCTATCTGAAGGTGATCGGACGCAAGGTGCCGGGCAAGGTCGTGATCGTCTCCGATCCCACAGCTGCGCGTCCTGACCCCGCCACGGCCGCCGAGATGGCAGAACTGGCGATCGAAGGCCTGCGCAGCCGCATCGCCCAGTACGACAACGAGAAGACTCCGTATCTGTCCTGGGTCGCCCCACAGTTCATGGGCAGTTTCGGCGGCAACTACGACCACCTCGCCCGGGTCTGGGAGTGGCATGTCCTCGGCGAGGGCGAGGCCGAGACATGAGCAGCCTGCCCTCCGCCTCCGATCATCAGATCCGCGCCGCCGATCCCGGCCTGTCGGTCTTCGTCACGGCCAACGCCGGGTCGGGAAAGACCTCGACCCTCGTCAACCGCGTGGCCCGCCTGCTGCTGAGCGACGTGGCTCCCGGCGAGATCCTCTGTGTCACCTATACCAAGGCCGCTGCCGCCGAGATGCAGGCCCGCCTGTTCGAGACCCTCGGGCACTGGGCGGTGATGGACGACCACGACCTTCCGGGCGCGTTGAGTCGTCTGGACGGTCGCGATCCGGCCAGCTTCACCGATGCGGACCTGACTGCCGCGCGAAGCATGTTCGCCCGCGCGCTGGAGACGCCGGGTGGCCTGAAGATCCAGACCATCCATGCCTTCTGCGAAAAGCTGTTGCGCCGTTTCCCGATCGAGGCCGAAGTCTCCCCGCGCTTCACGGTGCTGGAAAACGAGGCGGCCCTGGCCCTGTCGCGCCAGGCACGAGACGACCTGGCCCGCGAAGCCACCCAGAATCCCGAAGGCCCCGTCGGACAGGCATACAGCCATTTCGCCGTGTCACTGGACTGGAAGGCGTTCCAGTCCAGTGACACGGCGAAATGGCTGTATGCC
>QBLX01000101.1:1478-8318 GCA_003241825.1 Alphaproteobacteria bacterium
TCGAGAACCAGCGCGTGTCCCTGACCGACTATGTCGACCGGGTCGATGCGGGCGAGGCAAGGGGGCCCTGTCAACTGGCCGGGGCTATCCTCGGACAGCCGCCAGAAGAGCTCGAGGCCGAGTTCATGGCCTTCCTCGACCGCGAGGTCTGGAACGAAACGGCCACGGCCATGATGGGCGGATCGACCAACGACCAGCTCTGTGCCGGTCGGATGCGCGACGCAAAATGGACCTTCGACGGGATCGGCGGGGTCTTTCTGACCAGCGGCAGCGCGCGAAAGACCATGGCCACGGCGAAGGCAAACCGGGACGCTGCGGCCTGGCTTGACGATCTGCAGATGAAATACTGCGCGACGCTCAGCGCCGTGCGGGCAGCGCGCGTGGCGGACGATACGACCAAACTGCTGACCCTCGCCCGGGTCCATGCGAATTTCTACGAGAGTGCCAAGGCCGCGCGCGGGGCCCTCGATTTCCCGGATCTGGTGACCCGGGCGGTTCGACTGCTGACGCAGAACGGGGCGGCGGCCTGGGTGCTTTACAAGCTGGATGGCGGAATCGAGCACGTCCTGATCGACGAGGCCCAGGACACCGCACCGGACCAGTGGTCCATTGTCCATGCCCTGACCGACGAGTTCTTTTCCGGAGAAGGCGGGCCGAGGCGCGGTGCCGTGCCACGGATTGCGCGCACGGTCTTCGCCGTCGGCGACGAAAAACAGTCCATCTACTCGTTCCAGGGCGCCAGGCCCGAGCGGCTGAGGCAGGAGGGGCAGCGTTTCACCAGCCTGGTCGTAGGCGCGGGACTGCTGTTCGAGCATGTGCCGCTCGATACCTCCTATCGTTCCACCGAAGAGGTGCTCGGCTTTGTCGATGCCGTCTTCCATTCGCCCGAGCGGACCCGGGCCCTGGTCGGGGACACGGGCGAGCGGACCCAGCATCATGCGGCGCGCGAGGGGCAGCACGGTTCGATCGAACTCTGGCCCCTGTTCGAGGATGAAAAGGCCGCCGAGCGCGACGGCTGGCTGGACCCGGTCGACCTCGAGTCCAGCACCAGCGGACGCAAGCGGCTGGCCGTGGCCCTGGCTTTCGAGATCAAGCAACAGGTCGAGACCGGTGTCGCAGTCCACTCGCGCGGGGCCGATGGCCAACCGACCCTGAGGCCCTGCGGCTATGGCGACTTCCTGATCCTCGTGCGGCGCCGGGACGGGACCTTCGAGGAGATCATCCGGGCCCTGAAGACGCTGGGCGTGCCGGTGGCGGGCGCCGACAGGCTGAAGCTCTCGACCCATGTCGTGTTCGACGACCTGATCGCCCTGGCGCGGTTCGCCCTCTTCCCCGAAGACGACCTCAGCCTGGCGGGCGTGCTTCGAAGTCCGCTGTGCGAAGTGCCGGACTTTGACGGCGAAGACAGCCTGTACGCCCTGGCCGGTCGCGAGAAGCGGGACGGACTGTGGCGCGAACTGCGCCGTCGCGGCGACGAGCAGCCCGCCTGGACACAGGCAAGGGCGTTGATGGAGTTCGTGATCGACAGCCGGGATCGGGACCCGTTCTCCTTCTTCGCAGGCGTGCTGAACCGGGTGGACGACACCGGCAAGTCGGGGCGGGCGCGCATCCTCGCCCGGTTGGGGCGCGAGGCCGAGGAAGCGATCGACGAGACCCTGGCCCAGGTCCTTTCCGCCGAGGACCGGGGTGCCACCGATCTGGAAACCTGTGTCGCCCTGCTGGAAACCGCCGACGTCGAGGTCAAGCGCGAGATGGACGGTGCACGGGCGGAGGTCCGGGTGATGACCGTGCACGGAGCGAAAGGCCTCGAGGCACCCATCGTCATCCTGCCCGACACCACCAGCCGGTCAAAACCGCAGGGCCCGTCCCTGATGCCGGTCGTCCTCGAAGACGGGACAGAAGGCTGGCTCATGTGCCCGGGCGAAAAATCCGAGGACTGCGACGAGTCGGCGGCGACGCGACTGGCAAGGATCGAGCGGGCTGACGCCGAGTCGCTGAGGCTTCTTTACGTTGCCCTGACCCGTGCGCGCGACCGGGTGATCATCATGGGTCGGGCATTGGGGAACAAGAAGGAAGGCTTCGAGGAACTGAGCTGGTGGGACTTCCTGTCGGAGACCTTTGCCAGGTTGCCGACGACAAACCCGGGCTCTCTGCACGCCCTTGGCGATGGCCGCCTCAGATTTGGCGTGGCCCCGGTCGTGGCCCTGCGGACCGGAGGCACCGCCCCGTCCGGCGTCGAGATTCCGGACTGGGCCCGAACTCACCCTGCCAGCGATCCCTCAGCCCGATTCGTTTCGCCATCACACATGCAGGGCGGGATCCGCATCCCGGCCCCCTCGCCCCTGGCCGTTGTCGGCGAGGGTCTGGGGCGGTTCCGGCGCGGGGACCTGATTCACCGGCTGCTGGAGCGCCTGCCTGACATCACGGCCGCCGATCGACCGGACGCGGCCCGCCGCATCCTGGCGCGGGAGCAGGACCTGACCGACGACCAGCGGGCGGAGATGATCGCGGCGGCCTTCGGGGTCCTGGACGATGACCGTTTCGCCCCGGTGTTCGGTGCAGGGTCACGGGCCGAGGTCGCCCTGACGGGCTCGGCACCGGGCCTGCCCTCCGGCGTTTCGGTCTCGGGCCGGATCGACCGGCTGGTGATCACGCCGGAACGGGTGCTGATCGTCGACTACAAGACCAACCGTCCGGCGCCCCGGCAGGTGGAGGATGCTGACCCCGCCTATGTCCTGCAGCTGGCTGTGTACCGCGCGGTGCTGCAGCAGCTGTATCCGGACCGGGCGATCGAGGCGGCACTGGTCTGGACAGATGGACCGCAGCTGATGGCCGTCCCCGAGGAGATGATGGAGGCCGTCCTGACCGCGGCGCGTTGATTTCCGTCGGAATCACTCCCACATCCGTACCGAACGCGTTCAGGTCGAGCGCCCGCAGGAAAGAACCGCCCATGGCCACCGTCAAGGTAACCGACGACAGCTTCGAGAATGACGTCCTGAAGTCCACGATGCCCGTCCTCGTCGATTTCTGGGCGGAATGGTGCGGACCCTGCAAGCAGATCGGCCCGGCACTGGAACAGATCGCCGACGAATTGGCGGGCCAGGTGACGATCGCCAAGGTCAATATCGACGACAGCCCGATGGTCCCGTCCAAACTGGGCGTGAAGGGCATCCCCACACTGATGCTGTTCAAGGACGGCCAGATGACGTCACTCAAGGTCGGTGCCATGCCCAAGGGCAAGATCGTCGAATGGCTGGCCGAATCCGGTATCTCGGCCAACCCGGCCAGCTAGTCCGGCCAGGTCTCGCGGCTCGCGCCCAGGACCTCGCCCGCGAGGTAGAGCGAGCCGCAGATCACCACCCGTCCGGCCCCCAGTCGAAGCGCGCGATCCAGCGCGGCTTCGACGGATGGCGCGGTCTGCGCCCCCAGGCCATGCCCCTGGGCCACGGCGGCGAGGGCATCGGGGCTGGCGGCCGCCCCCTCGAAGCCGACCGTGAAGATGTGCGCCTCTGACCCCCGGAAGGCCTCGAAGAAACCCGACGCATCCTTGTTGGCCAGCATGCCGACGATCGGGGCCAGCGGGCGAGGCGCCTTGGCCTGACGTTCGGTCAGTGCCTCGGCCATGGCACGGGCGGCATGGGGATTGTGCCCCCCGTCCAGCCAGAGCTCGGCCTCGGCAGCGCGCGCCGTGTCGCCATAGGTGCCGGACGCCAGCCGCTGCATCCGTGCCGGCCAGCGTACGGTCTTGAGGCCCGCTGCGATCGCAGCTTCTGGCAGGCCGAGTTCCAGTGCCGCCGCGATGGCGAGGCCGGCATTGTCCACCTGATGCGGCCCGTAGAGCGCCGGTGCCGGCAGGTCGAGGAAGCGTTCCTCATCCTGAAACACCATCCCGCCACGCTCGGCCCAGGCGTCGAAATCGACCCCCATCACGGTCAGGGGCGCTTGCACAGACAGGGCGGCGTGCTCGATCGCGGCCATGGCATCCTCGCGCTGCCGGGCAACGACACCGCGAGCCCCGGCCTTCAGGATCCCCGCCTTTTCCGCTGCGATGCCGGGCAGGGATGTGCCCAGGAACTCGGCATGATCCATGTCGACCGGGGTTATGACGCTGAGCAGCGGACGCGCGATGACATTGGTCGCATCCAGCCGACCACCGAGCCCGACCTCGACGATGGCAAGATCGGCCGGGGTCTCGGCCATGGCCAGAAAGGCGGCGGCCGTGGTCGTCTCGAAGACCGTCGCCTCGACACCCTGCACCGCCTCGACCCGTGTCAGGGCGGCCTCCAGCGCAGCGTCCTCGATCAGCACGCCCGCCAGCCGGATCCGCTCGTTGAACCGGACGAGATGGGGCGAGGTATAGACATGGACCCGCAGCCCGGCCGCCTCGGCCATGGCACGCAGCAGAGCGACGGTGGACCCCTTGCCATTGGTGCCCGCGACATGAACCACCGGCGGCAACCGGTCCTGCGGATCGCCCAGCGCAGCGCAGAGGCCCCGCATCCGGTCCAGCGACAGGTCGATCTTCTGGGGATGCCGGGCCAGAAGCCGGGCGGCAAAGGGATCCATAGGTCCTCTTAACCGAAGGCAGACAGCCCATGCTATGGCTGATCATGGCCAAGGCCCTGTTCAGCAGAACCCGCACGACCCTCCGGATCGGGCTCGCTCTGGTCTTTGGGGCAGCGGGGGTGTTGCATCTGCTCGTCCCGGGGCCTTTTCTCGCCATCACGCCCGACTGGGTCCCGCGACCGGAGACCGTGATCCGTCTGACGGGTCTGGCCGAGATCGGAGGGGCCATCGGTCTGATGACGCAACGGTTCCGCCGGGCGGCCGGCATCGGTCTTGCCCTGTATTCGGCCTGTGTACTCCCCGCGAACCTTCACCACGCCTTCGATCCGGACCTGTCGCTGCCAGCCCTCGGATGGGGCTATCACGGGCCGAGGCTGCTGCTGCAGCCGGTCATTATCTGGCTCTGTCTGTGGGCCAGCGAGACGATCCGGTGGCCCTTTGCCGGTGAAACGAAATCGTCCTCGCAAGCGCTGGACGAATAGGGCATTTTCAGCCGATGGCACGATTTCAACAGGATGCAGACGCAACGGAGCTTGGGCGAGCCCTGGCCGAGCTGCGGCACGCGGCCGGGCTGAGTCAGGCCGAGGCCGGGGCACGGGTCGGCATGACAAGCCAGGGATGGGGTCTCTACGAGGCCGGCAAGCGACCCGGCCTGTTCCGGCCCGATGTCCAGCGCAGGCTTACGGCAGCCCTCGACGCCAGCATGGAGGACCTGGCCTTGCTTGTTGCGAGATCTTTGGCCGGCCACGCTCCCTCGACAACCATGATAAGCGGGGTCGAGAGTCCCGGGCAGGTTTACGGCTCTGCGCCTCCGGCCAGGGCCAGGCAGATCGAGACCCACCAGCTCACCGACGATGCGCTTGCCCCCTGGGCGGCATCGGGCGTGGTGCTCGAATTTGATACCGGCCGGTGGCCCCGGCGCGATCAGGGCTGCGTCATCGATCTGGTCAGTGGCGAGCGCAGGGTCCGGCTCTACGACCATGCCGATGCGGATGCCATCCATGTGCGGGACGCTTCCATGCAACGCGACAGCCTCCAGCGCATCGACCGCGCGGACGTCCACAGGGTCTGTGCGGTCATCGCCAGGCGCGAAACCTGATGAAACGAAAAGATTGCATTATGTTTCATGCTGTGAGACATCGAACGGGCCTTCGCTTCTCAGTGGAACCTCGTCATGTCGCGATCTTCAACGGCCATGGATGCCCATGTCGGGTCGAGGATCGCTGCCCGTCGTGCGGCGCTTGGGCTTTCGCAGGCGTCTCTCGCCCGCGCCGTGGGCGTCACCTTCCAGCAGCTTCAGAAATACGAGCGCGGTGCCAACCGGGTCTCCGCGGGCCGTCTGCATGCGATCGCAGAGGCCCTGGCGGCACCCATCACCCTCTTCTTTCCCGCTACCGCCGCCCTGCAGCCCTCCGGCACGGGGCAGGATATCGAGCCGGAACTCTGGCTGAAACTGGGGCAGTTGCTGGGGATGGAGGACGGACGGACCGTCGTGCAGTCATTTTCATCCATCCCGGACAAGCGTGTGCGAAAGGCACTGGCCCGGATCGTGGAAGCACTCGCGCTCCCCCCACGCACGGCCGAGACTTCCGGGTGGCCGGCCGATGAAACTGCTGGTGATTGATACGGCTCTTGGCGCGTGCACTGTCGGGGTGTTCGAGGACGATCAAGCGCTCGCCGTCCTGTCGGAACCGATGGCCAAGGGCCATTCCGAGCGCATCGGCGGCTTCGTGCGCGACGTCATGGCGGCCTCGGGGATCGGGTTCGACGCCCTTGACCGCATCGGCGTAACGGTCGGGCCGGGGTCGTTCACAGGCCTCCGCGTCGGACTGGCCTTTGCCCATGGCCTTGGCGAGGCGCTGGATCGACCGGTCATCGGCATCTCGACCCTGGCAGCGCTCGCCGCGTCGCGACCACAGACGGACAATACCCCCCTGGCCGCCGTTATCGATGCGCGTCGGGGACAGGTCTATCTGCAGGCGTTTTCCGGAGACCACCCGCTCTGCCCGGCCCAGGCGCTGGCGATCGATGGTGCGGTGGACCTGCTTTCGGAACTGGACTGCGAAACCATGCTGGGAACCGGTGTCGCGGTCCTCGATGCCAGACGGGCGGAACAGTCCATGGCGGTTCTGGTCCAGACGGGTACCCCCGTGCTCGATCCCTCCCCGCAGGCACTGGCCCGGCTGACACGGATGGCGGACCCGGCCGCGAACCCGCCCAGCCCGTTGTATCTGCGCGCACCGGATGCAACGCCGCCGACCCGACTGCCCGGAC
>QBLX01000102.1 GCA_003241825.1 Alphaproteobacteria bacterium
GCCGCACCTGTCGTGGCTCCTGCCGCTGGCGCACCTGCTGCAACTGGCGGTGCGACCATCCAACTCGCCGGCCTCACCGGCGACGCGACCGCCGGTCAGCGCATCTTCGCCCAGTGCCGCACCTGCCACGCTGTCGAGGAAGGCCAGAACAAGGTCGGTCCGTCGCTGCACGGCATCTTCGGACGTACCGCCGGCTCGGTACCGAACTTCCGCTACTCGGCCGCCAACAAGGCCAGCGGCGTCGTCTGGACCGAAGAGGTCATGTTCGAGTACCTCGAAAACCCGCGCGCCTTCATGCCCGGCACCAACATGAGCTTCGTCGGTCTGAAGCAGCCGCAACAGCGCGTTGACGTGATCGCCTATCTCAAGGCTAACACCTGATACTCAGGACAGGCTGAAAGACAAGAAAGGGCCCCGGGAAACCGGGGCCCTTTTTCGTTGTCCGCTCTGGTCCGTTCTCAGCGTGCGCGCCGTCGCGCCAGGTCCAGAAGATGAAAAGGAAAAGACGCAGTGACCGCAAGAGCGACCCACGGCCAGGGCCCGTCTGTCAAAGCGACCCTGAGCGCCAGGAGCAGGCAGACCCCGGGCAGGAAGGCCAGGGCAACGTCGATGATCTGCATTTGGGCGCGGCCAGACCGCGACCTTCGCGTCAGAAGCCATGCTGCTTCGATCGCCATGACGATCAAAATCAGGTCGACGACATGCCCGCTCGTGAATAGCGCGCTCATCGGGCTCCGGTCGTTGCGCCTATCCCGAACAGATGGCCCAGATCCTTGAAGAATATCTTGGCGTGGGCGGCAGGCCGGGCTTTGACCAGTTCCTTGTTCATATAGGCCTGCCAGGTCAGGGCCTGGACGTCCGGATCATCGCACATGGCCACGAAGCGCTCTCGCCGCTTGTCCGAGCGGTACCAGAAATGCTGCATCACACCGAGCACGAGGAAGACCTTGCCATGCGCCTTCATGAATCGCTTGCGGGCCATGCCCAGTGAGCGAGCATCTCCCGTCGCGAGCGTTGCCTCGATCGCATCGGCGGCAAGCCGCCCACCTTCCATGGCATAGTATAGGCCTTCGCCCGAGGCGGGAGCGACAACCCCGGCCGCATCGCCTGCCAGCAGGACATCGCGACCATTATCCCATCGCTTGAGAGGCTTCAGCGGGATCGGAGCGCCTTCGGTGCGAACTGTTTCACAGTTCGCCAGCCCGCTGGATTTGCGCAGTTCGGTCACTGCCGTGCGCAGCGAGAAGCCCTTCTGCATGCTGCCGACGCCGATGCTTGCCGTATCCCCGTGCGGGAATATCCAGGCGTAGAAATCAGGCGACAGGTTGCCCTGGTAGTATACGTCGCAACGGGAGGGCTCGAAGTCAGCTGCCCCAATGCCCGGCGACCGGATGATCTCGTGATAGGCAAAGACGTAGCGCTGGCGATCCGAACCGCGCACCGTTTGGGCCGCGACCTGCGACCGAGCCCCGTCAGCCCCGATAATCATCCGCGCCCTGACCGAGATGGGCGCGTCGGTTTTGGACGCTCCCGCCGGGCGATAAGTGACAATCGCCATGCCATCCGCGTCACGCTCCACGGTCTCGAACGAGCCGGCCCGCCGTTGAGCGCCTGCATTCGCCGCGCGTTCGCGGAGCCATTCGTCGAAGGTCTCGCGATTGACCATACCGACATAACCGCCCTCGATCGGCATGTGCACCCGCCTGTCGGAAGGGGCGATCATGCGCGCCTCATTGGCCTTGGCGCAGATCAGACTGTCAGGGATTTCATAGTCCCGGATAAGCCGGGGGGGCACAGCGCCGCCGCATGGCTTGATCCGTCCGGCCCGGTCCAACAGCAGGACGGAACGCCCCGCAGCAGCAAGCTGGCGTGCAGCAGTCGATCCGGACGGACCGCCGCCGACGACGACGCAGTCGAACTGCTCCGCCTGAGTTTGGGTTTCAAGCCTGGACATGACCGGTGCCTCCAACAGGCGGGGTGATTACATTTTTCGTGCGAACGGCTGCGGCTGCGCCGCCGAGAGTCAGGGCGATCACGGCCGAGACGATGAACAGGAGGCCTTCAGCGGCAAAGACCGCCAGAAAGGCCGTCGAGGTTTCTGCAAAGACCTGACGGCCAACGTCGACGCCGACAGCGCCGAAGAATCCGCCAGCCGCAAATGCGATCGCCTGGGCCGCGCCCCAGACCCCCATGCGGATACCCTCGCGACCGCCACTGGCCTGGCCGTCATGCCCGACTCCAGCCAGGCCCATCATCGAGCCAATAGCGGCCACGGCGAATATTCCATTGAAGAAACCCAAGGCAAAGACAGTTTGCCATATCGGCCAGCCCGGCCCGGCCTGTGCGGCCATCGCCAGCGCAAACAGGGCAACGGCGGATCCGACGCAGCCAAACACGGTCCAGCCGCGCATCCATCCGGAACCTCGCCCGCCGATCATCCCGCCTGCGGCCCCGACAAGGATCATTCCGAGCAGAACGCCACCATGCTGGACACTCGACATCTGGGTCGACTGGCCTGGTGTCATTCCGAACACCAGCCCGGCAAACGGCTCCAGGATGAGGTCCTGTGCGCTGTAGGCCAGCATCGACACGAACACGAAAATGCCGAAGCGACGCGCCTGCGGGTCTGCCAACGTTTCGCGCAGGACTTCACCGAACGACGGGCGCGGCTCGGAGGGGCTGTGCACCACCGGCTCAGGACTGCCCTCCACGCCCATGACAGCCAGGATGGTCACGGTGAAGGCGATGAAGGCGATCCCGCTGGCGATCAGGGCCAGCCGCTGCATGGAAAACGGATCCAGCAAGGCTCCTGCGACGCCAGCTGTGATCACGATGCCCACGATCATCATGATCCAGGTAATGGCCGCCGCCGCAGGTCGACGTGTCGGGGCAACCTGAGTCGCCAGCAAGGCCAGAAGCGAGGTTCCGGCCGCTCCGACACCCCCCCCGATCATCGAAAATGCGATCAACGCCAGGACGATGCCAAGTGGGGGCGAACTGCCCATGATGGCTGTCGCATTGGTAGCCAGCAGGGCGCCGAGGGTCAGCACAGCCATACCGCCAATGATCCACGGAGTGCGTCGCTGGCCCATGTCCGAGCCATGCCCCCAGCGAGGACGCGAAAGCTGGACCACATAGTGCCAGGCCACGAGGGCCGCTGGCAGCATGACCGGCAGCGCCAGCTCCACCGCCATCACGCGATTCAATGTCGAGGTGGTCAGCACCACGATCGACCCCAGCGCACTCTGGACCAGCCCCAGCCGGACGATCCCGACCCATCCAAGGGGTTGCCGTGTCATATACCCGCTCCCGAGAGACTGCCGACGGCAAAGGCCGAAACCAGCATTCCCAAAACATAGAGTGTCGTGCCGGTGCCATTGTACCAGGGGGTCAACCGCTTCGGATCAACCAGCAATCGCTTCATCAGAAGAGCCTGCGCGATCAAAAGCGCAGCTACGACGGCACCGTGCCAGGGGCGATCCCAGGCGACGAACAGCAACGCCACGACGAGGAATTGAGGGGCGGCCATGACGGCGCAGGCTATCCAGGCCGCAGGCGCAATCCCGAGCTCGGCCGGCAAGGAGCGGACTCCCATCAGACGGTCGCCTTCGACGGCCTTGAAGTCATTGAGGACCATGATCCCGTAGGCGCCGAAGCTGTAAAGGACCGCGAGGATCAGCACTGGCGCGCCCGGCAGGGTGCCCGCCATGACCGCAGCACCAGTGAACCAGGTCAAGCCTTCATAGGACAGGGCCACGGCGGATGGCCCTGCGACGCCACTCATTTTCAGCCGCAGCGGCGGCGCACTATAGGCCCAGGCCAGAGCCAGACCCAGAAGGGTTGCACCCAGCACCCACGGCCCCGTGAAGGCCGCGACAACAACCGACAATCCTGTCCAGACAATCGCAATTCCGAGGCCCCAGCGACCGGGTATGCGTCCGGACGGGATCGGCCGGTCGGGCTCGTTGATCGCATCGACATGCCTGTCGAACCAGTCGTTGACCGCCTGGCTGGTCGCGCATACCAGTGGGCCTGTCAGGGCAATGCCGGCAATCAGGAAAAGCCAGCGCCCCTCGAACGACACGCCCGAGGACACCACCCCGCACATGAAGGCCCACATCGGTGGAAACCAGGTTATGGGCTTGAACAGCGCCAGAACCGCCGCCGGAGACGGCAGGCGACTGACGGGCGCAATGACGAGCGTTCTGTCCATAACGCACAGTGGATTGGACAGTTAAAAGCGTCAACTCAGATTGACACTTTTGGCGAGCTATTCGTCGATATCGTCCAGATTTCCGAGGCCGTATCGACGAAGCTTCGAGTACAAACTCTGTCGGCTCAGCCCGAGCACGTCTGCTGCCGATGCCCGATTGTCAGACGTCAGGTTCAACGCAGCCTCGATGCACAGCTTCTCGATCAAATCGGTCGATTCGCGCACGATTTCCTTCATCGGCACACGCCCGATCAGCTGGGTCAGTTGTTCGATCGATTGAGGCAGGGCTGTCCCGGGCACCTGAGCCGGTGCAAGGCGTCGGGCCACATTGCGGATGCTGAAGCCATAGGTGGGCTGGGTGTCATCAGGCACAGAGACAGCCGAAACCTCGACCTCTTCCATCTCCCCGAAGCCCGCACGCAAAACGGTCGAGAAATTCCTCAGCGTTCCATGCTCCTTGAGCTGGGTCAGCATGATCTTGAGGTCGATCTGGGGCCGGCCGAGGAACTGGTCCAGCGATAGCCGCGTGGCTTCCTCCCGGCTCGAAAGATGCGTCAACTCGAGGAAGGCCGGATTGACCGTCAGGATCCGCAGATCGGTATCCGTGACGACAAAGGCATCAGAGATCCTGTCAAGAACCGCGCTCAAGGTCGCCTGCGGGTCCGAAGCTGCGACAACCGGCTGATCTGTCATCAGACGGACAAGCAGGGAGGCCGATCGATCCTGCCGGAACATGGATGCCGCCAGCAAACAGGGCGTGCCATCCACCAGCATCACCGGAGCCGGGTCCGGCGTGCTGACACTGGTCGCAGCGTTCAGCAAACGCGTGGCGACCTCGACGCTGGCAGGATCCAGCAGGCCAAGGAATGCCTGTCCTGCGACCGTTGCATCCGTCAGGCCAGTCAGTCGACACACGGCCGGATTGGCTTCCTTGATCCGGCGCGTGGCGGCGTCAAGAATCAGCACGGCCTCCGACGCGGACTGGAACAGCAGCCGATAGCGCGACTCGGCCTGGCGCAGACGCAGATAGTCCCGCTCGACCGACTGTTGCACTTGCAACAACCGCTGCTGCAGCACAGCGCTGGCCTGAAGGTCGCGCCCGATTACGATGACCCGGCCGTCGTCTCCGCCGCCGAGGGCGAAATAGCGTACGGGGACAGAAGCTCCGAACTCGCCCGGATGGTTGATCTCGCGCCAGCGTGACACCTGCCCTGCGGCAGCGTCCTTCAGCATGTCAGCGACCTTTGGCCGAATGTCCGACTCGACGGTGTCGATCCATGCCTGGCCGCGCCAGTCACCGATGCCGCTACGCACGAGGTCATCGCTGGAAACGGACAGATCCTGAACGAGCCCATGACGGTCGAGGACGATCGCAATATCGCTGGCCGCCGCAACAAGCCCGGCCGCTGCATCGGACGACATGGCTCCCAACACCCGCTCGGGGTGCAGGAAAGGCAACGATGCCGACGGGGTCGATAGAATGGTCATCGATGCGCAGTATCGGTCCGGGGTCGCTACTTCAAGCGACGGCGATAGAAGTCGTTACAAGACGTTCGGCCGTATTGACAGCTTCACGGGCGTCCAGGGCTGTCTCGTCGGCCCCCACCAAGGCGACCCGTGACGGATCGTCCGAGAAAACCTTGCCGCCCACGATCACCCGAACGCCGGCGTTCCGGGAAACGGATCGAAGATTGGTGATGACCGGCTGGAGCGCGTCCAGCCAGCTGTGGTCAGCCATCGAGAACCCGATCAGATCGAAATAGTCGCGACGGACCGTTTCTGCCAGATCCTCTGCAGTCGCATCGGTCATGCAGACCGTGCGCCATCCAGCGCGGCGGAAGAATTCGACCACCAGTACCAGACCGAAGGAATGCTGGTCGCCAGGCGTCAGGGCAAAGAGTGCTGTCCGTCCGTCCCCGCCCCCGGTGCCGAGGTGAACCCGGTCAGCAAATTCGTAGACGATCTGCTGCAGTCGGCACAGCCCGATTGTCACATCGTTGAACGTACAGACGTCCTCTTCCCACATCACTCCAAGCAGCTTGGCTGTCGGGGAGAGCAGGTCGAAATAGATGGTTTCAACGGCGACGCCGCGCCGCATGAGAAGATCAACGTGGTCGATCAGCGTCGACAGATCGTCTGTCATGACCTGACGCGCAAAACGACTGAGTTCCGAAGGCGCGATCACGCCGGTCGTCATGGGGATGACTTCGCTGCGCCCGCCAGCCTGATGGGCCATCAGCAGACGCGGAATGATCTCACCTTCAATCAATTGTGCGAGGGCTGCCGGCGAAGGGGTTGCAAGCAGATCTCGATCCGCCCCATCAAACGCCATGATCTCGCCGGAGGAATCCATCTCCTCGCGATGATCTTGTGTGCTTTGTGCTTTGTGCACGGTGGACGTAGGCCATCAACGCTCCTCCCCGGAGTGCGATCTAGTGTACGTCAGGCGAGATCCCCATCCACCCGGCGAAGCGCTTCCTCATTAAACCGGCCGGACCGAGGTCCGACCGTCGGATAAAAAGTTGCCCGTCATAAAGTCTGTCGCTCGAAGAGCGGGAGCAGACATGGCCGGTTCATCCTCATTACCAAACAGAGAGAATAGGCTGCCTGATCGCTTCCGGAGTCAAGCCTCTCGACGACCTGTCGAGTGTCAATTCTTTTGGACGTCAAATCGATTTGACACATTGGGTCGGGTCGACCTAGGTTTGCGTCAGCGCCTCTATTGGGAGGTGACGGAATCGAGCGATGTCCTCGCAAACATACGACCCGGGATCCGGTTTGGGACGGCACAGCCAGTCGGCAAGCCACGGCCTGAAAACCATGCTGGAACAGCATTTTGCAGCCGCTCTGGATCGCATCGCACCCTGCCCGTGGCCGGCACACACAGGGCGTCACAGCCTTGAGACACACAGGGTTGATCATCGCATTCCGGCACCGCTCTACACTGCCGAGGAGCGGGTTCGCCGTGACACGAGCGCCTGGACCCTGGTCCAGGGCATCCTGGCCCCTGTCCAATTTCTCGCCTTTCTGATCAGTCTCGGCCTGGTGCTGCGGTATCTGGCCACAGGTGAAGGCGCAGCGATTGCAACGACATCGGTGCTGATCAAGACGGTCCTGCTCTACACGATCATGATCACGGGCTCGATCTGGGAAAAGGTGGTCTTCGGACGCTGGCTGTTCGCGCCCGCCTTCTTCTGGGAAGACGTGTTCAGCATGGTCGTGCTGGCCCTGCACACCCTCTACCTGGGCATGGTCCTGCTGTCGGTCGGCACACCGCGTGAGCAACTGCTGGTCGCCCTCGCTGCCTACGCCGCCTACGCCATCAATGCCGCACAGTTCATCTGGAAGCTCCGGATGGCGCGGCTCCAGGCCCCGGCCCGTCCCAGCGCCGCCCCTGCATCGGGCGTGCCTGCATGACTGCTCCGGCTGCCCTGCTCGACCCTTCCGCGTCCGTTGGCGGCTGTGCCAGCGCTCCGGTACTGCGCGAGCGGGGGCAGCGCGAAGTCTTCTGCGGCCTCACCGGCATCGTCTGGCTGCACCGCAAGATGCAGGACGCCTTCTTCCTCGTCGTCGGCTCACGCACCTGCGCCCATCTGATCCAGTCGGCAGCGGGCGTGATGATCTTTGCAGAGCCCCGCTTCGCCACGGCCATCATGGAGGAGAAGGATCTCGCGGGTCTGACCGACACCAATGACGAGCTGGACCGCGTCGTCGACCGGCTGCTGGCGCGTCGCCCCGATATCAAGCTGCTGTTTCTGGTCGGTTCCTGTCCGTCCGAAGTGATCAAGCTGGACCTCAGCCGTGCCGCCGGCCGCCTGTCGGAAAAGCACAGCCCCAACGTCCGCGTGCTGAACTATTCCGGCAGCGGGATCGAGACCACCTTCACCCAGGGCGAAGACGCTTGTCTTGCTGCCCTCGTTCCCCAGATGGCAGCGGCCCCGGCAAATGCAGAGCTGAGCCTGCTGATCGTCGGCGCTCTGCCCGATGTGGTCGAGGACCAGTTCCGTCGCCTGTTTGCCGCTATGGGCATCCAGCGCGTCGAGGCCCTGCCCGCCAGACGAATCAGCGATCTGCCGTCGGTCGGCCCCAA
>QBLX01000103.1 GCA_003241825.1 Alphaproteobacteria bacterium
AAAAGATACCGCTCATCCAGGCGAAAGCCGGGAAACGGTCCTGTGGATTACAGGACTGATCGTGTTCGCGCGCTGCCCACCCAGCGCACCCTGCCTCGCATAGGCACGGGGTCCCGGCTTTCGCCGGGATGAGCGGGCTGTTTGATCCCTAGAGCAGGATCACCCCGGCCAGACCCAGGAAAGACACGAAGCCCACCGAGTCGGTGATCCAGGTCACGAAGACCGGACTGGCCACAGCCGGGTCGCGGTCAAGCCGCTCCAGCACGACCGGGATCAGCGTTCCCGCCAGCGCCGCCGCGACAAGGTTGATCAGCACCGCCAGCCCGATCGTCAGGGACAGCAGCGGCATCCCGAACCAGACCCAGGCCACGCCGGCCATCAGCGCCCCGATCGTGGCCCCGTTGAACAGTCCGACCATCACCTCGCGGCTGACGATCCGCAGCAGGTTGGACGAGGTCAGTTCGCGCGACGCCAGCGCCCGCACCGCCACCGTCAGCGCCTGGGTCCCGGCATTGCCCCCGATGGAGGCCACGACGGGCATCAGGATGGCCAGCGACACCAGCGCTTCCAGCTCGCCCTCGAACAGGCCGATCACCAGCGAGGCGAAGACCGCTGTCCCCAGGTTGACGATCAGCCAGGGGATCCGTGACCGGACCACGCCGAACACGCCCGCCGCCCGGCTTTCGTCCGACACACCGGCCAGACGCAGGATATCCTCGCGGTTCTCTTCCTGGATGATGTTGACGATGTCATCGACGGTGATCTGGCCAACCAGCCGTCCGGCCGCATCGACCACGGGGGCCGAGATCAGGTGGTATTTCTCGAAGATGTAGGCGACTTCTTCCTGGTCCTGATCGACGGTGATCTCGTTCACCGGTTCCATCAGGTCGGCCAGTTTGATCTCGCGACCGGCACGCAGCAGCCAGCTGATCGGAATACCACCCACCGGCTTGTTGAGGGGATCGACGACATAGATGTCGAAGAACAGCTCGGGCAGTTCGTCCTGCTGTGACCGCACATGGTCGATGGTGTCGCCGACGGTCCAGAAGACCGGCGCGGCCATGACCTCGCGCTGCATCAGGCGACCGGCGGAGTCCTCCGCATACCCCAGGCTGCTCTCGATGGCGGCGCGGTCCAGCAGGGGCATGGCCGACAGCACGGCCTCGCGTTGCTCGTCCTCGAGGTCCTCGACCACGGCGGCGGCATCGTCGGAATCCAGTTCCTGAAGCGCGGTGGCCAGGGTGCCGGGCGTCACCCGCTCCAGCACCTCGTCGCGGATGCCGTCGTCCAGCTCGGGCAGGGTCTCGGCCAGCAGTTCCGGCGGCAGCCAGATCACCACGACGGCCCGGTGCTCCGAGGTCAGGAACCCCATCAGGTCGGCGACGTCGGCGGGGTGCAGGTCTTCCAGCAGGCTACGAAGACGGATGCCGTCGCCATCGTCGGCGGCATCCACGACCTTCTCGACAAAAGCCGGGGTCAGTTCGTAATCCTCGTCGAGGGCCTCGTGGTCCTCGTTGACGTATTCAGGTTCGAGGGCGGCGGTGTCGCTCACGCTTGGCCTCCCCGATTGTGTTTCAGCCTTGGTAGTAGCCGTTACATTTCCTGATTCGTCTGATGGTGCGGTCGAGAAGACTCGAACTTCCACTCCGGTTAAGGAACAGCGACCTCAACGCTGCGCGTCTACCAATTCCGCCACGACCGCTCGCATCGGAGCGGGGCTGATAGCGGAGGTCGAAACGAAAGGGAAGAGGCGAAGTCCACAGAACCGGCTCATCCTGGCAAAAGCCTGCCACCGGCGCATTTTCCCTCATCCGCTCATCCCGGCGAAAGCCGGGACCCAGGCCTTTCAGAAGGCCGGTGCTCGGACGAAAAGCTGCACCTGTCGGGCCGCACGGGTTGCCCAAGGCACCGGGTCCCGGCTTTCGCCGGGATGAGCGGATTCAGCGGGAAAGGACCGCTCGCGCCGCCGCGGCATCCCGGTCGATCTGGGCCTTCAGGGCCGGCAGGCCGTCGAATTTCATTTCCCCGCGCAGCAGGGCCACCAGTTCGGTCTCGACCGTCTGGCCGTAGAGGTCACCGTCGAAATCCAGCAGCCAGACCTCGAGCAGGGGTTCCTCGATCTCGAACATCGGCCGGATGCCCAGGTTGGCGACGCCGTCGACGACACGCCCATCCGCCAGCCGTGTGCGGGTCGCATAGACGCCATAGGCGGGCCGCATCGTATCGCCGAGACGGATATTGGCCGTCGGCACCCCGATGGTGCGGCCGCGCTTCTCGCCATGCACGACCTCGCCCTCGATGGCGAAGGGGCGACCCAGGATGGCGGCGGCACGGTCCATGTCTCCGGCGTTCAGCGCCTCGCGCACGGCACTTGATGACAGTTTCAGCCCGTCCGGATCATCGATCCGCTCTGTCACGGACACGGTGAACCCCAGATCGCTCCCGTATCGGGCCAGGGCCTGGGGCGAGCCGGACCGTCCCTTGCCGAAGGTGAAGTCGAAGCCGACGGCTGCATGGCGAATGCCGAGACCCTCGGCCAGGACGTCCCGGGCGAACACCTCGTCGGTCATCGCCGCCATCCCGGCATCGAAGGGCAGCAGATACAGGCGCTCGACGCCCACGGCCTCCAGTGCCCGCGCCATCTGGCCAGCTGTCATCAGGCGGAAGGGTGCGGCTTCGGGCTGGAACCAGCGCCGGGGGTGGGGATCGAAGCTGACGACGGCCAGAGGGGCCTGCAGCCGCCCGGCTTCTGCGCGGGCCGAAGCGATGACGCCCCGGTGACCGCGGTGCACGCCGTCGAAGGCCCCGACGGCCGCCGCAGCGCCCCGTTGCCTGTCTGGCAGGCCCTGCCAGTCGCGAATGACCTCTATCGCCATCTCAGACCCGTGCAGGGCGCCGACGGCGGGGCACGCGCACGACCGCCTCGCCTTCCATGATCAGGTCCTCGCCGACATAGCCCTCGCATTTCAGGACCACCCGGGCACTGACCTCGTCGACGGCCGCGACCGTGATCCGCGCCAGGACCACATCCCCGATCCGGACCGGTTTGTGGAAGGCCAGGGTCTGGCTCAGATAGATGGCTCCGGCCCCGGGCAGGATGGTCCCGACCACGGCCGAGCCGAAGGATGCCGACAGCAGGCCATGGGCGATCCGGCCGCGATAGGCGGTCTTCGAGGCATAGGCCTCGTCCATATGGACGGGATTGAAATCGTCCGAGGCCTCGGCAAACGCCTCGATCCGGCCCTCGGTCACGATCACCGGCTTTTCCGCCACCATCCCGACCGTGAGTTCGTCAAGGATATAGCCGCCGGAAGGATGGGGGCCGTGGAGGTTGGTCTCGGTCATCGAACGGCTTTAGACGGAACCGGCCCCCTGCGGAAGGCTCGGTTCAGACCTTCGAGAAGATCACCGTCCCGTTGGTGCCGCCGAAGCCGAAGCTGTTGGACATGACGGTGGTCAATTCGCCGTCGTGACGCTGGCGCAGGATGGGCATGCCCTCGAACTCGGGATCCAGGTTCTCGATGTGCGCGCTTTCGGTGGCAAAGCCCCCGTTCAGCATCAGCAGCGAATAGATGGATTCCTGCGCACCGGCGGCCCCCAGGCTGTGGCCCGTCAGCGACTTGGTCGAGGAGATCATCGGCAGGTCGTCACCGAACACATTGCGCACTGCGCCCATTTCCCGCGAATCGCCGACCGGGGTCGAGGTGCCGTGGGGGTTCAGATAGTCGATCCGGCGGTTTCCGGCCTGGGCCATGGCGATCTTCATGCAGCGCTCTGCACCCTCGCCCGAAGGCGCGACCATGTCATAGCCATCCGAGTTGGCCCCGTAGCCCACGACCTCGGCATAGATCTTCGCACCGCGCGCGATGGCGCGTTCGTATTCTTCCAGCACGACAATGCCCGCACCGCCGGCGATGACGAAACCGTCCCGGTCCTTGTCATAGGCGCGCGAGGCGACCGAGGGCGTCGCGTTGAAGTCCGACGACATGGCTCCCATCGCGTCGAACATGTTCGACATCGACCAGTCGACGTCCTCGACGCCGCCGGCAAAGACGACGTCCTGCTTGCCCCACTGGATCTGTTCTGCCGCCGCGCCGATGCAGTGGGCCGAGGTCGCACAGGCCGAGCTGATCGAATAGTTGATGCCGCGCATCTGGAACCAGGTGGCCAGCACGGCCGAGGGACCCGACGCCATCGCCTTGGGCACGGCAAAGGGTCCGATCCGCTTGGGGGCGCCTTTTTCGATGGTCGTCTGTGCAGCCTGCAGGATGACCTGGGTCGAGGGTCCGCCCTCGCCCACGATCAGGCCGATGCGGTCGTCGCGGATTTCCTCGGGCGTCATGCCCGAATCCTTCAGCGCTT
This sequence comes from Alphaproteobacteria bacterium, assembly GCA_003241825.1. Taxonomy (GTDB): domain Bacteria; phylum Pseudomonadota; class Alphaproteobacteria; order Caulobacterales; family Caulobacteraceae; genus Brevundimonas. The sequence continues at coordinate 4,363 of QBLX01000103.1, forward strand.
CCTCGAAGGCGATATGCCCCCAGGCGGTGCCATTGGCCAGAAAGCGCGCGGCGCGCCGGTCGACCAGAGGCGCCCAGTCCTCGGTCGTCACGCCCAGCGAGGGCGGTGCCCAGACCTGGGAGCGGAATCCGTATTTGATATGGTCCGGCGCTGCGACGACGCCGGAGCGCGCCGAGCGCAGCGATGCTGTGACCTCTTCGGCACCCGTGCCGATAGAGGAGACGATTCCCAGTCCAGTGACGACGACACGCCGCATTTCTCGATCCCTAACCTTCAGTCCAGACGATCCGCGTTGACCGCGGTTATTGTACGTTTCAGCCGCCGGCCGGTTCGGCTGTGTCGGAAGTCGCTCCGAACAGCCCGACCCGCAGATCGGATGCCGTATAGATGGGGACGCCGTCGGCTTCGAGCACCCCGTCGGCGATTCCCATCACCAGGCGGCGGTTGATGACCCGTTTCAGGGTGATCTTGTAGACGACCTTCTTGACGTCCGGCTGGACCTGGCCGGTGAATTTCACCTCGCCGACGCCCAGGGCCCGGCCCCGTCCGGCTCCACCGATCCAGCCCAGATAGAAGCCGACCAGCTGCCACATGGCGTCCAGTCCCAGGCAGCCGGGCATGACCGGGTCACCGATAAAATGGCAGTCGAAGAACCAGAGGTCGGGATGGATATCCAGTTCCGCCTCGACATAGCCCTTGCCGTGCTCGCCCCCGTCGCCGTTGATCTGGGTGATCCGGTCGAACATCAGCATGGGCGGCGCGGGCAGCTGGGCATTGCCTGGTCCGAACAGCTCGCCCCGGCCCGAGGCCAGCAAGGCGTCGCGATCGAACGACGCCGGATATCGGGATTGGCTCAAGAGGCGCTCCAGACTTCGAGAAGGCGACGACAGGTCGGCGTGCCCTTGTTGCGCCGGGGTTACACGAGCCGGGCAGGGGGCTCAACACCCACAGTGGCTGCGAGGCTCAACGCTTCTGGCAGGAAGGGCAGTAGAAGGTCGAGCGACCGCCCTGGACGATGCGACGGATCACCGGATGGGTCTCGCTGGCGCGGCACGGTTCCCCCTCGCGGCCATAGACGTCGAACCGGTGCTGGAAATAGCCCTGGCCCCCGTCCGCATTGGCAAAGTCGCGCAGGGTCGATCCGCCGGCGATGATCGCCTCGTTCAGGACATCGCGGATCACGGTGGTCAGGGTCTCCAGCCGGGGCCTGCTGATCGCGCCTGCGGCCACGGTCGGCGAGATCCGCGCCCGGAACAGGGCTTCGCAGACATAGATATTGCCCAGCCCGGCCACGATCTTCTGGTCCAGCAGGCTGACCTTGACGTTCTGCTTGCGGCCCCGGAAGGCCTCGACCAGGTGGGCTGCCGAAAAACTGTTGCCCAGCGGCTCCGGGCCCATGGCGGCGAACCAGGGATGGGTCTCGACCGCCTCCGATCCGATCAGCCCCATGAAGCCGAACCGGCGGGCGTCGGCGAAACCGATCCGGGTCGTGGCATCGCCGCCGCCGCCGCCCGACTGTACCGCACAAAGGCTCATATGCTCGTGCTTGCCCGCGATCGGGGCCGCCTCCACGAACTCGCCCAGCTGCGTCCCGTCCAGGGTGAACCGGCCGGTCATGCCCAGATGGCTGACCCAGGTCTCGCCGGTCGACAGCGGAAAGAGCAGATATTTCGCCCGACGCTGCAGCGACAGCACGGTCGCCCCCTCCAGCCGTTCCACGAATCGGTCCGGAAACGGAAACCGCAGATCCGGCCGGTTCTGCCGCACGCGCGTCAGCCTCGCCCCGTGCAGCACGGGCTCCAGCCCCCGCCGGACCGTCTCGACCTCTGGAAGTTCAGGCATGACCGCGTTCTAGTGGGACCGGGCCCGCATGCAAGCATTGGCCTCGATCTCCGCTCATCCCGGCGAAAGCCGGGACCCAGAGCTTTGACCATACCGCCAAGGGGTGGTCAGCGCGGCATCTGATCCAGCGCATCCTGCCTCACGACAGCCCTGGGTCCCGGCTTTCGCCGGGATGAGCGGAAAAGGAAGATTCCCGCCCCCGGCCCATGTTTGTCGCCCGGACCGACTCTGGCTAGGAACGGAGCGGGAACGCACGGGCGTGCGACCGTTTTGGTCGTGTCAGTGTGTTTGAGGTGATCGCCTCTCCCACGACCAACGAGGATCCTCTTGCCCGCACCCGACCTGTTCCAGCTCCTTACCCTGCTCTTCGCCGGCGTCGCCGTCGTCGTCGGCTTCCTGGCCTGGCGGGCTGTCGGCACGGTGTCGGAGGCCCTGCGTCGGGCCGAGGGCGATGACCGGGCCGGGGCAGCCATCCGGACCGAGTTCGCCACCCTGCGGACCGAACTGGACCGCGCCAATGCGACCCAGCGGATGGAGCTGCAGAACGGGCTCAAGGCCATGAGCGACAGTCTCGACAACCGGGTCGGCGGCCTGACGGCCAATCTGAACCTGCATTTCACCGCCTTTGCCGATGTCCAGAAGAAGACCGGTGACGCCCTCGCCGAGACCCAGCGTCTGCGGCTCAACGAGGTCAACGCCACGCTCGGCAAGCTGACCGAGACCCTGTCCGCCCAGCAGATCGAGGGGCGCAAGGCCATGGCCGAGGAGCTGGAAAAGGTCCGGGTCACCCTGACCGACAACCTGGCGGGCTTGCGCAAGGAGAACGAGGCCAAGCTGGAGGAGATGCGCAAGACCGTCGACGAGAAGCTGCAATCCACGCTGGACCAGCGTCTGGACGCCAATTTCAAACAGGTCAGCGACCGTCTGGAGTCGGTCCAGAAGGGTCTGGGCGAGATGCAGAGTCTGGCCACCGGCGTCGGCGACCTCAAGCGCGTCCTGACCAATGTGAAATCGCGCGGCACCTGGGGCGAGGTCCAGCTGGGCGCCCTGCTCGAGGACACATTGACGTCCGAACAATATGCGGCCCAGGTCCAGGTTCGCCCCCGCAGTGCCGAGAGGGTCGATTTCGCCGTCCGCCTGCCGGGCCAGGACGACGACGGTCAGGTGTGGATCCCGATCGACTGCAAATTCCCGCACGAGGACTATGCCCGCCTCGTTGCGGCCCAGGAGAGCGCCAATCCGGTCGAGGCCGAGGCGGCGGGCAAGGCGCTGGAGCGGGCGGTGATGGCCCAGGCCAAGATCATGGCGGAGAAATACATCCATCCGCCCCATACGACCGACTTCGCCTATATGTATCTGCCGACCGAGGGCCTGTTTGCCGAGATCGTGCGACGCGAGGGCTTCACGGCCGATCTGCGCGCCCGCCACAGGGTCGAGATCGCTGGCCCCAGTACGCTGACCGCCATGCTGAATGCCCTGCGCGTCGGCTTCCGGTCGCTGCAGATCCAGAAGAAGTCCAGCGAGGTCTGGACCGAACTCGGCAAGGTCAAATCGGCGTTCGAGAAATACGGCGAGACGCTGGAGGCCGTCGACAAGAAGCTGGACGAGGCCAAGAACAAGGTCGCCGACGTGGGTCGCAAGCACCGCGCGGTTGTGCATAGCCTGCGCAACGTCGAGAGCCTGCCGGCGCTTGAGGTCGTTGCCGTCGCCGCCTTGCCTGAGCCCTCGGACGAAGCCGCCGAGTGATATCCAAAGGCCGTTTTGACAAGGGTGCTTGACAGCCGCAATCCGTAATGTAAAACACCCTTGTCAAACAGACAGGGGGCCTTGTCATGAGTAAGTCCAGACCGCGAAGACCCTTCGGCTTCCGGGTCTATGCCGGGACGATGCTGGCCACGGTCGTGGTGGGGGGCATTGCAGGCGCGTGCGCTGCCATTCTTGGAGGAGGTCCGGGCTGGACTTCCGTCGCGATCAACGCGGCCTTTTTCAGTGTCGCCATGGGCGCGGCCATGGCGCTTTGCGTCTGGTGGTGGCGGGGGATCGATGAGGCTGCCCGCGAGGCGCACAAG
>QBLX01000104.1 GCA_003241825.1 Alphaproteobacteria bacterium
GAAAAACCCGGGAGACACTGCTTAACGCCGGTGTCCGGCGGAGGCGGGGATTTAGTCGCCTCGGTCGTCTAAGTCAAGAAGTTTCTTGGAAGAAACTTCCTGGTCCGTCCCGACCCGGAGGTCGGCGGAGGCGGCTTCGTGAAGAAGTCCGATCTCCATGTCAACCGGACTTTTCAGCCATTCCGCCGATCAGAAACCGGAGCTTCCAGGCCACAGAAAATCGTCGGGAGAAGCGAGAGGCTTCCCTCAGGTATCGTTTCCGACGGTTCGATTGGAGCGCGGAGATTATGTGGACTGGACCGTGGAAGCAAGAAGTTTTTAAGACTTCCGTCTCGCCCGGGAACGTTTGGCGACTTGCGTCTCCGCGGCCCGGTGGCCAGCCCGTCTCCGGGCGAGGCGGGTCTATACGGAGGCCCCTTTTGGTCTGCAAGCGGCATTTTCGCGGCAGGCCGACTTTCTCGCAGACCCCCGCTCAGCGAGCGTCGCCCCAGCAACCGCCCCGCCCGGTCAGCCCGCAGCGATATAGCTGCGCAGGCTTTCGGCCTCACGCTGCGCGTCTGCGATCTGGCATTTCACCACGTCCCCGATCGAGATCACCCCGGCCAACCGCGCATCCATCATCACGGGCAGGTGCCGGATCCGCCGGTCGGTCATCCGCGTCATCAGGACTGCCACGGTCTCGGCAGGTTCGGCGAACACCACGTCCCGGGTCATATGATCCGACACCGGCTGCTCCAGGCAGGCCGCTCCGTCTCTCGCGACGGCGCGGACGATATCGCGCTCTGACACCACGCCGACAACCTTGTCTCCGTCGCAGACAATCAGCGCGCCGACCCGTTTCTGCTCCAGCTCGTGGCAAACTTGGGAAAGGGTCAGGTCCGGGGCGATGGAGAAGACCGCTCCGCCCTTGTCCTTCAGTATCTGTGAAACCAGCATCGGCGTTCCTCGTCCCTGTCAGTTGCAGAGAAGGCTACGGGCCGTGGATCGGCGCGAAGCCGCTTCTAGGGTCGAGGATCACCCATAACGTCGCGCGAATCAAATCCCGGTCCGGGCGTTCCGAACAGTCGCGCCAGGGGTCCGATCAGCAGCAGGCCCGTTAAGAAGCCAAAGGCATGGGCTTCCCAGGCGATTCGCGCGCCATCTGCGCCGGGAGCCAGTCCGATCAGACCGATCACGGCGTTCACGCCCATCCAGGCGATCGAAGCCGTTACGACCGGCCGCGCCGTCAGGGGCATCACCCTGCCCCCGGGACTCTGGCCGGGCACCCCGATCAATCGCGTCGCCGCTCCGATCAGTCCGAAGATCGCACCGGAAGCCCCGACCAGGGGCGCACTGCTGTCCAGATGCAGCAGACCATAGCCAGCAGCCCCAACCACACCGGACACAAGATACAGGGTAAAAAATGCTCCGATCCCGGCGGGCCCGCGGAGCAGCCTCGCCACCGGCGCCCCGAACGTCAGGGCAGCAACGGAATTCATCAGAACATGGGGCCAGTTCCCGTGCAGCAGCATGGATGAGACCAGCCCGCCCCAGCGTCCCCGCTCCAGATCCGTCGGCACAAAAGCCAGGCTGATCCACTGATCGACTGCTCCGGATTGGAACACATAGAGGACCGGCATCGAAACCGCGACGAGCACGGCGAGCAGCGGCGCGTTGAACAGTTTCTCTCTGGGTGGTGTGTCGATTCGATCGTGCCGGGGGTCCATTTCACAGAGATGGGCGGGAAGTGCCTCAATCTCAAGCCGTTCTTAAGACCCGTCGTGCAGGTTGGCACATCAGTTGCAGGGTATCGCGGCGACAGATCGTTCGACGGAGTAAGCCGATGACCAGTATCAGGATGACACAGGGCGCTGCCGTTGCAGCCCTTGCCTTGGTCATCGCCGCCCCTGCCGACGCACAGTCGCGCAGCCAGGCCGCCAACTATCAGGCGGGGTATGGCAATGCCCGTCAGGCCACGGCCCAGAATTCCACCGGCTCGACCCGGGACGGTAACGGTAACCGCATCATCGTGGACGGCATCATCCAGAGTGGTGCCTCGGGCTACAGCCGCCAGTCGGGGGGCGTCTCGTCGTCCTATTCGGGCGTGGGCGGTCAAGGTGGTTACACCGGCGGCTCGACGGCCATCGGAAATAATCTGAATGTGGTGGTCCAGGGCAACCGGAACACCGTGATCGTCAACTCGACCCAGAACAACTCCGGCAACGTCACGGCCGGGACCACCGTAAACGGTACACCGAGAGCACAATGACCGAACGCACCTTCATGCGCCGCCTCCGCCCGATCGCGGCGGCCTGCGCCGCCTCGGCCCTGCTGAGCGCCTGCGTCAGCCCGGTGGCCGGGCCCAAGGGCCTGTATGCCACACCCATCGGCAATGCCCCGGTGACGTCCAACCCGACACCGTACACGCCTGCCCTGTACTGCCTGGCCGACTATGCCCGGAACTACAACCTTCCCTCGCCGCGCATCGCGATCGGTCGCATCAGCGACTACACGGGTACGGTTTCGGCCGACGGCGGGCGTCAGATCACGGGCGGGGCGTCGCTCATGGCGATCAGCGCCCTCGCCAAGGCTGGCGTGCATATCGTGGAACGGTTCGACACCTCGATTTCAGAGATGGAACTGCGCTACGCGAACAACAAGCTGATTTCGGATCAAGGCGGCGGGCCAGAAGACCCCAACTATCGCCGCATCCTCGCCGGTCAGGTGCCGGGTTCGGACTTTTACATCGTCGGCGGCATCACCGAGGTGAACTATAATATACGCTCCGGCGGGTTCGATATCGCCGGCGGCGAGGTCGAGGACGGCGGCGGCTCGGGCATCGTCTCGGGCAAGACCTTCGTCATGAATGTGGCCCTCGACCTGCGCATGGTCCAGACCACGACCCAGGAGGTCGTCGACGTCGTCTCCTATCAGAAGCAGATCATCGGTCGAGAAATCTCGGCGGGCGTGTTCGACTTCCTGAACGGCAATGTCTTCGACATCTCGGCCGGCACCGGCGGCATGGAACCAACCCAGCTGGCCGTACGGGCCCTGATCGAACGCGCGACGCTCGAGATGATGGCGAACCTTTATGGTGCGCCTGGTCCTGAAGTGTGCCTGAACGCCTCGAACGACCCGCTTGGCCCCGTCGGACCGACCGGTGGCTATTACCCTGCTTACAATAACCTGGATCAGAACAATGGTCAGACACGCGCAAACCCGAATCGTTGGCACGCTGGCCGCGACGGTGATGTTCGCCGCAGCCGCTACTGAGGTTTGCGCCCAGGACCGTCCTGACGTCCTGAACGAACAACTCCAGCTTGGCGACGTCATCTCGGGCCAGGTCCTGAACGTCGAGGGCGTGCGCGAACAGGTCACCGTGACCAACTCGGCGCTTGGCAACAGCATCTCGGGCGCGACCGAGGGCGTGCCGGCTTATGTCGTCTCGCGCCAGTCGATGCAGGGCAACGCTAGCGCCACGACCGAACTGGGCCTGACCGGCAATACCGGCGGATACGTCCATTCGACCACCCAGGCCGGAGGCAACTATCTTGCCGCCGGTGCCACCGCGGCCCGGCTCGACATCGAGGCCACCCAGACAACGGGCACGGGCCAGATCATCGCCAACACCGCCATCCGTGGCGGTGATGCCCGACTTCTGCAGGGCGGGTTCGTCGGAGCATCGGCCAGCGCCAATACGGCGATCCTCGGCGGCGAGGGTGCCAGCATCAATGGTTCGATAGACCAGGACTCGGCCGCGACGGTACGGGCCGGAAATCTTGCCCAGACCCGCTATGTCCCCGCCCGTGCGGTCTTCTCCAGCCAGGCTGTCGCCAACACGATCTCGGTCAACACCCCGAACGCCTCGAACCAGGTTCTGGCTACGCGCCAGCGCTCGACCGGTGCCGTGATCGAAGCAGACACCAGCGCCAATGCAGGAAATGGTTGGGACCTGACCAGCCAGTCGCATGCCGCTGCCAACCAGGCCGGCTTCTACAATGGCGGCGGATCGGTCGTGGTCTCGACCGATCAGGAGAACCAGTCCTATGTCCGCTCCCGGGCTCTGACCACCAGCTATGACTTCGGTGCCGCCTACGCCCACGCGTCGGGTGCGGGCAACCAGGTCGAGGCTGGCAACAATGATGTCTACCTGGAGATCGACAACACCCAGCTGAACTCGGGCGGCGTGGACGTCGAGGCCAGCTTCGTCGGCAATGGTTCGGGCGCAGGCTACGATGCCTTCGTCACCGCCACGGCCGTTGGCAACAGTGTTACGGGCTATGCCTGTTCCACCTGCGCGGGCCAGGTCGCCGCGACGAACAACCAGATCAACACCGGCAATGTCTCGGCGATCGCCAATACGACCATCGTGTCCTCGGGCCGGGCCGTGATCACCGGCTCCAGCGCCACAGGCAATGCTGCCAGCTTCTATGTGACCCGCCCGGGACAATAGGTCGACGCATTACATATCGGTAACTTGAGGGCTCCCGCGCTCACTCTAAGAGTGAGCACAAGGGGTCCGACGCGCGTGAGTTCGGTCGTCCCGTCCATTCAAAGGCGAGACGCTCCACCTGGATGACGTCCGCTATTCGGGGATATCCAGATGCGCTCTTTCCGCCGCCTGCTTCTTGTTGCCGTGTCCGGCGTCGCCGTCATCGCCGGTGCCGGCCTGCCCGCTGTGGCCTTCGCCCAGACACCTGCGGTCTCGGCCTCGGTTGATGGCCAGCCGACCGATCCATGGGGCCAGACGCTCAGCGACATTCCTGCGGATACCGCGGTGCGGTTCGGCGTCCTGCCCAACGGCATGAAATACGCCATCATGCGCAATGCCACTCCGCCCAGCCAGGCGGCGCTCCGGCTGCGTTTCGATGCTGGCTCCCTGTCCGAGACCGATTCCCAGAAGGGTCTCGCCCACTTCCTTGAGCATATGGCCTTCAACGGGTCGAACAACATCCCCGAAGGCGAGATGACCAAGCGGCTTGAGCGGCTTGGTCTGTCATTCGGCGGTGATACCAATGCCTTCACCAGCTTCGACCAGACCGCCTATCTGCTGAACCTGCCCAACACATCCGACGAAGTCGTCGAAACCAGCCTGTTCGTCCTGCGCGAGACTGCCAGCGAACTGCTGTTTGATGCAGCCGCCGTCGACGCGGAACGTGGCGTCATCGTCGGTGAGGAGCGGACCCGCGATGTGCCAGGTCTCCGTGCAGCCAAGGCCCAGTTCGGATTCCTCGCTCCCGGCCAGCGTCTGGCTGACCGATTCCCGATCGGCGACCTGAACATCATCCGTACCGCGCCGCGTGACGAGTTCGTCGACTTCTACCGCAAATACTATCGCCCGGAGCGCGCCACCATGATTGCGGTCGGTGACTTCGACATCGACAAGATGGAGGCACAGATCAAGGCGGCCTTCTCGAACTGGGACAACCCGGCACCCGATGGCCCGGATCCCGTCCTTGGCGAAGTTCAGCCGCGTCAGACCGAGACGCGCATCTTCCAGGAGCCCGGCGTCCAGTCCTCGACCGAAATTCTCTGGACCAAACCTTTTGTGGATGCACCCGATACCTCGGCTGAACGCGCGAAGGGATGGGTCCGCTCGCTCGGCATGGCGGTGCTCAACCGACGCTTCAGCGAACTCGCCCGCGCCGAGAACCCACCGTTCCTGGGAGCCGGAGCCGGATACCAGGATCTGGTCAACTCGCTGGAAGGTGGAAGCCTGACTGTCGTCTACAATCCGGGTGAGTGGAAGCGTGCCCTTGAGACCGCCGAGCAGGAGCAGCGTCGCCTGGTCCAGTACGGGGTCACCCAGGCCGAGCTTGAGCGCGAAATCACGGAACTCCGCACAGGGCTGACTGCGACCGTGGCTTCGGCCGCAACCCGTCAGACAACGGCCCTCGCCGGCGCCCTGCTGAACGCAGCCAACGCCAACGACGTCTTCAGCACCCCGGCAACCGATCTGCAGATCTTCGAGGCCACCGTCGCGGGTCTGACGGTCGAGACCGTCAATGCGGCGGTTCGGGATGCCTTCACGGGTAATGGCCCCCTGGCCTTTGTCAGCACGCCGGTCCCGATCGAAGGCGGCGAGGCTGCCATCACCGCTGCCCTTGAGGCCTCGCGTCAGGTTCCCGTTGCCGCTCCCGTCGTCGCCGCGACGATGGAGTGGCCCTACACGAGCTTCGGCACCCCGACCCAACCGTCGGGACAGACCGAGATCGCCGATCTGGGCACGACCCTCATCACCTTCCCGAACGGCGTGAAGCTGACCGTCAAGCCTACCGCCTTCACGGACGAACAAATCCTGGTGACGGTGCGGGCCGGCAATGGCCAGCTCGGGCTGCCGTCCAACCGCCCGGTCCCCACCTACGCGTCAAGTGCTTACAGCGAGGGCGGTCTCGGCAAGCTGACCCGCTCGCAGCTGGAACAGGTTCTGGCCGGTGATGTTGTCGGCGCCAACTTCGGTGTCGGGGGCGATTCCTATTCCCTCGGCGGCACGACCCGCCCGGAAGACTTCGAACTGCAGATGCAGCTTCTTGCCGCCTATTTCACGGACCCCGCCTGGCGGCCCGAGCCCTTTGCCCTCGTGAAGTCTTCGTTGCCGACACAGCTTGATCAGGTCCGCGCCACGCCAGGCGGAGCATTCGCCCTTGCGAGTGCCGGCCTCCTGTCCAGCGGTGACCGCCGCTTCGGCCTGCCGAGCAACGAGGAAATCGCGGCCGCCGAACTGTCTGACCTGCGCCAGGTCGTGACGTCGTCGATCTCCGAAGGTCCGATCGAGATCATCATTGTCGGTGATGTCACGATCGACGCAGCGATCAAGGCCGTGGGCGACACCTTCGGCGCCCTGCCTGCGCGTTCGCCGGCAACACCGCCTTCGGCCGAGGGTCTGCGCCGGGTCTTCCCCGGACCGACCGCCGAGCCCGTCGAGATCAAGCATAACGGGATCGCCACCCAGGCACTGGGCTATGTGGCCTGGCCGACCCTCGATTCGATCGGCGATCGCAAGGAAGCTCGGACGGTCTCACTTCTGGCGCGGGTGCTTCAGCTCCGCGTGACGGACGAAATCCGCGAGAAACAGGGCGCTGCCTATTCACCCGGAGCCTCGGCCACCTCGTCCACCGTCTTCCCGGACTACGGCTACGTCTTCGTTCAGGCGGAGGTCCCGCCGGAAGCGCTGAGTGGTCTGTTCGAGACGATCGACAGCGTGACAACGGGCCTGCGTGATACCGCCATCGAGGTCGACGAGTTGAACCGTGCCCGTCTTTCGGCGGTCGAGAGCCTGCGCCGTAGCCAGAACCAGAATGGGTACTGGCTCGGAAACCTCACGGGCGTACACGACAAGCCCGAGGAGATCGTGGCCATCCGGAACGCGATCAGCGATCTGGAGGCCGTTACCCCTGCGGACATCCAGCGCGTGGCCCAGGCCTATCTCAAGCCGGACGCAGCATGGCGAGCCCGGGTAACCTCGGCCAACCCGGCAGCGCCTGCCGCCCAGTAGGACGAAAAATGGCCCCGGCGCTCACGCGCCGGGGCCAGTCTCTTTTTCAGGATCGCCGGTGATGAGCCGACAATCCAATCTATTCTCTCCGGTCTGTCCCCGGTCTGAACGTCGCGTTTTCAGCTGTTCATCGGGTGTCAGAACACCCGGCCGCCGACCCCGCCGTCCAGTACGATCGAAGAGTTGATCACCGAAACACCCGCAGCCTGGACGATTTCCTCGCGATAGCCCGTGAACTTCTCTTCGCGAATGATCGTCAGGATCTTGATACCGGCACCATACCGCCGCAGCAGCGAACGTTCGTTGCAGTCACGCTCACGCTCTTCTGTACGGCATTCGACGAAACCGCCGCGGCCGTGCCAGAGCGCCTGACCCTTTTCACAAGCCAGGATGTCGCCACCGTCGAAGCTGACGCGATCCAGGTATTCCGCGATCGTCACCTGCAGTCGCGAACCCGAGATGCAACGATACAGCTCACCCTCGTAGTCGCCGTGGACCTCTCGATCCGGGCGCACCTGCGAGGCCGGGTGTGGGATGTTTCGGTCGTCAATGCAGACGGCCTGGATCACGACCCGCTTCTCGAACCGGCGCCACTCCTCATAGGGCACCTGGATGACCTGGGCGACTGCGGCGGCCTCGACGTTGAGGCCATTGATGGCGGTTGGATAGGGCTGCTCGACAGAGACAAATGCCGATCCGCCCGCTCCACCACCGATATTC
>QBLX01000105.1 GCA_003241825.1 Alphaproteobacteria bacterium
AGCCGGCGTCAACCGCGCCGTACCAGCCGTCCGGCTCAGCCGAGGCAGCACCGGCGGCGAACAGGCCCGCGACTGCGACGCTTGCGAGAAGTTTCAGTTTCATAGGTTCCTCATGACTTTTGATATCCGGGCCGGTCTTTACACCCGACGCTCACCGTGCCGAACGGCGGACTGTTCTACTGGTTCCGCCAATACGCTATCAATGTGACGACTGTGGCGCCATTCCAACACATATGGCGCATTTGGCGGCGAAAAAGTGCCTGCTTCGGGCACTCGCCGATATTTTCCCGGAAAAGGCCAAGGCATGACAATTCGATTTGATGGCAAGGTTGCGATCGTCACGGGAGCAGGCGGCGGTCTGGGTCGCGCCCATGCTCTCGGTCTTGCAGCCCGTGGCGCGAAGGTCGTCGTCAATGATCTGGGCGTTGCCCGCGATGGCGAGGGTGCGTCTGCCAGCCCGGCTCAGGCGGTGGTGGCGGAGATCGAGGCCGCAGGCGGTGAAGCGATGGTGAATGGCGCTTCGGTGACCGATCCTGTCGGGGTTCAAGCCATGGTCGATGCAGCGCTCGCGAGATGGGGACGGATCGACATCCTCGTCAACAATGCGGGCGTGTTGCGCGACAAGTCCTTCGCCAAGATGTCCCTCGAGGATTTCCGCTTTGTCGTTGACGTCCATCTGATGGGGGCGGTCAACTGCACCAAGGCTGTCTGGGAAACGATGCGGGCCCAGAATTACGGCCGGATCGTCATGACGACCTCGTCGTCCGGCCTGTACGGCAATTTCGGTCAGGCGAACTACGGTGCCGCCAAGATGGCCCTGGTCGGCCTCATGCAGACCCTCTCCATCGAGGGGGGGAAGAACAATATCCGCGTGAACTGTCTGGCACCGACCGCCCATACCCGAATGACCGAAGACCTCGGGGCGGCCCTTCCCCTAGAACTGCTGGATCCGGAGCGGGTCACGCCGGGCCTGCTCTATCTTGTCAGCGAAGACGCGCCGACCCGGTGCATCCTGGCGGCGGGAGCAGGGGGGTTCGAACGCGCCTATGTCACCCTGACCCAGGGGATCCATGCCGTAGGCGATGATGCGGCCGAACAGGTGGCGGCGGGTTTCGATGCCATCTCCGACAGGACCGGTGAAATCGTTCCGGAAATGGGCGCGGCCCAGGGCATGGTCGAGCTCACCAAGGCGAACGCGGCTCAAGGGCCTTCGTAAACCGCATGGAGGCTTGCCTTGCCGTTGCGGCAGGTGCGTAAGTTCCCCTCGACAGGCGCGAACCGGACACAGGATCGGGCGCGCCTGCATTGGAAACCAGGGCCGGCAGTCCGTGAACCCGTCGCGAGTCGCCGCCCCTCATGAAGGACTCCCCGGATGCGTGAAGCCGTCATCGTCTCAACTGCCCGCACACCGATCGGTCGCGCCTATCGCGGTGCGTTCAATGACACGGGTGCGCCGTCGCTCGGTGGCCATGCCGTGCGCCACGCTGTGGCCCGTGCAGGTGTCGATCCGGCAGAGATCGAGGACGTCATCATGGGCGCTGCACTGCAGCAGGGGTCTACGGGGACGAACATCGCCCGCCAGATCGCACTCACTGCCGGCTTGCCTGCGACGGTTCCCGGCATGAGTCTCGACCGCCAGTGCGCTTCCGGTCTGATGGGCATCGCCACCGCGGCGAAACAGGTGATCTTCGACCAGCAGAAGATGGCGGTCGGGGGCGGTCTGGAGAGCGTGTCGCTGGTGCAGAACCAGCACATGAACCTGTACCGGATGAAGGATGAGGCGCTGCTCGCCGTCTCGCCCCACATCTACATGTCCATGCTCGAAACGGCCGAGGTGGTGTCGAAGCGTTACGGCGTCTCGCGCGACCGTCAGGACGAATATGCCCTGCAGTCCCAGCAGCGCACGGCCCTGGCCCAGGCCGAAGGCCGTCTCGATGCAGAGATCGTGCCCATGACCAGCCATATGCTGGTGGTCGACAAGGCCACGGGGCAGTCTTCGTCGAAGGAAGTCACCCTGTCGAAGGATGAGGGCAACCGGCCAGAGACCACCCTGGAGGGCCTGCAGTCCCTCAAGCCCGTCTTCGGCGGTGGAGAGGTGATCCAGCAGGGCGAGTTCATCACAGCCGGCAATGCCTCGCAGCTGTCAGACGGGGCGTCGGCTGCCGTCATCATGGAGGCTGGCGAGGCGGTAAAGCGCAACCTTGTGCCGCTGGGCGCCTATCGCGGCATGGCGGTGGCGGGCTGCGAGCCGGACGAAATGGGGATCGGACCGGTGTACGCCGTCCCCAAACTGCTGAAGCGTCACGGCCTGACCATGGATGATATCGGCATCTGGGAATTGAACGAGGCCTTTGCCGCCCAGGTGCTCTACTGCGCCGACACCCTTGGCATTCCGATGGATCGTCTGAACGTCTCGGGCGGAGCCATTTCCATCGGCCACCCCTATGGCATGTCAGGGGCTCGCATGACGGGTCACGTCCTGATCGAGGGCAAGCGTCGCGGCGCGAAATACGGCGTGGTCACGATGTGTATCGGCGGCGGCATGGGCGCGGCCGGACTGTTCGAAATCTACTGAGATCGAGGAGGGGTCCCTCTCTCCGCTGAGAGAGGGACCCGTCTTGCACGATCAGTCTGCCAGAAACTTCAGCAGGGCCGTGTTCACCTGGTCTGCGTGGGTCCACAGGATGCCGTGCGGCCCGTCTTCGATCCGGACGAGTTCAGCGCCGTCGATCAGGTCCGGCATCCGGCCGCCAGAGGCCTCGATCGGCACAATCTGGTCCCTGGTCCCGTGGATGATCAGGGTCGGCACGTCGATCGCAGCGACATCCTCGCGGAAGTCCTCCAGCCAGGCTCCGACGCAATCCAGTGTGGCCTTGGGTGAGGCCTGAACCGCAACGGACCAGTTGGCATCCAGCACGGCCTGGCTGATCGTCGATCCACCCAGTTCCTCGAAATTGTAGAAGGATTTCAGGAAGCCGCGCAGGAAGTCCGGACGATCTTCCCGGATCGCCTTTTCCATCCCGGAGAAGACCGAACGATCGACGCCCTCCGGATTGTCATCTGTCTTCAGCAAGAAAGGTGCGATCGAGGAGATGAACACCAGCTTGGCCACCCTGTCCGTCCCCTCGTTTGCGACGTATCGGGCCAGTTCGCCTCCGCCCATCGAGAACCCGACGAGGGTGACGTCCGAAAGATCGAGTTCGGTCAGAAGGATATCGAGGTCCGACGCCATGGTGTCGTAGTCGTAACCGGTCGATGGCTTGTCGGACTGGCCAAATCCTCGCCGGTCATAGCTGATGACCCGGTAGCCAGCTTCAAGCAGGGCCGCGGTCTGCTTTTCCCATGACGCACTGCTCAGCGGCCAGCCGTGCACCAGGACGATCGTGGGGCCTTCGCCATGGTCCTCGAAATGGAGATCGATGGGTGACGAGTTTTCTTCGTCGACATTAATCAGTCCCATGGCAGGTCCTTCCTTGCGGGGGCAAAAGCTGCCCGACGCCGGAAATAACCAGCCTGCGCCTCTGGAGTTGCACCAGGGGCGACAGATCGGGACGGTTTTGTCATCAACTGTTGATTTCAGTTGATTGCATCCCTCTGGTCACCCATATTTTCGACACGGTCGCCTTCGCCCCTGCGGGAAGGTGATCGTTAGCAGTCGCTTCTTGAGAGGGCTCCGACGTGACCAACCGTACTGTGCTGTTCGACAGTCCTTTTTTGCTGGGTTTTGACCAGACCCGGGCTCTGATCGATCGGGCGACCAAGGCAGCCGCCGAGGGCTACCCGCCCTATAATGTTGAACAGATCGGTGATGATGCCGTTCGCATCACCCTGGCGGTGGCGGGATTTACGCCCGAAGACCTGGCCATCACGCTGGATGGGCGGCAGTTGACCATCCAGGGCAAGCGTGAGGACGGCGCGCGGGGAGAGCAGGCCTTTCTGCACCGCGGCATCGCTGCACGGGGCTTTGTGCGCAGCTTCGTTCTCGCGGACGGACTTGAAGTCGAAGGGGCCCGGCTGGAACACGGGCTTCTCCATGTGGACCTGACCCGACCCGAGCCGGTGCGCGCTGTGCGGAAGATTCCGATCACGACCGGCTGAAACGTCGCAGCGTCGAACCTTCCGCCTTTCCGGACGTTGGTGCATCAACAAGGAGTCCTGTCGCCTATGACGCCGATTTTGATGACCAAGGAAGACTTCGCAGGCCTGGGGGCACCAGACCTCGTCTATGTGCGCGAAATCACGGCATCGGACGTGCTCGACGACGTGCTGACTCCCGAAGCCAAGGCTCTGGAGATCGACCCCGACCAGGTTCTGTATGCCGTCCACGGTGCAGACGGCGAGCGCCTTGCGGTCATGATGGATCGCGAAACGGCGTTTGCGGCAGCGGTCGCCCACGAACTGGCACCTGTATCGGTGCACTAGGTCCGCTGGGCCTCAGGCGGCGGTGGCTGCCGGGCTTTGCTGCAGGAACAGCGCACTGATCGAGTCGACCGTACTGGCCTGACGCAACTGCTGACGGAGTTCTGGCGACCGCATGGCGCGCGACACGGCGGCAAGAGCCCTGAGATGTCCGGCACCATCGGCTGGCGGAGCAAACAGGGCAAACATCAAATCGACAGGACGATCGTCCAGAGCGTCATACGACACGGGGGACTCGAGCTTGACGAATACCGCCTGAACCCGTTGGAGGCCGGCCAGCCGGGCGTGTGGCACAGCCACCCCGGACCCAAGCCCGGTGGACCCCAGCGCCTCGCGCTCCATAAGGGCGTCGAAGATGCTGGTGTCGCCCAGGCCGAGCAGGTCAGACGCTGCCTCCGCGACGACATGAAGGGCCTGACGTTTGGACGAAGCTCCCTGACGGATCAGGATAGCGTCACCGATCAATAGATCACCGATGTGCATGAGTAGCGGTTCCAGACTCTCGCAACTGATCCCATCGGGAGCGGGCGCCGTTTAGACCGTCCCGCTCCCCTGCGATAGCCCCTGATCGAAAGGTTCATGAGCCATCACGCGAACGTGCGTCAGGCCTGAATGCCGTTGCTCTGGACAGGACTGCGACTGTTGAGGCTTTGCGTTCGCTCAGGATCAATCCAGCCCACATTTCCGTCGGGGCGTCGATAGACGACCGCCAGACCGCCATGGGCGGCGTTGCGGAACAGCAGAACCGGGTAGCCGGTCATGTCGAGCTCCAGAACCGCTCGCCCGACCGTTATGGTGCGGATCTCGGCCTGGGTCTCCGCGATGACCATCCCGACCGGTGGAGCTTCGTCTGCCTCGCTGGTATCGCCAAAATCGTCGTCGGCGATCGTGTCCGGGTCCCGCAGCACGATGCTGCGGGCCACGTCGCGGGCGGCGTTCTCGGTTTTCTCAGGCGACAGGCCCTTGGGCCCGATGTGATGATCCTTGAGCCGACGCTTGTAGCGGCGGACCCGTTTCTCGAGCTTGTCGAGACTTTCGGTAAAGGCAGAGTGGGCATCGCCCCCCAGCCCGGTCGTGACAAGGGTCTGGCCTGACGCAAGACGGACCCAACAGTCCACCTTGAAGCCATAGCCATCCTTGGAGACGACGACCTCGGCGTTTTCACCGCCGCGTTCGAAGTATTTTCCGACGCCCTCTTGGAGTTCCAGGGAGATGCGCGAGCCTAACGCTTCGCCGACATCCACGTGCTTGCCGCTGACTTGGACTTGCATAGGCATAGAACGCGACTCCTTGCGTCCGGTGTCAATCAGGAACGTCGTTTTCCAGTAACGCTTGCGTGTTCGACCGCGCCGATCAGGCGAACCTGAGCTGCCGGCGCCGCTGGACCGATGACGGAATCCTGAGTGCTTCCCGATATTTGGCCACCGTTCGGCGGGCGATATCGATGCCCGCCTCCTTGAGGATCTCGACGATGCGGTCGTCCGACAGGACGTCTCCGTCAGCCGCTTCGTGATCGATCATGGATTTGATCCGGTGGCGAACGGCTTCAGCGGAATGTGCCGCGCCGTCACCGGTGGCATTGATCGAGGCCGTGAAGAAGAATTTCAGCTCGAAAACGCCCCTCGGTGTGGAGACGTATTTGTTCGACGTGACCCGGCTGACGGTCGATTCGTGCATTCCGATCGCCTCTGCCACGGTCTTCAGGTTCAGGGGGCGCAGAAATTCGACGCCGAACGCGAGGAAGGCATCCTGCTGCCGGACGATCTCGGAGCCGACCTTCAGAATTGTCCTGGCCCGCTGGTCCAGCGATTTCACAAGCCAGTTGGCCTGGGCGGCGCAATCGGCAACGAAGGCTTTTTCCGTGTCCGTGCGCGCGCCTGCCTGGACGATGCCGTGATAGCGTTTGTCGACCAGAAGGCGTGGCAGGGTGTCCGAGTTCAGCTCGACTCGCCAGCCACCGGCCGGGTCGGGCCGGACGTGGACATCGGGAATCACCGTCTGGGCCGTCTCTGCCCCGAAGCCTGCGCCCGGGCGGGGCGTAAGACCCTTCAACTCCGCGATCATCTCGGCCATGTCCTCGGCATCCACGCCACAACGGGCGCGCAATGCAGACAGGTCACGCCGGGCGAGCAGTTCAAGATTGTCGAGCAGGCAGGCCATGGCCGGATCGAACCGGTTGCGCTCGATCAGCTGCAGTTTCAGGCACTCGGGGACGGAACGGGCCATGACGCCGGTCGGCTCGAAGCCCTGGCAGACCCCCAGAACCGTCTCGACGCGTGCGAGTTCACACCCCAGTCGATCGGCAATCTCGGCCAGTTCGCCGCGCAGATAGCCCCCGTCATCCACACCGTCGATCAGGGAAAGGGCTATCGCATGATCAACCGGAGAAAAGCCCGCCGAGGACGCCTGGGCCTGAAGGTGTTCGGACAGGGTCAGCATCTGGCGTTCCGGCCGCTCACCCCCGTCGCCATCGTCGAAACTGCCGCCCTTGCCCGCTGCAGACCAGTCCGTCAGTCCGGGCTGGCCAGCGTCGTCACCGAGCCGGTCCGAGGTCCGCTCTCCAGGCGTGGCGTCACCATAAACGTCGTCCTCGCGTGCATCGACGGTTGAACTGCGGTCCGACGTCTCGATCTCCGAAAAGCTCAGCTCCGGCGCGTCGGCCGAGCTCGTGACGGCGGGTGCATCGTCGCCTTTCGGGTGTTCTGCAGGCCCGTCGCTCTCGTCGCGCTGGAGCAGGGGGTTTTTTTCAAGCTCGGCCTCGACGAATTCGTCCAGTTCCTGGTTCGACAACTGCAGCAGCTTGATCGCCTGCTGGAGCTGGGGCGTGATGACCAGCCCCTGACCCTGCCGAACCTCGAGCCTCTGACCGATCACCGTGTGACACCCCTGTCGCCGGAAGCCATCGTGGCCCGGAACTTGCTGTCAGAATGGCGAGCATCCGTTAACGCGACGCCAACGCGATCATCGAACATCGATACCGCAGGTTTAACTTTATCGATTAGAGCGATGTTGAGGGCGATGCCCGAGCGTTGACCGAACGGCCATCGAGGCGTTCGACCATGCTGCTTTTCCGACCATTGATCCACTATGCCGACTTCGAGGGCCGGTCCCGTCGTGGCGAGTACATGCAGTTCATGTTCGCCCAGGCCCTGTTTGCCGGGACCATGTCTGTGCTCGTCTTGCGGGTCATTGCAGCGGGCTGCGGTTCAATCGGCGTGGCAACGCCGATCCTGCTCGGGTTCATGCTTTTGTTCGGGGTGGTTCTGCTGCTTCCGAATCTGGCCCTGCAGGTGCGACGGCTCCATGACTCCAACCGATCCGCCCGCTGGATGGGGCTGGTGCTGCCAGGCGTGCTGGCCCCGGTCTTTCTGATTGGTTCATCGGTCACGGTGTTGCAGGAGATGACCGCCGGAGGTCCATCCCGGGAGGCAATGACAGCCTTTATGGACAGCCTGAGCACGGTCGCGGTGATCTGGCTCATCGGCAGCGTCTGCAACGTGTCTCTGTTCGTCATGCTGCTGATGCGCGGTACGCCGGGGACCAACCGGTTCGGACCGGACCCAAGGGATGAGGCGGTTCAGGACGACACGGAATCTCACCTGTTCAACGATGCCCATCTTGAGGTGCTGTTCGCCGAGGCGAGGCGCGAAGCCCGGACGCCGTACTCCAACCCCGGCCCGCCGTTTCGTCAGGAGCCTGTCACAAACCACCGGACCCANTTCTTGAGGTGCTGTTCGCCGCGTCTCTTCTCTCCTCTTTTCTTCTTTTCTCCAACCCCGGCCCGCCGTTTCGTCAGGAGCCTGTCACAAACCACCGGACCCAGGCGACGCCGTCGCGAAAGTGGGGGGGTGACGCGCGGCCGCAGGCCCTCACGCCTGCTGGCAGCTTTGGCCGCCGGGGAGGCTGATCAGCCGTAAAGATCGCCAAGATAGACGCGGCGGACCTCGGGGTCGTGGATAACCTCGTCGGCGGTCCCTTCGAACAGGACCTCGCCCCCCGACAGGATCGAAGCCCGGTCGATGATGCTCAGGGTTTCGCGCACATTGTGATCGGTGATCAGGACGCCGATTCCTTCACTCGCGAGATAGCGGATGACGTTACGGATGTCGGAAATGGCCAGGGGGTCGATCCCGGCAAAGGGTTCGTCCAGCAGCATGAAGCTGGGCCTGCCGGCCAGCGACCGGGCGATCTCGACCCTGCGGCGCTCACCGCCCGACAGGCCCTGGGCCGGGGCATGGCGCAGGTGGTCGATGTTGAGTTCGCCGAGCAGCCGCGTTGTCTCAGCGTCGATTGCCTTGCCGCTTTCGCGCAGTTCGACCACGGCCTTGACGTTCTGCTCCACAGTCATGCCACGAAAGATCGAGGCTTCCTGGGCCAGGTAGCCCAGTCCCATCCGCGCGCGCTGGTACATGGGCTGGGCCGTGATCTCCTCGCCATCCAGCCAGATCGAGCCGCTGTCCGCAGGGATCAGGCCGGTGATCATGTAGAAACAGGTGGTCTTGCCGGCACCATTGGGGCCGAGGAGGCCGGCGACCTCGCCGCGCTGGACCGTCAGCGAGACGTCGCGGACGACCTGCCTCTGGCCGAAGCTGCGGGCAATGTTGCGGACCCTCAGCCCCCTCTCGGGCACGATGGCGGGTTCCGGTTGACCCGCGAGGGTTTCCGGTTCGTCACGGTTGAGGGCGGAGAGTTCCTTGCGGGCCACGGATGAGATCCAACGAGCCGGAGCGGCTCAGTTGTCGCCTTCGGGATAGAAGACGCCCTGGACACGGCCGTTGCCGCCTCCGCCTTCGATACGGGCAGTTTCGGTACGGGTATTGTAGACCACCCGGTTCCCGGTCAGGACGTTGCGGCCCTGGGTCAGGACCACGTCGCCCGTAACGACGATCTCGTCATTGCCGGGTGTGTAGACGGCGCGTTCGCCGCGCATGCTCTGGTCCGGCGTGACGAAATAGACGTCGCCGGTCGCCTCGATCCGGCTGACGCCGCTGCCGCCCCGGGTCGCCTCGATGACGTTGGCGCGGATCCGGTTGCCGCCCTGGACGATCTCTGCCCGCCCGCGCAGGGACACGGTCATGGGGGTCAGATTTCCGTCGTCGGCCGAATAGGCAAAACCCTGACTGGCCGTCGGTGCGCTCTGCGGCAGGGCAGGACTGGCCATCCCCAGGAGGGCGGCTGCCGTCAGCAGGGCAGGGGCAAGGGTCGTTCTGGTCATGTCATTCACCGGAAGACGTGGCGTTGATCGTGCCACGTATCTTATTTTCACCCGAGCCGCTGAACGTCACCCGTTCGCCCTGTTCAGCGATCACATAGGACGAAGCGGAGATGGTTCCAAGCGGACCCGTTCCGGATATGCCCTTGCTGCCGGTCACGATGCCGGTCCGGGTGTCCACGACGGCTTCTGGCGTGACCAGGTCGAACCCGGACTCGCCTTCGGAAATCTTCACGTTGGGGCCGATCGTGACTGTGCGCCCTGCCTCGTTGTAGGTGCCGGCGTCGGCAGTGATCTGGGTGACCCTTCGGCCGCCAAGGTTCAGCCTCAGTGTCGGCCCGTTGAGGGTGAAAAAGCCTGTGTTCGGGTCACGCACGGCACCCTGGGCGCCGATGACAAAGGATCGGCCCTCGGCGTCCTGTCCGTGGAACATCGGCTTCTCGAGGGCTATGGCACGGCTCTGGCTGGCTTCGCGCTCAACCCCCGACATGACAGTCCGGAAGACGGTCCAGGTCAGGGCACCGCCCGCGAGAAGCAGGATCAGGATCGGCAACAGGCGTCGATACAGCTTCACCCGCGCCGAGCGGGCGCGCCAGCGCTCGGCAGCGAGGGCCAGCCGGGCCTCGTCCTCGCGCTTGCGGTCCTCTCTGGCGTCGGTTTCGGCCATCAGCTGTGGGCAAAGATGTCCATCTCGTCCCACCCCTCCAGATCGAGGCGGGATCGCATGGGCAGGAAGTCGAAACAGGCCTGGGCCAGAGCCATCCGGCCTTCGCGCACCAGCATGGCGTCCAGCCGCTCTCTGATGATGTGCAGGTGCAGGACATCCGAAGCGGCATAGTCCAGCTGCGCCTGGCTCAGCTCTGCTGCACCCCAGTCCGAGGACTGCTGCGCCTTGGACAGGTCGATACCGGCCAGTTCTCGCGCCACATCCTTCAGCCCGTGCCGGTCGGTATAGGTCCGTGCCAGCCTGGAGGCGATCTTGGTGCAGTACACCGGCCCCGTCTCGACCCCGAGATGCAGCTCCAGCATGCCGATGTCGAAACGACCGAAGTGGAAGATCTTCAGCACATTGCGATCGGCCATCAGGGCCTTGAGGTTGGGACAGTCATAGCCTGGCCTGTTCAGCCGCACGACGTGGGCATGGCCGTCGCCACTCGACAGCTGGACCACACAAAGCGGGTCGCGTCTGAACCGCAGGCCCATTGTCTCGGAATCGACGGCGACGGAGGCCCCGAAATCAAGCCCGTCGGGCAGGTCGCCTTCATGCAGATAAACAGTCATGAGCCTTCTTCGAACCAAATACGGACGGCCTCAAGTAGCGCCTCACCCGGCGAGATGCGATAGGCCAAGAAAAAGGCCCCGCGTCTCGCGACACGGGGCCTTTGAATATTGGTGCCCAGGAGAGGACTCGAACCTCCACGACATTTCTATCACTGGCACCTGAAGCCAGCGCGTCTACCAATTCCGCCACCTGGGCCCAGACGTCATGCCGTGAGGCGTTTTCGTCCGGAAGGCGCGGACCTTTAGGGAAACCGGAGCAGGCGGTCAACTCCGGTTTTCAGCAATCGAACCGTCTGCGTCCCTGACCCGCGTTGCGACCCGGGACGGCATCGTCTATCCCGCGCCGACAACGCTTTCGCTGGAGTGAACAATGGCCGACGCAGGTCCGGGTCTGGTTACCGTCTTCGGAGGCTCCGGCTTCGTCGGGTCGCAGGCCGTGCGTGCCCTGGCGAAACGGGGCTGGCGCGTCCGGGTCGCCGTCCGCAGCCCCAACTCCGCCTACGAACTGCGTCCGCTGGGTGATCCCGGCCAGATCCAGCTTGTCCGCTGCGACGTCACGGATGTTTCCGAGGTCTCGGCTGCCCTGAAGGGGGCTGATGCGGCGGTGAACCTGGTCGGTATCCTCTACGAGACGCCCAAGGGCACGTTCGAGAAGATGCATGTCGATGCGGCCCGGGTGATCGCCGAAGCCTGCGTGATGCAGTCGGTCGGACGGCTGGTCCAGGTCTCGGCCATCGGTGCGGACGTGAACTCCAGGGGGCTCTACGGCTGGTCCAAGGGTCAGGCCGAGGTCGTGATGCGCGACATCAAGCCGGACACCGTCGTCCTGCGGCCCTCTATCGTGTTCGGGGCCGGTGACGGCTTCCTGAACCGCTTTGCCTCCATGGCGACCCTGGCACCGGCCCTGCCGCTGGTCGGTGGCGGCGGGACGAAATTCCAGCCCGTCTATGTCGGGGACGTTGCCGAGGCGATTGCCCGTGCTGTGGTGACCGACGCTGCGGCAGGCAGGACCTACGAACTGGGCGGCCCGGCTGTCTGGTCGTTCCGTGAGATCCTGGAATACATCCTGCGTGAAACGGGCCGGAACAGGATGCTGGCCCCGCTGCCTTTCCCCATCGCCCGCATCGTCGGGTCACTGGCCCAGATGACAGCGCTTGTGGGAATCGCACCGGTCCTGACG
>QBLX01000106.1:0-5058 GCA_003241825.1 Alphaproteobacteria bacterium
GAAAGGGGGCGTCCGGCGGTATCCCAACCATGGCCGGAACCGGGTGAGAATCGGCCCGGATTGCCTCTTCAGCGTCATCACGTGGCCATCACGATCCCGGCACCCTTGCGCCCGCGCAATCTCCTTCCGGGTCCGGCGCGCCCGCAACGACAGAGACCTGCCTTGACCCGAGTCCTCTCCCGTTCCGCCACGGCGGCGTCCGCTGCCCTGCTGGGCGCCCTTGTGCTTTCCGGCTGTGCCAGCCACCGCTTCGTCCGCGATCAGGTCGAGGTCGTCGACACCCGCGTGACCACCGTCGACGGTCGGGTCAATCAGGTCGAAGGCCTCGCCGGCGAAGCGCTGAACCGGGCCACTGCCGCCCAGAAACTGGCCGAGGGCAAATTCCTCTACGAGGTCGTCCTGTCCGACGACTCGGTGAAATTCCCGTCCGACCGCGACGCCCTTTCGCCCGAAGCCGAAGCTCGCCTCGGCGAACTGGCCCAGCGCCTGCGGGCCGAGAACGCCAATGTCTATCTGGAAATCCAGGGCCATACGGATGCCGCCGGTCCGGAATCCTACAACAACGCCCTCGGCGAAGCCCGTGCCGAGGCGGTCCGCCGCTATCTGAGCCGTCAGGGCATCGCCCTGAACCGCATGGCCACGATCTCCTATGGCGAGGAAAGCCCGGTCGCGCCGAACGACACGCCCGAAGGCCGGTCCCAGAACCGCCGCGTCGCCATCGTTGTCCTGAGCTAGAGAACGACGGCTGCAAGGCCGCCGGCGAACGGATAGGGTGTCCGCCATGGACACCCTATCCGCCCGCTGGGCCCGACTCGAGCCACACACCACCGTCGTCGGTCCCGATGACGATCGCCCTCGCCCCACTGTCCTGCTGTTCCACGGCTGTGGAGGCCTGAGGCCGCATCTCCCCCGATACGCGGAGGCCGCCCGCTCGGTCGGATGGCGCGCCGCGATCGTTGATTCCTATGCTGCACGCGGCTGGAGCCGGAACTATGCCATGGCCACGGTCTGCACCGGCCTGCTGTTCCATGGCCACCAGCGTGCGGGCGACATCCTCGCGGCCATCTCCGGCCTCGCACGCCGGCCCGACGTCGACGGCAGCCGTCTGGCGCTTGCAGGCTGGAGCCACGGCGGCTGGGGCATTATGGAGGCCATGAGCGCGGACCCGAACCGCCGGGGCTCCATGGGAATCATCGACGCCGAGGCCTGCGACCTGTCCGGCGTCAGGGCCACCTGGCTGGCCTACCCCTATGTCGGAATCGGTGCCGCCAACCGGATGAAGCCCTGGCGGCACTGCCCGCGGGTCCTCGCCGTCGTCGCCCGACGCGACCACCTGACCACGGTCCGCAATGCCGAAAGGGTGCACGACATGGTCCGCAACTGCGGAGCCGAGGTCGAGACCTGGATCGCCGAGGGCACCCACAGTTTCGACGAGCCCATGAACGCCCCGCCGATGCGCCACGACCCGGCCCTGGCCGACGAGGCCATCCGCCGTTTCAGCGCCCTGCTGGAGGACGTCGCCCAGCCGGGGTGAGGGGCGATTATTGAATCGCTTGTCTTCCACCAAGAACACGCCAATAGATTGTTTCGTGGCCGGAGCCGCATGGCTGGGGGGCCAAAAGATGTTGAAAAGTTTGAAGACGACGCGCCTTGATCGCGTTGAAAGCGCATATCTTGCGATACTGCGGGTCGCGGTTCTAGCTGTTGCCACATTGTGCTTGCTAGCTGCCATTGGCTTTGCGGCTGATGGTCTATGGCGTATCGCCGTGTCCACCGACGTCGAGGAGGAGAAGACTGCGGTTTCACCCGCCGACGTAGTTTCGGCGATGAAGACGCCCACCCCACCGCGGCAAGCGTCTGGTCAGTCTGAGATCAGTTCGGGCGTGCGGCAAAGACACGCTACTTTTCAAGCTAACGTTTTCCGTCCGTATTACGCTGCCTACAAACGCGCGTCAGATGCGTACAAAAAGGACGAGGACAAGACCCTCACTGAGGCTGAGCTTTTGTCAGCGCTAGGCTATGATCTCGGCGCCTATGCTGCTGGTTCATCCCTTGCGACAAAGCGCTTTGTCGAGAATCCCGAGTATCAACAGCAGGCACAAGCCGCCGTTGCCGCTGCGATGTCGGACCCGGGAACGGTAAGGTTGTTGGCGGAGTACAAGGCTGCTGAAAAAACCGCGCAAAGCTGCAGCACCGTGACCGAACAACGTCGGGGTTGGGATTCCAGTAGCACGGCTTGTTCAGACTGGTTTTACACCCCTTACGGATGTGAAGTGACGCGAAATGTGCCTGTGGAAAGGTGTGTTCCGGCCTATCCAGACGGCATCGTAAGCCCGTTTGTGGCCTTTGGGCGAGCAGATGGTACGTTCCGCACGCTGTGGGCCGCTCGCGCAGAATCAAATGCGTCGGATGCTTACCGCACGCTGACAGAGCGCGAAAACACCCGCGCTGCGATCGGCCCCCGCTTGCTGATCGCTCTTCAGATCATTGGCGGATTTCTGGCCGTTATGTTCTTTTTCCTGATCATCGCAGTGGAGCGCCACCTGCGAAGGCTGGCTCAGAGCCCGAGCCTTGTAACGGACGTCGAACCAAGAGTTTGATGGCAATCCACGCTGGCTTAGCTGGAGTCAGGCCCGCCAGAAGCCCACGATCCGCTTGACCTCGTCGACCACCGGGTCGGCGATGGCGGCGGCGCGCTCGGCACCGTCTTTCAGGACCCGGTCGATCTCGGCGGTATCGGCCATCAGGCGCCGCATTTCCGAACTGACGGGAGCCAGCGACGCGACGGCGAGGTCGGCCAGTGCCGGCTTGAACGTCCCGAAACCCTGGCCGCCGAACTGTTCCAGCACCTGTTCACGGCTGATGTCGGCCAGGGCGGCATAGAGGGTCACCAGATTCTTCGCCTCGGCCCGCTCGCCCAGACCGTCCACCGTCTCCGGCAGGGGTTCTGCGTCGGTGCGGGCCTTGCGGATCTTGGCCGAGATCGTGTCGGCGTCATCGGTCAGGTTGATGCGCGACTGGTCCGACGGATCGGACTTGGACATCTTGGCCGCCCCGTCCCTCAGCGACATGACCCGCGGTGCCGGCCCCTGGGTCAGGGGCTCGGGCAGGGGGAAGAAGCCGGGCACGCCGAAGTCGGTGTTGAATTTGGCGGCGATGTCGCGGGTCAGTTCCAGATGCTGTTTCTGGTCCTCGCCGGTCGGCACCTCGGTCGCCTTGTAGAGCAGGATGTCGGCCGCCTGCAGCACCGGATAGGTATACAGGCCGACGCTGGAGCGTTCCTTGTGCTTGCCGGACTTCTCCTTGAACTGGGTCATCCGGTCCAGCCAGCCGAGCCGGGCGACGCAGTTGAACACCCATGCCAGTTCCGCATGGGCCCGCACCGCCGACTGGGGAAAGATCACCGACTTCGCCGGATCGAGGCCCGAGGCCAGATAGGCCGCCGCGATCTCGCGGGTCTGGGCCGTCAGCAGGGCCGGGTCCTGCCAGACCGTGATGGCGTGCAGGTCGGCGACGAACAGGAAACAGGGAGCACCCGCGTCCTGCAGCTGGGTAAACCGCTTCAGGGCTCCCAGATAGTTTCCGAGATGCAGGGCACCGGATGCCTGGATGCCCGAAAGGACACGGCGCGGGCCGGTGTAGGCCTTGTCGTCGATCGGGGTCGTCATCGTCGCGTCGGTCATCAGTCCATATCCAGATTGGTCGGCGCACCCGGCTCACGACGCAGGGCGCCCTTGAGCTCGGACAGGCTCGCCGCGCGGAAAAGCACGACACAGACCCCGTAGACAAGCGCACCCGCGCCGCAGATCGCCAGAACAGCGATCTCCTTGGCCACCAGCAGGGACGAAAGTCGCTCATAGTTGATGCTGGCCAGCAGCAGGACCAGACCCATTGCTGCGCTCGCGGCGACGACCCGGCTCATGCGCGAGATAAAGGCTGCAGATGGAGCCCAGATGTTCTCGCGTCTCAGGACGACTGCCAGCAGGCCGACATTCACCCAGGCCGAGAAGCTGGTGGCCGCAGCCAGTCCGAGCACGCCATCCCGTCCCTGCGCTGCCAGCCACAGAAACGCGATCGTACCCACGACAAGGGTCACCGCCACTGAGGTCACGGCAAAAATCATCGGACGACGCGTGTCCTGCCGCGCGAAGAAGGGGGGCGTCAGCACCTTTGCCAGAATGAAGGCCGGGACCCCCCAGGCAAACATTCTCAGCACGTCAGCGGTCCGTGCAGCATCCTCGCTGGTGAATGCTCCCCGCGTCGTGGTGGCATCGATGATGACATAGGGGATGACAAAGAGGGCCACAGCCGCCGGAAGCGCCAAGGTCATGGCCAGTGCAAAACCGTCATCCATCGTCTGGCGACCACCCTCCTGATCGTTCGAGACGAAGGCACGGGTCAGGCGTGGCACGAGCGCCAGACCAATCGCCACCCCGATGAGTGACAAAGGCAGCTGATAGAGACGGTCAGCATTGTAGAGCACAGAGCGCGCGCCCGGGTCGGACCCCGCCAGCATCTGGCTGATCAGACTGTTGACCTGCATCGCGCCGCCGGCCAATGCGCCGGGGATCGCCAGCATCAGCGTGCGCTTGACCGTCGGGGTCAGGCGCGGCCAGGAAATCTTCAGGCCAACGCCTAGCCGCCGGACGCCCCACCACAACAGGCCCGCCTGTGCGATACCCGACACGGTCACCGCTGCCGTCGTGAACAGCAGCGTATCCGACGCATCCACCCCGGCTATCACGCTGGGGGCGACGAGCGGGATCAGGGTGCAGAGGTTCAGCAACACCGGTACACCGGCCGAAAGCGCAAACCGCCCTGACGTATTCAGTACCCCGGACAAGAGGGAGGCGATGGTCATGCAGGCCAGATAGGGCATGGCCAGCTGGGTCGCGGTCACGCCCAATTGCATGATGCCCGCCTGATCCCTGTAGGCAGACAACAACAGCGGCATGATCCACGGCATCAGGACCTGAAGCAGCACGCAGAAGCCCGCGACCACGGCCAGCATGAACGACATGGCCTCGGAAGCCGTCACGGCAGCGGCAGCTTCTCCG
Organism: Alphaproteobacteria bacterium; assembly: GCA_003241825.1. GTDB lineage: Bacteria > Pseudomonadota > Alphaproteobacteria > Caulobacterales > Caulobacteraceae > Brevundimonas. The sequence goes on from QBLX01000106.1 coordinate 5,058, forward strand.
T
>QBLX01000106.1:5068-7847 GCA_003241825.1 Alphaproteobacteria bacterium
CGCGCTGGCGCCCCCCGCCATAGATGGGCACAAAGGCCTGTGCGAAGGCGCCTTCGGCGAACAGGCGTCGGAACAGATTGGGCAGCATCAGGGCGGTGGTGAACACGTCCATCAAAGAACCCTGACCGAACCGGTAGGCCAGGGCGAGGTCGCGAACAAAGCCAAGCAGTCGACTGCCCAAAGTCAGTGACGCCTGCACGGCAGAGTTCCGCAGCAGACTCATTTCGCCCTCACTGACGGGGCGCAAAAACCGGGTAGAACGGACGAAACCATAGCCGCGCTTAGCGCGCTTCCCGGACCGTGGGAACGGCTCTCGGGCGAACAGGACGATTCAGGTCCGAGACGTCTCTCGCGCTGGCGCGGGCGGCGACGATTCGGCGGCCCTTGGGGGCTTCGGGCGTGCGGTCCAGCACGGCCTCCAGTGCAGCCTGCACCGTGTCCAGCAGGTCCTCGGACACGATCTTCCCGCCGACCGCATCGGTCACGTAGAAACTGTCGACGGCCCGTTCACCGAACCCCGCCACATGGGCCGAGCGGATTGACAGGTCGTGGTCGCTGAGGGTGCGCGACAGCTCGGCCAGCAGGCCCGGCCGGTCGGCACCCGAGACCTCGATCACGGTCGCGTGGGCCGATGCGGCGGAATCGATCATCACCACCGGCCGCACGTCGAACACTGCCCGTCGCGGCGTGGCGGGCGGCATGGCGGGCGGGGCGACCGGCCGTTCCCCGCGCGCCGCGGCTTCCAGTGCGGCGATCAGGGTGGTCAGGCGGCGCGGTTCGGCCTGGCCATAGGGCAGGTCCGCCCCGTCCTGCACCTGGAACACGTCCAGCACCGTGCCATCCTCGGCGGTTGCCACCCGGGCCCCGGTCACATCGGCCCCGGCAGCGGCCAGCACGGCCGCCAGGTCAGCGAACAGGCCCGGCCGGTCGCGGGCGGCCAGGGCGATCTCGGTCGTGCGCTCGATCTGGACAACCTTGCCGGTCGTGGCCTCGGCCGCCGCCCCGTTCGCAGCCGCCCGGGCGATCAGGTCGCGGTAATTGGCCATCGGATCGACCCGCTCGATGTCCTCGCCCCGGAACAGGGCCTCGACCGCGGAATACAGGCTGCGCATCAACTGGCCCTTCCAGCTGTTCCAGACGCCCGGCCCCACCGCCCGGATATCGGCCACGGTCAGCACAAGCAGCAGACGCAACCGCTCGGGATCGCCGACCAGTTCGGCAAAGGCCCGAACGGTCTCCGGGTCCGACACATCCCGCTTCTGGGCATAGTCCGACAGGGCCAGGTGGTTTCTGACCAGCCAGACCACCAGTTCGATCCGCCGCGTCTCGACGCCCAGCCGCTCGCAGGCCCGGCGCGCGGCGATGGCCCCGTCCTCCAGCTGACCCCGCTCGCCGCCCTTGCCGACGTCGTGCAGCAGCATGGCCAGCATCAGGACCTCGATATCGGCGATCAGGTGGATCACCTCATGGGCCAGCGGATGGTCGCCCTCCAGCTTGCCGCGCCAGATGTCGTTGATGATGCCGATGGCCTGCAGCGTGTGCTCGTCCACCGTATAGGCGTGGTACATGTTGAACTGGGTCTGGCCGACGATCCGGCCCCATTCCGGCAGGAAACGGCCCAGCAGCCCCGTCTCGTTCATGATGGTCAGCACCCGGTAGGGCCGCTGTCCGTGGGCCAGCACATGCAGCAGGGCGGCGGTCGCGCGGGGGTCGCGCCGCAGCTTCGGCGTCACCAGTGCCAGCGACCGCGTCACGGCCGAGAAGGCATGCGGGTGCAGGTCGAGGTCGTGGGTATCGGCACAGACGAACAGGCTCAGCAGCCGGACCGGATCCTCGCTGAACACCTCCGGCCCCGTGACCGACAGCCGACCGCCATCCTCCGTGAACCCCGGCACGCCAAGATTCTTTTTCCGTCCCGGGATCAGCCGCGACAGGCTCATCGTGTTCTTCTGCTGACGCGCCTCCAGTGTCGCGCTCATGGCCCGGGTCAGGGCCCCGACATCGCGGGCGGTCAGGAAGTATCGGCGCATGAACCGCTCGACCGCTGGCTCGTCGCCACGCCCGCGCCAGCCCATCCGCCGCGCCACCTCGGGCTGGAGATCGAAGGTCAGCTTTTCCTCGGCCCGACCCGCCGTCAGGTGCAGATGCCCCCGCACCCGCCAGAGAAAGTCGAAGGCTTCCTCGAAGGTGCGGCGCTCGCGGGCGGTCAGCAGATCGTCCAGCACCCTGGCCCCCAGCGGACTGTCCGGTGCCAGGGACCGGGCGATCCAGAACAGGGTGTTGAGGTCGCGCAGGCCGCCCTTGCCGTCCTTGATGTTCGGCTCGACCCGGTACCTGACGGCCCCGGCGCGGTTATGCCGGGCGTCGCGCTCCTCCATCTTGGCGGCGATGAAGGCGCGGGGATCGGTCCTGGCCACCTGTTCGCGAAAGGTCTTCAGGAACCGCTCGGCCAGGGCCACGTCGCCGGTCAGGTGCCGGGCCTCCAGCAGGGCCGTCCGCACCGTCATGTCGGACCGCGCCAGCGCCAGACCCTCCTCGACCGACCGGGCCGAGGACCCCACCTTGAGGCCCAGGTCCCACAGCACATAGAGCATGAACTCCGCGACCGTCTCGGTCCGCGCCGTCGTCTTCCAGGGCCTCAGGAAGATCAGGTCCAGATCGGAAAACGGAGCCAGCACGCCGCGCCCGTATCCCCCGACGGCGATCAGGGTCAGGGTCTCCGCCTCGGTCGGATTGTGGGATGGATAAAGGGTCTGGGTCGTGAACCGCCACAGGGCGA
>QBLX01000107.1 GCA_003241825.1 Alphaproteobacteria bacterium
CCCTCCATCCGGGCCAGGCGCGCGGCGACGGGGGCCAGGGCGGCAGCACCCTTGTCTGATACGGTCTGCACCGACATGGAGGTCATGAAGCTGGCTGTGGTGATACCGCCCAGGGTCCGGGCGCCGCCATCGGTCGGCAGCACATGGCTGGGACCCGCTGCATAATCACCCAGGGTCTCGGCGGCGTTCCGTCCGACAAAGACCGCCCCGGCTGCACGAATGGACGCAACAAGGTCCGGTGCATCGACCGTCTGGATGGCGAGGTGTTCCGGGCCGTAGAGGTTCGAAACCCTGCAGGCTTCGGCCATGTCGCGGACACGAATGGCGCGCGCCTCGGCCAGGGATGCCCGGGCAATCTCGGCGCGGGGCAGGGTCTGCAGCTGGCGTTCGACCTCGGCGAGGATTTCGGTGATGGCGGTGCCGCTGTCAGACACCAGAATGACCTGGGCGTCGGCGTCATGCTCGGCCTGGCTCAGCAGGTCGGCTGCGGCGATCTCGAAATCGGCGTCCCGGTCGGCGATGACCAGAAGCTCGGAGGGCCCGGCCGGCATGTCCTGCGAGGGACCGCCCGGCAGGGAGGAGGCATAGCGTTTGGCCTCGGCCACATAGGCGTTGCCCGGCCCGAACAGCTTGTCGCACGCCGGAATCTCACCGTCGTCGAGCGTCACGCCAAAGGTCATGGCGGCGATGGCCTGCGCCCCGCCCAGCAGCCACAGAGCATCCAGACCGGCCTCGGCTGCGGCCAGGATCATGGCGGGGTGGGGCTCGCCTGTTTGCGAGGGCGGCGTCACTGCCACACGCGTCTCGACCCCTGCCACACCCGCCGGGATGGCCAGCATCAGCAGGGACGAGAACAGCGGCGCGGACCCGCCGGGCACATAGAGGCCGGCCGCGCCGATGGGGCGCCAGACCAGTTTCGAGGTCACGCCCGGCGTCGTCTCGATCAGCGCTGTATCCTGGGGAGTCGTCGCCTGGTGGAAGACCCGCACATTCTCGGCCGCGATGCGGATGGCCCGCGTGTCGGCCGGGGCCAGCTGGTCGCGTGCGGCCGCGATCAGTTCGGGCGTGATGGCCAGACGACGGGGGGCCGCACCGTCCAGTTTGATCGACCAGTCGGTGACCGCCGCCCCACCGCGCGCCTGGACGTCGTCGAAGATCTTGCGCACCACATCGGTGACCGCCCGTTCACTGCGGCGGCTCGGGCGAGCCAGGGCCTCGCGCTGTCCCGCGGCGTCGAGGGAAGACCAGTCAATCCGTTTCATCACATCATCTTCTCGATTGGCAGGACGAGGATCGCCGAGGCACCTGCGGCCTTCAGCTTCTCGAGCGTTTCCCAGAACACGGCCTCCTGGCAAACCGCATGCACGGCCACAGCGTCATCACGCCCCATCAGTGGCATGACCGTCGGTGCCCCGGCTCCGGGCAGGATCGCGGTGATCGCGTCCAGCGCACTTCGTGGAGCATTCAGCATCACATATTTCGCCCCTTGCGAGGAAACCACGCCGCTCATCCGCTCGACGATCGATTCCAGCAGATGGGCCAGTTCAGGCTCAGGTCCGGACGGCGAGCGGATCAGCACGGCCTGGCTTTCGAACACGGTCTCGCGGGCATCGAGGCCGTTGGCTTCGAGCGTGGCACCGGTCGAGACCAGATCGCAGATGGCCGAGGCCAGCTTCAGACGCGGGGCGACCTCGACCGCGCCGCGCATGACCACGATGTCGGCCTTGACGCCCTGGGCATCCAGATAACGCTGCAGGATCTTGGGATAGGAGGTCGCGATCCGCTTGCCGTTCAGCGACATGGGCCCGTCATAGGCAAGGGTCGGCGGGACAGCGAGCTTCAGCGTACAGCGGCCGAACCCCAGCGGCATGACCACCTCGGCGTTGGCACCGCCGTTGCGGCCCTCCTCGAGCACGTTCTCTCCGACGATCCCGAGATCGCAGACGCCATCGGCGACGAAGGTCGGGATGTCGTCGTCGCGGACACGAAGCAGATCGATCGGATAGTTCTCGACCCGGTAGAGGAGGTCATTGTTGCCCTTGATCACGCGCAGGCCGGCGTCCCTCACAAGGTCGAGGCTGCGATCGGCCAGGCGGCCGGATTTCTGGACGGCGATACGAAGCCGCCCCTGTACGGTACTCATTCTGGATCAGGCTTTCGGGGTCTGGGCGAGTTTCTGGCGGTCGAGGACAAGGCGGTAGCCGTTGTTGTCCATGTCCTTGAGGAAGCGCGCGACGCGCACGACGGTGGTGGGGCTGGCTCCGGCCTCGAGCGCGATCTCGCGATAGGACTGCAGCCGCTGGTCAAGCAGCCGGGCAACAGCCCAGCGCTCGGCAAAGGCACGCAGTTCGGACGGCGTGCAGAGATCCGCCATGAAGGCGTCCACGTCCTCGCGGGTCTCAAGGCAAAGCAGGGCATCATACAGGGCCAGCCGGTCCTGGGCGGCCTTGCTGATCGAGGATGGCGACGGGAGGTCAGTCATGGCGCGTTCCACTATGCTGTAACAATGGAACAGTCAAGGACTGTCCTTGGCGCGGGCGGTTAAATCGGCATCTCCATCCTGACGCGCTTTCTCGACCGGCGATGAACCTCTATCTGGTTTCCATGGCCAAGGTTCTGATCATAGGCGCGGGGCATGCGGGCGGAACGGCGGCTGCCCTGCTCCGGCAATACGGGTTTGCAGGCGAGATCGTGCTGGCGGGGGCAGAGCCGTCTCCGCCTTATCAGCGCCCGCCCCTTTCCAAGGCCTGGCTGAAGGGCGAGGCGGACCTCGAGGGCCTGCTGCTTCGGCCACTGAGCTTCTATGCCGAACAGGCGATCGACTTCCGGTCCGACAGTCTTGCGACAACCATCGACCGGACTGCCCGGACTGTGACCTTCGCCGACGGCAGGGTCGAGGCCTGGGACGTGCTTGTCCTGGCCACCGGATCGCGCGCCCGCAAGCTGCCGGTCGCCGGCGCGGACCGGCCCGATCTGATCGAGCTCCGCACGCTGGAGGATGCCGAACGGCTGAAAGGCCAGCTGGGTCCGGGACGACGGCTGGCCGTGGTGGGCGGGGGCTATGTCGGGCTGGAGGCCGCCGCTTCCGCCACGGCGCTCGGTACCACGGTCGTGGTGGTCGAGCGAATGGATCGCGTCCTGGCCCGCGTCGCGTCGCCGGAACTGTCGGCCTTTTTCACCACCCTGCATGAAGGGCACGGTGTCAGCATCCGCCTGTCCGCCGAGGTCGCGGGCTTCGAGCAGCACGGAGTGCGTCTGTCGGACGGATCCCTGATCGAGGCCGATGCGACCCTCGTCGGCGTGGGTGCCGTTGCGGACGACCAGCTGGCCCGCGACGCCGGCCTGGACTGCGACAGCGAACATTCCGGCGGCATCCTCGTCGACGGGTTTGCCCGCTCATCCGATCCCGCCATCTTTGCGATCGGTGACGTGACCCGTCACCCTGTTCCGGTTCATGGCGGGATCATGCATCGGCTGGAAAGCGTGCCCAATGCCCTGGAACAGGCCAGACAGTTCGCCTGCGCCATCACTGACCGTGCACCTCCAGCGCCGGAAGTGCCCTGGTTCTGGTCGGACCAGTATGACGTCAAACTGCAGATCGCGGGCCTGCCGTTCGGTGCCGATCGCCGGATCCTGCGCGGCAGTCCTGCCGACCACAGCTTCGCGGTCTTCCATCTCAACGGCGACACGATCGTCAGCGTCGAGGCTGTCAACGCCGGTCCCGAGTTCATGATGGGGCGTCAGTTGATCGGCAGGGGCACGTCCGTCGATCCCACGGCGCTGGCCGACCTGTCCGTGTCGATGAAGGCCGTGGCGGCCGGGTCGACGTCCTAGATCAGGATGTCGAGCAGGCTTCCGGGCCGCATGTCCCGCGTCGGTGTTTCCAGCGATGCCGCTGCCGATGCCCGGTTCGCCGGTTCGGCTGGACGGGCAGTGACAGGCGATGCCAGAGGCGCAGCCGCCTGGACCTGGTCGAGGGCCGCGCGGAAAAAGGCCGCCCGCACATCCGGGGCCGCGCCCGGCTGCGGCCGTACGCCCGGCATTATCGGAAGGTCGGGACGAATCGCGTTCATGCCGACAGGGTTAATGAAACCCGTCGAGAAAGGGTTAACGCCCGGCAGCCCCTGCCAGGGCCTCGGTCAGGCGGGCCATGTCCTCGTCTTCGATCAGCGGGCCGGAATGCTTGGCCACGACAATCCCCCGCGCATCGATGACGAAGGTCTCAGGCACGCCCGAGACGCCGAGGTCCAGCCCTGCACGGCCTTCGCGATCAACCAGCACGGTCGTGAAGGGATCGCCCAGCTCGTCCAGAAAGGCGCGGGTTGCCTCGGGCTCATCCTTGTAGGCGACCCCGATGACCGTGATGCCTTGCGCCTGCAGGGCCATCAGCCGGGGGTGTTCGATCCGGCAGGGTGCGCACCAGCTGGCGAAGATATTGACCACGACCGGGCCACCGGCGGCAACCGAGGCCAGGGTGCTGGTGGTCGGGCCTGCCACGGCATCGGTCAGAACCGGCAGCACCGTCGTCGGGACGGGCTGTCCGATCAGGGCGTCGGGCTTGAAGGCCGGATCGCGCTGGAGAGACCAGCCGATGAAAAGGGCTGCAAGGGCGACCAGCACGACCAGCGGCACGACCGCAAACCAGCGGTTCATGCGTCGGCTTCCGATCCCGGCTTCGCCGCTTCGGTTTCGAGGCGTTTCAGTTCGGCTTTCCAGCGTTTCGAGGCCGCCAGGGCGCGCGCCACCAGACCGGCCATGACCACGGCTGTGATGGCCCAGGCCGGCCAGACGAACGCCCCGTAGGGGCTCATGTCGAGATCAAGCATCGATCGCCCCTATGCGTTCTGGGCTGCGCGGGCCCGCAGGCCCATGACCCGGCGCCGGACGATCTCTGTGCGGATCGCGCTCAGCCAGATGGCGAGGAACAGCGCCGCGTAGGCCGCCATCATGGTCAGCAGGGGCCACAGGAAGACCGGGTCCAGCGACGTCCCTCCGGCCCGGAGCAGGGAGGCGGGCTGGTGCAGGGTGTTCCACCAGTCGACAGAAAATTTGACGATCGGCAGGTTGATCAGTCCAACCAGACCCAGCACGGCCGCCGCGCGAGCCGCCTTGGCCTCGTCATCGATCGCGCTGCGCAGCGCCATATAGCCGAGGTAGAACAGGAACAGCACCAGGACGCTGGTCAGACGCGCATCCCAGACCCACCAGGTCCCCCACATCGGCTGGCCCCACAAGGCACCGGTAATGAGTGCCAGCGCCGTATAGGCTGCGCCCGGCAGGGCCGCTGCCCGCGCCGCGGCGTCTGCGAGGGGATGGCGGAAAACCAGGGCAAAGAAGCTCGATACCCCCAGCGCGCCATAGATCATCAGGCCAAGGGAGGCCGCGGGCACATGCACGAACATGATCCGCACCGTATCGCCCTGCTGATAGTCCCCGGGGGCAGTGAAGCTCAGCCAGGTGCCCACCACCAGCAACACGACGGCAACGGCCCAGGCGACAGGTGTCACGGGGCGGGTGAAGCGCATGAAGCGGTCAGGATTGGCAAGGCCGAACATGAGGGTGCGATTACGCGGACCGACGCCCGGCGGCAAGCGACGCCTGCGTCGCGCCCCTCTGGAAACCCTGACCGATACGGCGCATTCTGATCCCCAGAGGAGTCACACAATGCGTAATCTGGTTCTGATCTCGACCCTGGGGCTGCTGGCGGCCTGCGCAAGCAGCGGTACGGTCAACAGCTACTCTGCCCAATATGATGCACTCGTGGCCTCGTGCCGGGATCGCGGTGGCATTCTGTCGCCGACCGGCAGCGAGAGCGGTCGACCGCAGAACGACTATGTCTGCCGGATCACGGGCCAGGCGTCGGGCCGTATCGGCAACTAGCGCTTCTTGCCCAGTTCGGCGGCGATGTCCTTGACCATGCGGCCCGCCTTGCGGTGGGCGGCAGTGATCTGGTCACGGGTCACGCCCCAGCGCTTCATCCAGTATTCGACCGCCTGACGCTCGGACAGGTCCAGCCGGTCCTTGTCGATGAAGCCGCGCTTGTCCTTGAGGCCTGCCATCAGCTGAACTCCGCTTCCAGATCCGCCAGGCGCGCAGCCTGGTCCTCGGCGATCAGGGCATTGAGCATCGGATCCAGGTCGCCTTCCAGGATCTGCGGCAGGCTGTGCAACGTCAGTCCGATGCGGTGATCGGTCACGCGTCCCTGCGGGAAATTATAGGTCCGGATCCGTTCCGACCGGTCTCCCGAGCCGACCTGGGATTTACGGACATCCGAGCGGGCGTTGTCCTTGGCCTGACGCTGCATGTCATACAGCCGGACCCGCAGGTTCTTCATCGCCTTGTCGCGATTGACGTGCTGGGATTTCTCCGACGACGTCACGACGATGCCGGAAGGGAAGTGGGTGATGCGAACGGCGGAATCCGTCTTGTTGACGTGCTGTCCGCCCGATCCGGAGGCCCGGAAGGTGTCGATGCGGATATCCTTGTCCTGGATATCGATCTCGACATCCTCCACCTCTGGCAGGACCGCCACCGTGGCCGCAGACGTGTGGATCCTGCCCTGGGCCTCGGTCGAAGGGACCCGCTGCACCCGGTGCACGCCGCTCTCGAATTTCATGCGCCCGAACACGCCATCGCCCGTCACCGTGGCGATGATCTCCTTGTAGCCCCCGGCATCGCCTTCGGTGGCGCTGTCCAGTTCGACCCGCCAGCCCTGGGTCGAGGCATAGCGGCTGTACATCCGGAACAAGTCTCCGGCGAACAGCGCAGCCTCGTCGCCGCCGGTGCCGGCACGGACTTCCAGCACGGCCGAGGCGTTCTCGTCCGCATCGCGCGGAGCCAGCAGCAGGGCGACATCGCGCTCCATGTCCGGCAACCGGGCGTTCAGGGTCTCGAGTTCGTCGGCGACCATGGCCGCCATCTCCGGGTCCGCCGTCATGGACTCCAGTTCGTCGATCTCGGTCCGCGCCTTCGCCAGCGCCGCCACCGCATCGGCCACCGGCTTCATCTCGGCATGTTCCTTGGACAGGCGGACGATCTCCTGTCCATCCGAGGCCGCGCCCATCCGCGCCTCCACCTGGTGGAAGCGGTCGAGCACCTGATCGAGCCGGGCCTGGGGCAGTCGCAAGGTCGGAGTATCCTGAAATCGAAGGCCGGGAGCCTTAGCGCGGAGGGCGCTGGCTGTCGATGAGCCGCTTTCCGTCCGGCAGCAACGCTAAGGGCGCTCGACAGTTAAACACGCTGCGATCGACGTCGCCCATGCGATAAGGATCGGGTTTTCGGGGGATCGATGGACACCTTCCTGCTGTTCATGATTGTGGGCCTGCTGGCCCAGGCGGTCGATGGCGCCCTGGGCATGGCCTATGGCGTCATCTCGTCCTCTGTCCTGCTGGCATTCGGCGTCCCCCCCGCAGCGGCCTCGGCAAGTGTGCACGGGGCCGAGGTCTTCACCACGGCGGCGTCGGCGGGCTCGCATATCTGGCACCGGAATGTGGAGTGGCGGCTGTTCTTTCCGCTGGCCATGGCCGGCGTGATCGGGGGAGTCCTCGGAGCCTATGTGCTTGCGGGCATCGACGGCGATGTGATCAAGCCCTTCATCATCGCCTACCTCGCCCTGATGGGCCTCTACATTCTCTGGAGGGCCACGCATGACATCAAGCCGCGCCATATTCGCCAGTGGGCCGTGGCTCCACTGGGGGTCATCGGCGGGGTTCTGGTTGGC
>QBLX01000108.1 GCA_003241825.1 Alphaproteobacteria bacterium
AGGCTGCCGTCCTTGAGACGCAGGTCCCAGCGGCGCTCGTCGACCCGCACCAGGGCATCGACCCGGCTCATCAGGCGGGGCCGCTGGTCCAGCAGAGGCAGGATCTCGGATGCGGCCTGATCGGCCCCCTGCCCCACGATCAGCGGCAGGGCGGGATAGCGGCCGGGATCGGCGCCTGGAATGATCTTGCCCGACCCGTCGACGACGAAGGCACGCCCTCCGGTCTGCCAGACGGCGAGGCGGTCGTGTTCGACGACTTCGACAATCAGGGTGTCGGGCAGCAGGCGAACGACACGGGCCGACTCGACCCAGCCGACCGACTGGACCCGGGCCTGGATGGCCGCGAGATCGAGTGTCGTGATCGGCTGTCCGGCCTGGACCTGAAGCGCGCGGCGGATAGAGGGCGTGGCCTCCTCGGAGGCTCCCGTGATGTGGACGCGATCCAGCGTCAGCCCCAGTCCCGACGCCACCGAGGCGACACCCTGGTCGATCGATGCGCCGATGCGATCAGCCCGTGCGCCGGTGGCCAGGACGATGCCCAGCACGATAACGCCCGAGAACAGGGCGATCATGACGGCGCGGGGCGACAGGTCCAGCTTGCCGAGCGCGGCGACCTTGGCAGCGGTCGCCGGGGCGTTCCGGGGCCCGCCACGCGATGCACCAGCCGGAGCACCCCGTTTCGGGGCCTGACTGTTCTGTCGCCGACCGCCGCGAACTACCGCGGGCATGAGGCGTCCTCCACGATCCAGCGGACAAGGGCTCTGTAATCCATCCCGACGAACGCGGCCTGCTCGGGGGCGAGCGAGGTCGGCGTCATGCCGGGCTGGGTGTTGACCTCCAGAAGAACGAGATCGTCCTTAACATCGTCATAACGAAAGTCGGATCGCGAGATCCCCCGGCAACCCAGGGCCGTGTGGGCGAGCTCGGACTGGCGCAGGGCCGCCTCGAAAACGGCGGGCGGCAGTTCGGCCGGCAGTTTGTGGATCGACCCGCCGGCGGCGTATTTGGCCTCGTAGTCGTAGAAGCCCTTGACCGGGGTGATGTCGGTGACGGTCAGGGCGCGCGGGCCGGTCATCTCGCCGATCACGGTGACGGCCAGTTCCTTGCCGGGGATAAAGGGCTCGACCATCACCTGTTCGCCATAGGTCCAGTCGTCGGCTCCGACAGCGGCGACCGGGCTTTCGCCCTCCAGCACGCGATAGACCCCGACGGACGACCCCTCGGCATTGGGCTTGACGATATAGGGGGGCGGAATGACGTGACCGCTGGCCACGGCCTGGCGGTCGAACAGCCCGCCGCCGGGAACCTTGATCCCGGCCGCCCGCAGCACGGCCTTGGACTTGTCCTTGTCCATGGTGATCGCCGAGGCCAGCAGGCCGGAGTGGGTATAGGGAATCTGCAGCGTCTCGAGGATGCCCTGGACGCAGCCGTCCTCGCCCCAGTCGCCGTGCAGGGCATTGAAGACGACGTCGGGTTTCAGCGCGGCCAGCACCTGGGCCAGATCACGTCCGGCATCGACGCGGGTGACCCGGGCGACCTGTCCTTCAAGCGCGTCGGCGCACTGCTTGCCCGAGGACAGCGAGACTTCGCGTTCGGACGACAGCCCGCCCATCAGGACGGCGACGTGAAGATCGGAAATCGGGCGGGTCATGATCGGCTCCGGGCGTCCTTGATGCCCCGCACCCGATTGCCGTCCAGAGGGTTAAGAAGCCTTAACCAAGAGCCTGATCGCGACGGATAAATTTGGGGAGGAGACCGGTGCCTTGACCGGGGCCATCCGTCCAGGGGTTCAGGAGATCGACGCCGAGTGGCTCGAAGTCGCGAACATTGCGCGTGACGACCACGAGGTCGTGGACGCGCGCCGTCGCCCCGATCAGGGCATCGACCACATAGTTCACGCGCCCGGCCGCACGCAGGGTATGAAGATTACGACCCCAGACATCCGCGACGAGGGGGTCCACGCCAATGATCCGGCCAGCAAATCGCGGCAGAAGCTGGTGGCTGAGCCAGAATTCGAGATCGACGCCGTGTCTGTTCACGCTCCGGTTCTGGATGCCGAGGCGAAGCTCGGCGACAACGCCGACGCTCAGAAAGGTGTCGTCTTCATCTACCGACCCGAACCATGCCTTCACGCCCCGGTCTCCCGGCATCTTGGTGAAGTCGGAAATGGCGACGGTATCGAGAAGATACCTCAATCGTCATCCCCGAAGGGTGGCGTTCTGGCACCACCGGCCGCGCGTTCCAGCACGAGGCCGGAGCCGCGAAGGGGTTCGAACAGTTCCAGCAGACTGCCTCGCGGCTTCGCTGCCATGGCGCTGTGACGGACCGACATGGCGTTCCAGTCGTCGATCGAGACAACCACGACCTCGTCCTTGCCGTAGCGGCTCACCCGCTGGGGCTCGCCCGCCCTGGCGCGCAGGACGACTTCGCTGAAGCGCGCCTTGGCCTCGGCGACTGACCAGGTCTGATGGGGAGCGTCCGATGACATGTTGGTCATCATAGTCAGAAGTCGGCAGGAATTCAATCCGCCCGCCGTCCGATCCGCCTGATCTCCCAGTCCAGCTGAACGCCCGTTTTCGCCAGCACGTCGGCCCGGACGGTATCGCCGAGACCCTCGATGTCGGCGGCGGTGGCCTCGCCGGGGTTGATCATGAAATTGGAATGCAGGTCGCTGAACATCGCCCCGCCACCGGTCACGGCATGCAGCCGCCCGCGCCAGCCCGCATCGTCGACCAGTTTCCAGGATGAATGGCCGGGCGGGTTCTTGAAGGTCGAGCCGCCGGTCTTTTCGCGGATCGGCTGGGTCGTCTCGCGCCGGGCGGTGATGGCCTCGATCCGGGCCATGACGGCGTCCGGTTCGTCGGCTTGCCCCTCGAACACGGCCTCGACCCACAGGATGTCCGCCGGAGCTTCGGAGTGGCGGTAGGTGTAGCCGAAGTCGGCGACGGCATAGTCGACGCGCTGGCCGGTACGGGTCAGGCCCCGTGCCGAGACCAGAACGTCCTTCGTCTCCGCACCATAGCAGCCCGCATTCATCGTCAGGGCCCCGCCGATAGTGCCGGGGATTCCCGCCAGGAACTCCAGCCCGGCGATGCCCGCCTTCGCCGAGGCCTTTGCGACCATGGCATCCAGCGCACCTGCCCCGGCCGTCACGGTCTGGCCGTCGACGGTGATCCCGGCAAAGGCCCGCCCGGCCAGCCGGATCACCACGCCTTCGACACCGCCGTCGCGGACAATGACATTGGACCCGACCCCGAGGACCGTGACCGGCACCGCCGGGTCCACGGCTTTCAGAAAGTTCGCCAGATCATCGGCATCGGCCGGAATGAACAGCGCATCGGCCGCGCCGCCGACCCGGAACCATGTGAAGGCGGCCAGGGGCTCGTCGCGCAGCAGCTTGCCACGCACGTAAGGAAGATGGTCACGCCAGGTCATGCGCACCTCTGCCTTTCGTCATTCTCCGGCGCGCAGCGACCGGGGAACCCAGCGGCGCGCGAATGCGCGGCCCTGTCGCGGACACAGCGTGCGTGAAGAGATCGCCTTCGGCACCGCTGGATCCCCCGGTCTCCGCTGCGCTGCGCCGGAGGATGACGACAGCCTCCGGGCTCACGCCAGGGCTTCCAGCTGGCCCGGCAGGGCATAGGCCCAGGTCGTGATGTCGCCGGCCCCCAGCAGCACGACCACATCGCCCGGCTTCGCCTCGGCGGCGATCACGCCCGGCAGGGCCGCGACCCCCTCCAGTGCCGCAACGCTGCGGTGGCCATAGCGCTGGACCCCGTCGACGAGCGCATGTTTGTCGACACCCTCGATCGGAGCCTCGCCCGCCGGATAGACGTCGGCGATCAGCACGGAATCCGCATCGGAGAAGCTGGTCGAAAAATCCTCCATCAGGTCGCGCAGGCGAGTGAACCGGTGCGGCTGCATCACGGCGATGACCCGGCCCTCGGTCACCTGACGGGCGGCCTTCAGCACGGCGGCGATCTCGACCGGGTGGTGGCCATAGTCGTCGATGATCCGCACGCCGCCGACGACGCCGGTGGTGGTGAAGCGCCGCTTGACCCCGCCGAACCCGGCCAGGCCCGCCTTGATCGCCTCGTCCGAGACATCGAGCTCGCGCGCCACGGCGATGGCGGCCAGGGCATTGGCCACATTGTGCCAGCCCGCCATCGGCAGGTGCAGGCCCTCGATCCGGTGCTCCTCGCCATTGCGGAACACCACATCGAAACGGCAACCGTCGGCGGCCATCTCGACATTGTCCGCCCGCACCATCGCTTGCGGGTTGAGGCCATAGGTGACCAGACGCCGGTTATCGATGGAGGCCACCAGCTTCTGCACCTCCGCATGATCCAGGCAGACGCAGGCAAAGCCGTAGAAGGGAATGTTCTCGACGAAATCGACGAACGCCTTCCGCACCGCGTCGAAGTCGCCGTAGTGGTCCAGATGCTCGGGATCGATATTGGTGACGATGGCCACCGTCGATTTCAGCCGCAGGAAGCTGCCGTCCGATTCATCGGCCTCGACCACGATCCAGTCGCCGTCACCGACCTTGGCATTGGTCCCGTAGGCATTGATGATCCCGCCATTGACCACCGTCGGGTCCAGTCCCGCTGCATCCAGCAGGGCCGCCACCATCGAGGTCGTCGTGGTCTTGCCATGGGTCCCGCCGACCGCGATCGAGAACTGCAGCCGCATCAGTTCGGCCAGCATCTCGGCCCGCCGGACCAGAGGAATGCGCCGTGCCCGGGCCGTCATCATCTCGGGATTTGTCGGCTTCACGGCGGTCGAATAGACGACAGCCGAGACACTGTCCCCCACATGAGCCGCGTCGTGGCCGATGAAGACACGGGCCCCCAGGGCCTCCAGTCGCTCGGTATTGGCCGAGGCCTTGGCGTCCGAACCCTGAACGGAATAGCCGATCTTCAGCATGATTTCGGCAATGCCGCTCATGCCGATGCCCCCGATACCGACAAAGTGGACGGGACCGAGGTCGAACGGAATGGGGCGAAGGCGAGCGATCATCCTTGCGTCATAGCGACCGATCTTCAGGAATGCACGATCGGAAACGCGGCGTTCAACCGTCCTTAACCACAAGGATTCACCCTGTCGGCTCAAGCTGAGCAGGGCCGTGTCCGTGACCGTTATCAAGACCCCAATTCTCGCCACCGACATCATCCATCGCGGCGACTGCCTCGAGATCCTGCGGACCCTGCCCGACCGGTCGGTGGACATGGTCTTTGCCGACCCGCCCTATAACCTTCAGCTGGGCGGCGACCTGCTGCGGCCCGACAATTCCAAGGTCGATGCGGTCGACGACGACTGGGACAAATTCGACAGCTTCGCCGCCTATGACGCCTTCTGCCGCGACTGGCTGAAGGAATGCCGGCGGGTGCTCAAGGACGAGGGCTCGATCTGGGTGATCGGCAGCTATCACAACATCTTCCGCCTCGGCACCGCGATCCAGGACCTGGGCTACTGGGTGCTGAACGACATCATCTGGCGCAAGTCCAACCCGATGCCGAACTTCAAGGGCACCCGGTTCACCAATGCCCACGAGACCCTGATCTGGGCCGCCAAGTCGCGCGACCAGAAGCGCTATACCTTCAACTATGATGCGCTGAAGGCCTTCAACGAGGACACCCAGATGCGCTCCGACTGGACGCTGGCGCTGTGCACCGGCGAGGAGCGGATCAAGGGCGAGGACGGCAAGAAGGCCCATCCGACCCAGAAGCCCGAGGGCCTGCTGCACCGGGTCATCATGGCCGCGACCAAACCCGGCGACGTCATTCTGGACCCCTTCTTCGGCACCGGCACCACGGGCGCAGCGGCCAAGCGTCTGGGCCGCCGGTTCGTGGGCATCGAGCGCGATGAAACCTATGCCGATGTGGCCGAGACCCGGATCAAGGCCGTCATCCCCGCCAAACCCGAGGACCTGGTGGTCATGGGCTCCAAGCGGGCCGAGGTGAAGGTGCCGTTCGGGGCCCTGGTCGAGGCCGGCCTGCTGGCCCCCGGCGACACCCTCTACTGCCCCAAGGGCCACCGCGAGGCCCGCGTCCGAGCCGACGGCTCGCTGATTTCCGGCGAGTTTACCGGCTCGATCCACAAGCTGGGCGCGATTCTTGAGAACGCCCCGGCCTGCAACGGCTGGACCTACTGGCGCTTCAAGACCGACACCGGCCTCCGCTCCATCGACGCCCTCCGCGCCGAGGTGCGGGCGGGGATGCAGTAGCGAAATCCACCAAATGACACCGGAGTCATTTGACCCCGCCCTGCCCCGCCGTCACCATCGCAGCGCGTAAGTCAGGGGATCGAGTCATGGTTGAGAGCGCGCTGGAAGTCCGCGGTCTGCGGAAGGTTTTCACGCGGCCAGCAGTGGACAATCTGGACCTGACGGTGCGGGCGGGCGAGCTGTATGCCCTGCTGGGGCCCAATGGAGCGGGCAAGACGACGACCCTGCGGATGGTGGCGGGCCTGACCCAGCCGGGCGCCGGGTCGATCCGCATCTTCGGCGTCGATGCCCTGGCCGATCCGGTGGCGGCCAAGCGGATGGTGGCCTGGCTGCCGGACGAGCCGATGCTGTACGACAAGCTGACGCCCATGGAATATCTGGAGTTCGTCGCCGGCCTGTGGGGGGTGGACGCGAAATCCGCACAGGCAAAGGCCCAGGAACTGCTGGAATGGCTGGCCCTGTGGGAGCACCGGGCGGAACGCTGCGAGGGGTTTTCGCGCGGCATGAAGCAGAAGGCGGCCCTGGCCGGGGCCCTGATCCATGATCCGAAACTGCTGATGCTGGACGAGCCCCTGACCGGGCTGGACGCCGCCATGGCGCGTCAGGTCAAGGACCTGCTGCAGGCGCGGGTCGAGGCCGGGGCCACCGTCATCCTGACCACCCATATCCTCGATGTCGCCGAACGGATGTCGGACCGGATCGGCATCATCCAGTCCGGCAAGCTGCTGGCCGAAGGCACGCTGGACGAGTTGCGCACCCGCTCGGGCCGCGAGGGCCGGACGCTGGAAGACGTCTTCCTCGATCTGGTCGGGACCGACGCCCCATGATGCGGTTCCTGCCCGCCGGCTCGGCCGTCTGGCTGCTGGCGCACGAGATGCGGATGGGCCTGCGCGGCATGGAGCAGCAGACCTCCGACGGCAAGAAGGCGAAAAAGGGTGCCAGCCAGATCGCCCTGATCGGACTGGCGATCTTCGGCGGGCTCGTGATCGCGATCGGCGGCCTCGGGCTGGGCTTCCTGGCCGCGCGGTTTCCCCTGCCACAGACGCCGCTCGTGGCCCTGATCGTCACGGGGGGCACCCTGGCCCTGTTCACCCTGATGCTGTCCCAGTCCATCAACATGAGCGTGCAGGCCCTGTTCGAACGACGCGACCTCGACCTGCTGCTGTCCTCGCCGCTCAGGCCCCGTGTCGTGTTGACGGTGCGGGCCATCTCGATCGCCCTCGTGGCCGTCATGCTCTACGCGGCGATCGTTACGCCCTTCATCGTGACCGCCAGTCTGCTGGGGCGGCCCGAATGGCTGGGGCTTTATGTGCTGCTGATGGCCATGGCCATGGTGTCGACGACCTTCGGCATCATGCTGACCCTTGCCCTGTTCGCCGCCATCGGTCCGCGCGCGACCCGGACCGTGGCCCAGATCCTGGCCGGGGTGACGGGCGGCCTCGCCTTCCTGGCCAGCCAGATGTGGAAC
>QBLX01000109.1:0-4781 GCA_003241825.1 Alphaproteobacteria bacterium
GGGCGACGCCCTGAACCGGATCGGACGCCGCACCATCGTGGCCCTGCGCGAGCCGTCGCTGGGTCCGGTGTTCGGGCGAAAGGGCGGCGCGACCGGGGGTGGCTATGCCCAGGTCGTTCCGATGGAGCGGATCAACCTGCATTTCACAGGCGATTTCCACGCCATTTCAGCGGCGCACAATCTGCTGTCGGCGATGATCGACAATCAGCTCTACTGGGGCGGTGGAGCCGGTCTGGACCCTCGAAAGGTCACCTGGCGGCGGGTCGTGGACATGAACGACCGGGCGCTGCGCAAGGTCGCCGTGGCTCTGGGTGACGGCAAGAACGGGCCTGTGCGCGAAAGCGGGTTCGACATCACCGTCGCCAGCGAGGTCATGGCGATCCTGTGTCTGGCGGATGGTCCGGCAGACCTCGTCGAACGGCTGGGCAGGATTGTCGTCGGACGCAATATGGCGGGCCAGCCGGTCACGGCGGATGACCTGGAGGCCGCCGGGGCCATGGCGGCGCTGCTGTCCGAGGCCATATTGCCCAATCTGGTCCAGACGATCGGCGGCACGCCCGCCCTCGTGCACGGGGGGCCGTTCGCCAATATCGCCCATGGCTGTAATTCGGTGATCGCGACGCGCGCCGCCCTCAGGCTGGGCGAGTTCTGCGTGACCGAGGCCGGGTTCGGGGCGGATCTGGGCGCGGAGAAATTCCTCAACATCAAATGCCGGTCCAGCGGCCTGGCTCCCTCGGCGGCTGTCGTGGTCGCCACCGTGCGGGCGCTCAAGCTGCAGGGGGGCATGGCCAAGGACGCGCTCGGTCCGGAGAATGTCGCAGCGGTCGAGGCGGGCTTTGCCAATCTCGCGCGCCACGTCGAGAATCTGCGCGGGTTCGGCCTGCCGGTCCTGGTGGCCATCAACGGTTTCACTGGCGACACGCCCGCAGAACAGGCCACCATCGTGCGGCTCTGTGCCGACATGGGTGTCGAGGCACATGTCTGTACCCACTGGGCCGATGGCGGGGCCGGGGCAGAAGGATTGGCGCGCGCCGTGGCGCTGGCGGCGGATGCACACGCCGATCCGCTGGGTGCGCTGAAGCCGACCTATTCTCTGGATATGCCGCTGGCCGACAAAATCCGGACTGTGGCCCGCACCATCTACCGTGCCGGTGATGTCGCCTTCTCAGCCACCGCGACCCGCGATCTGGCCCGGTTCGAGGCGGAGGGGGCAGGGATGCTGCCGGTCTGTATGGCGCGGACGCCCTATTCGTTCAGTGCCGACGAGACGGCCTTTGGAGCGCCGTCCGGGTTCATCCTGCCGGTAGAGGAGG
The DNA here is from genome assembly GCA_003241825.1 of Alphaproteobacteria bacterium. Classification (GTDB taxonomy): domain Bacteria; phylum Pseudomonadota; class Alphaproteobacteria; order Caulobacterales; family Caulobacteraceae; genus Brevundimonas. Next base: position 1,314 of record QBLX01000109.1, read on the forward strand.
TTCGACTGTCGGCCGGAGCCGGGTTCGTCGTGGCCCTGTGCGGATCGGTCAACACCATGCCGGGCCTGCCGCGGGTTCCCGCAGCCAATCACATCGCACTGGATGCGAACGGGCAGATTTCAGGCCTGAGCTGAGGCTCGTTATCTGACGAGGGTTGATCCACCGGCACGGGGTCCGACGCCCTGGGGCACGGGGACGGCCGATCCGGTATAGTTGGCGTTGATGATCAGGGAGGGTGAGCCCGTCAAATGGACGGATTCCGCCACGATGACGGTCCAGGCGCTGTCACGGGCCACCTCCTCGGTGCCTTCAACGATCAATGTGGCTTCTGGGACGTAGATAACGCCCAGCAAGCTCTCGACATTGTCCGAAGATATGACGAAATCTTGGGTATTTTCTCGTGTCGCGGCCATGACGATGCCAGCATAAGCACCGGTCCTGCGGCCTTCGAGGGTTACAAGGGCCTGATCCTGAAACTCGAATTTCGACGCCTTGTCGAAGAACAGGACGACGTCACTGCCGATAAGTGTGGCGTTTTCGGCAATATCGAGAGCACCCCCGACGAACCAGTGCTCGCCGGGCTCGAGGATCAGTTTTGTGTCGCCGCTGACCTTGACGCCGCCACAATGGACACCGGGCGGCAGACTTATCGTACCCGATTTCTTGTCGATCTTCGTCGAACCCCCGCAGTTGGTGGGCGGGGTCAGGTCCATCTGGGCGAACGGATCGTCGATCGGCGCAGCCCCAGTCCCGGGGGCGGGGCTTATGATGCCTGCAGCACTGGTTACGGCCTGTGTCATGGAGGCGGAGATACTGCCGCCCTCGACGTCGATGTCGCGATTGGAGTGAACGAGGCAGGCCGGTGCCGAGAGCCGGGCCCTGTCGACGAGGTTTAGCAGTTTCGAGCCGGAGTCACCGCTGACAAGCACGCACAGGGGGACCATGCCGACCGTCGTGGCCGCGGCCTCGGCCGAAAAATGCCAGCCTCCCGGAGGGAGCATGCTGCCGAAGAAGGAGGGCCGATGGCCGTCCAGCCTGACGCGAATGATCCGCTGGGTCCTTGTTTCCTCGACCGTGATGTCGGTGACGATCGTGGGCGCTTCGGACCATTCGGAGACCTGGCCCTTCACGAAATTCTCGGCCCGGGCGATGGCCGCATCATCGTCGATGGCCAGACCGAGTTCCCAGGCTCCGGCCAGGGCGGCTGCATCCGCAACGTCGTGCAGGCGTGTCTTGGAGGACTGGACATTGCTGAGATCGATGGCTCCGACACCGATCAGGATCACGGCCGGGGCAGCGAGCGCGAATTTGAGCGCAATGACCCCGCGATCGTCGCCCAGAAGGCGCGATGCGAGGGTGGCGATCGCCCCGAAAAACAGGCCCGGCTTCAGAAGGCGGCCCCGGGCGGTGGAGCCACAGTCTGGGCCCTGAGGCGTGCCTCGGCCCGTGCTGCCCGCAAGGTGAATCGCAGCTGATAGGTCAGCAGACGCCAGTTCAGCGGCTTGGTAACAAAGGCGGTCGCACCGGCGCGAAACGCCCGGTCGATCGCATCGACATCCTCTCGCCCCGTCTCGACGACGATCGGCAGGTGTTCGGTGGCCGGATTTTCACGCAGTCGACGCAACAGTTCGAAACCGTCCATGCGCGGCATCTCGAGATCGACCAGCAAAAGATCATAGGTCTGGCGGTCGAGCGCTTCGAGCGCCTCGAGACCATCCGCAGCGGTGTCCACCTGAGCCGTGCTCGACGCCAGGTTTACCTGCGCGAACTCTCGCAGGATGGGATCGTCATCGACGAACAGGATGCGCGCATCCTCGTCCAGTACGTAAAAGAAGCTGCTCATAGACGTCGCGCCTGATGGTTCGGCAGGCTTTATGTCCCCCGTACCATTATCGATATTAAGTCTCGGGTCATTAATATGGGGTATAAATAAATACAGTCTCCGGAAGAGGTCGTGCGTTGGATATGTCTCCGATAGCCAGGGGGTCACTCGGGCGAAAGCTGATTGGTCTCGTGATGGAGGCTCTTCTGGCTTCTTTTATTGTGACGGCACTGTTCGCGACCTGGAACGACCTGCGGCAACAGGCGGCTCTCGAATCCCTCAAGATGACCCAGATCGCCCAGGTGATCGGTTCGCTGTCGTCCGACGCCGTGCGGGACGGTGATCGCGCCAGAACCTTCAGCGCCATCCGTTCCGTCAGCCAGATGCCCGGGGTCAGCTATGCCCGGGTCCAGGCAACAGACGGGACCCTGCTGGCCGAGACGGGGGCCGGGGCGCGGCTGATGTCCGATGCCACCGTCGATCGCGGCGGCGACCTGTCCCTCTGGGGGGCCCTGACCACGGGATCGGTGCAGGTCACGGCCCCGGTCATGAGCGAGGGCGAGTCTGTCGGATCGATCACCCTTTTCAGCAAGACGCCGGACCTGCGCGACCGCGTGCTCGCGACCGTCTGGGTGACCCTGCTGGGTGCCCTCGTCGCCGTGGTCGTGGGGATGGTGGTTGCCGTCCGCGTGGCCCGAAAGATCAGTGGTCCCGTCATTGCCCTGGCCAGTGTCGTCCGCGGCGTCCACGCAACGAACGATTATTCCCGACCGGCGGAGATCGCTGCCGAGGGTGAGGTTGCGGACCTGGTTCTCGGCTTCAACACCATGCTCGAGGGCATCCGGGAACGCGATGCCCGCATCCAGGCCCAGATCGAGGGACTGGAGGGGGAAGTCCAGGCCCGCACCGTCGAACTGTCCCTCGCCAAGGACGCGGCAGAGAGCGCCAATGCGGCCAAGTCCGACTTCCTCGCGGTCATGAGCCACGAGATCCGCACGCCGATGAACGGCATCCTGGCGCTGAGCGACATGCTGGCCAAGTCGGACCTGCCCGCCCGGCAGCAACGCTATGCCGACGTCATCGCCAAGTCGGGCCAGTCCCTGCTCAGCATCATCAACGACATCCTCGATTTCTCGAAGGTCGAGGCCGGCAAGATGGACCTCGAGGCCATTGAGGTCGATCTGGCCGAGGTGGCCGAGGACGTCGCCAGCCTGTTTTCGGAAAAGGCCGGCCAGAAGGGGCTCGACCTCGCGGTCTTCGTGCATCCGGCCCTGCCGACCGTGATGGCCGACCCCGTGCGCCTGCGCCAGGTGGTCGGCAATCTGGTCAACAACGCCATCAAATTCACCGAGGCCGGCGGGGTGATGATCTGCGTCGATCGCGACCCGGCGGACGGGTCGCGGCTGCTGTTCTCGATCGAGGACACCGGTCCGGGCATCCCGGCCGACAAGCTGCCAACCCTGTTCGAGGCCTTTACCCAGGCCGACCAGAGCACGACCCGGAAGTACGGAGGCACAGGCCTCGGACTGGCGATCTGCGACCGGCTGGTGCAGTCGATGGGCGGCGAGTGGAAGCTGGCCAGCACCGTCGGCACGGGTTCGACGTTCGCCTTCTCTGTCGATCTGCCGGTTGTCGGTGCCAGCCCC
>QBLX01000109.1:4791-7442 GCA_003241825.1 Alphaproteobacteria bacterium
GCCGTTGCGCCGGACTGGCGGGTCCGGATCGGTGAAATCGGGACCCAGACCCGTGCGGCCATGGTGCGATATCTCGAGGCCATCGGCGCGACCGAAGGGCTGTCGGATGCGGCCTTCCTGCCGGGCACGACCCGCGATGCGGGCCCGATCTCGGTGCTGGTCTGCGAGACCGAGGACGAGGCTGCGGACCTGCCCGCCGACGTCTGTGCCATGGTCAAACCCCTGCGGCGTGACGAGATCCTGGCCGTCATCGGTCAGATGGCCGCGGGACAGGTTCCTGTGCTCGAGCATTCGCGCGATATCCGGGCGGACGTGGTGCATTTCCCCGGGGCCCGGGTCCTTGTGGTCGACGATTCCGAGGTCAACCGCGAGGTGGCGAGCGAGGCGCTCAGCCGGCTGGGCGTCGTGCCGACCCTGGCCGAGGACGGTGTCCAGGCTGTGGAAATCCTGCGCCGCCAGTCCTTCGATCTGGTGCTGATGGATGGCTCCATGCCGAACCTCGACGGGTTCGAGGCCACGCGCCTGATCCGCAGCGAGGAGGCGGTCGACGCCGAACGCGGGCGGACACCGATCGTGGCCCTGACGGCGCACGTCGTCGGGTCGGGTGCCAACGCCTGGCGCGAGTCGGGCATGGACGGTGTCGTGCACAAGCCCTTCACCGTCAGCGACCTGCTGGGTGTCCTGCACAGGTTCTGCGGAGAGCGGGCCATCGCGGTCTCCGAGGTCCCTCCGGCTCCCGAAGCGGCCACCGAACCCGTCGTTGCAGCAGAGACCATCAACCTGTTGCTGTTCGATCCGGTGATCCGGGCCGAACTGGTGGCGATGGCAGAGCAGGGGCGGTCGGATTTCGTGGATCGGGTCCAGGGGCTCTACGCCACCAATGCTCCGCTTCGCCTTGCCGATCTGAGGGCGGCCGAGAACGAGGGCGATCTCGAATCCGCCGCGCGCGCTGCCCACGCCATGAAGTCGATGAGCCTGAGCCTGGGGGCCCGTGCCGTCGCGGCCGAGGCCTCGCAGATCGAGTCAACGGCGAGGGCGGGCGGCTCCATCTCCGGCGCCTCGGCCCGCATCGGGACGCTGCTGATCCAGACCCTGACCGGCATGGGGCGGGGTGGCTCTGCCGAAGGTTCGCAAAGTGCCGATGCTCCTGTCGTTGACGAACTGCCGGGAGCGCTCGCGGACCTGCAGCGCGGCATAGCGGCGGGCGGGCTTCAGGTGGCCTACCAGTCCCTGGTCGAGCGCAACGGGCAGCCTTCCGGCAAGGTGGAGGCCCTCGTACGGTGGATCCACCCGGAGCGCGGCCGGATCAGCCCCGCCGAATTCGTGGCCTGCCTTGAAGCCGAGGGCACGATCGCGTCCCTGACCGACTTCGTGCTGGACCGGGTGATGGAGGAGATGGCCGACCATCCCGGAATCCGCGTCTCCGTCAACGCCTCGGCGACCGAGTTTCAGGCCCCCGGCTTTGCCGATCGGGTCGCCCGGGCCCTGGCTGCGCGCGATTTTCCCGCCGCCCGGCTCGAGATCGAGGTCACCGAGACGGCCATGCTCGACATCGACAGTGTGCGTCGGGTGATCGGCGAACTGGCCGAAGTCGGTGTCGGCGTCGCACTCGACGACTTCGGTGCCGGCTACACCAGCCTGCATGCGCTGCGGGAGCTGAAATTCACGACCCTGAAGATCGACCGCAGCTTCGTCGAGCGGTGTGTCGATGACACGGCCTCGGCGGCCATCATCCACGCTGTCATCGGGGTTGGCCGGTCGATCGGCATGAAGGTGGTCTGTGAAGGCGTCGAAACCGCTGCCCAGGCCGAGTTCCTGCGCATTGCCGGTGCCCATTACCTCCAGGGCTATTTCTTCCATCGGCCCAGCGCGGCCGATGACCTGCTGGCCAGCCTGGACAAGGCGGCTTGATCTTAACCCTGTGCCTTAGCGTTACAGTCGGATTTACGCTGCATACTCGAAACTGAGGAGCATTCTGCATGGCCCGCATACTTGTCGTCGATGACGATCCGACGATCCGCGCGATTGCGCAGGAGCTTCTGCTGAGCTCCGGACACGAACTGTTCGAAGCGGCCGATGGCGACGAGGCCCTGCGGGTTGCGGCGGCGGTTCCGATCGACCTGATCGTGCTCGACATGCTGATGCCCAACAAGGACGGTATCGAGACGATCCAGGCCGTGAAGCGCGACCATCCGGACACCCGAATTCTGGCCATCTCGAGCGGTGGACGGATGGATGGGGCCACACTGCTGAAACTTGCGAGCGCCTTTGGTGCCGACGAGACCATGCTAAAGCCCCTGCGGCTCGCCACTTTTGCTGTGATCGTCGACGCCTTGCTGGCACGCACCGCCGTTCCGTCCCCACTCGAGTTGGCGCGAACCCTCTGAGACCCCCTCGCCAACACCGATCCTGACCCGTTAGACAGTCGAACTGACTTTTTAGGGTGGGTGGTTCGATGAAGCGTTTCCTGTTGACGACGGTGGCTGTGTTTGCGGTCGCCGCACCGGCCCTGGCCCAGACCCCGCCGACCCCGGTCGAGCCCGCTCCCGAGGCCGCGGCGACACCGGATGCGGCCACGGCTGACGAAAAGCCCAAATGGGACGTCCAGAACCCGCCCGGACCCTCCCGCGAGATCCCGATCGACGTCACCC
>QBLX01000010.1:0-8496 GCA_003241825.1 Alphaproteobacteria bacterium
CTGCTGTTCGGTGTCGAGATCACCGTGCCGACGATGATCGCCGGCGGCCTGACCGCCATCGCCATCAGCATCGGCTCCGTCGGCCTGCCGGGCCAGATCTCCTTCTTCGCGTCCATTGCTCCGATCTGTCTGGCCATGGGGGTGCCGATCCAGGTTCTGCCCCTGTTGCTGGCCGTCGAGGTCGTGCCGGACATCTTCCGCACCGTCGGCAATGTCACCGCCGACCTCGCCGCCGCCCGCATCGTCGAGGGCCGGGACGCTACCGAGGACCCGGACGCCACCGCGGGAATCTAGGCTCCCTGCTCCCGGTGCCTTCCTCCCCGATCTTCGAACGGGGAGGAAAGCACTGCGACTCGGTGAAGCCGTTGCGGGGCCCGAAATGAATCTGCGACCTGGGTTATCCCAAAATTTAGGCTTCACCGGGTAGAGAGATGGCAAGGGGCGCGGAAGTCCTGTTTGCGAGCATCGAAACTTGTCTAAAGCTGAATTCTCTGTGGCAACGGCCGGCGTGGAACTCCCACCCTTCACCCAGGCGATGCTCGACCGCTACCTGGAGGCGCACGAGCGGTTCGTCCGCCGCCATCCGGGGGGCAGACGCGCGTTGATCAAATACGTCCAGGCCCCATTTCTCGACTTCAAGGCCCGGCATCTGGCTGAAGCCGATCTGACCGGAGCGAATCTCGAGCGGGCCACGCTTGCAAGGGCAGTTTTCGAGCGCGCATCCTTTTATTGTGCAAATCTTCCCGGCATCGATGCGCGTCAGGCGGATTTCCGGCAGGTCGACTTTCGTGGTGCAAACCTGCGTGGAGCCAACCTCTCCGGCGCAAACCTCGACAACGCCGACTTGCGGCAAGCCCTGCTTGCCCGGGCCGACGTGACGGACGGTTACCGTATGCTGCGGCAGGGCGACTGCTCGGAAGGCCTGGAACAGCGCTTTTCCGTTGATCTCTCGAATGCCTCCATGAAGGGGACGAAGCTGAGAAATGCGAAGCTGAAGTGGGCAAACCTCTCCGGGGCCCTGCTCCAGGGTGCCGATCTCAGTGGTGCCGATCTGACCGGGGTCCAGCTTGCGGGAGCCGTGCTGACAGGTACAAAATTCGACCGGTTGACGATCGATCCTGCTGCCCTGGAAAGCTGTGTATTCGATCCCTCCGAGGCAGCGATCCATCTTGCGCCGTCACTGGCAGAGCGGATCGACGATAATGCCCGATGGGTCGAGACCAATGGCAGGACCGGCCTGCCTGCGATCCTCGACAACCAGGATCTCCGCCCCCTTGTTGGCCTGTTTGCCGGACGTGAGCTCGCCGCCCTGTCCGCAAAAGGAGTCTGCGCCTTGGGTGTCGATTTCAGCGGGGCCCAGCTCCAGGGTGCCAATTTCGACGGTGCCGATCTGCGGGATGCCAATTTCACATCGGCCGACCTGCGTGGGGCATCTTTCAATGGCGCGCTGCTCTGGCACGCCAGGTTCGAGGGTGCTGACATCCGTGCACTGGCCCTTGGCGACGGGTCGGCACAGCCCTTCTCGTTCAAGGGTGCCCAGTTCACGGCAGGCTGCTTCCAGCATAGCAAGCGCTGACCTTTTCCTTCCCACATCGCGGGGAGGGGGACCGCGAAGCGGTGGAGGGGCTGTGCAGCCCCATCGATGAAAAGCACTAGTGGCCGTAGCCCTGGAGTGGTCGGACTTCGAGCGCATCGGCCTGAATCGCGCCGATCGCCTGGGATGCCGCCAACGCTCCCGCTGATGTCGTGTAGTAGGGGATCTTCATCATCAGGGCCGTGCGTCGAAGGCTGAAGCTGTCCTGCAGCGACTGCTTGCCCTCGGTGGTGTTGAAGACGAGCTGGACGTCGCCGTTCTTCATCGCATCGACAATGTTCGGACGGCCTTCGAGGACCTTCTTCACATAGCCGACAGGCAGGCCCTGCTGGACCAGCCAGCTGTGGGTGCCGCCGGTGGCGATGACCTCGAAACCCTGTTTCAGCAACAGGGTGACGGCCTCGACGATGAAGGGCTTGTCGGCATCCTTGACCGAGACGAAGGCACAGCCGGTCGTGGGCAGGATCGTCCCGCCGCCGATCTGCGACTTGGCAAAGGCCCGGGCAAAGGCGGGGGCCATGTCCGTTTCGTTCTCCCGCTTCCAGTCCAGTCCCATGACCTCGCCCGTCGAGCGCATCTCGGGCCCCAGGATGGTGTCGACCCCCGCAAATCGGGCGAACGGGAAGACGGCTTCCTTCACCGCGATATGGTCATAGGGCCTGTCCGTCAGGCCGAAGCTGGCCAGCGGTATGCCCGCCATCACCTTGGCCGCGATGGAGGCGACGGGCTGGCCGATGGTCTTGGCGACGAAGGGCACGGTGCGGCTGGCCCGCGGATTGACCTCCAGCACGAAGATGCGCGGCTCGGCGGAGTGCGGCTCCTCGATCGCGAACTGGACGTTCATCAGGCCCCGCACCTTGAGCGCCCGCGCCATGGCCTCGGTCTGGCGCTTCAGTTCGGCGACAATTTCGGCCGACAGCGAGAAAGGCGGCATCGAACAGGCGCTGTCGCCAGAATGCACCCCGGCCTCCTCGATATGTTCCAGCACGCCCGCGACGAAGACCGTCTCGTCGTCGCAGAGGGCGTCGACGTCCACCTCGGTGGCGCGGTTCAGATAGTGGTCGATCAGGACGGGGTCGTTGCCCGACACCCGCATCGCCTCGCCGACATAGCGGTCCAGCTGTTCGCGATCATGGACGATCATCATGCCCCGTCCGCCCAGCACATAGGACGGCCGCAGCACGACCGGATAGCCGACCTCGTCCGCCTTGTCGGCAGCTTCCTGGGCCGAACGGGCGAGGCCGTTGGGCGGCTGCATCAGGCCGATGTCGTTCAGCATGACCTGGAACCGCTCGCGGTCCTCGGCCAGATCGATGGAGTCCAGCGAGGTGCCCAGGATCGGGATGCCATCCTCATGCAGCGCATGGGCCAGCTTCAGCGGCGTCTGGCCACCGAACTGGACGACACAACCGATCAGTTCACCCTTCGAGCGTTCGACATCGATCAGTTCCAGCACGTCCTCGGCCGTCAGCGGCTCGAAATACAGCCGGTCGGAAGTGTCGTAGTCGGTCGACACGGTCTCGGGATTGCAGTTGACCATGATGCTCTCGACGCCGATGTCGGCGAAGGCAAAGGCCGCGTGGCAGCAGCAGTAGTCGAACTCGATCCCCTGCCCGATCCGGTTGGGCCCGCCGCCCAGAATGATCGCCTTCTTCCTGTCGCTCGGCTCGGACTCGCACTCCGGGACCTGGCCCAGGGCCCCGGTCTCATAGGTCGAATACATATAGGCCGTGGCCGAGGCGAACTCGGCTGCACAGGTGTCGATCCGCTTGAACACGGGCCGGACGTTCAGGGCGCGGCGCCGGGTGCGGACCTCGGTTTCGGTCTTGCCCGTCAGATAAGCCAGTCGCGCGTCCGAGAATCCCTTGGCCTTCAGGCGGCGGAACGCTGTCGCAGCCTCTGCTTCCCCTTCAACACCGGGCAGTCCACGCACCCGGATATGGCCCTCTTCGCGCACGATGTCGGCGATCTGGCGCAGGAACCAGGGTTCGTAGGAACAGGCGGCATTGACCTCCTCGACCGACAGGCCGTGACGGAAGGCCTGGGCGATGACGCGGATCCGGTCCGGCGTCGGCATGCCGAGGGCCCGGATGACGGCGGCACGGGCCGAGGCCTCGTCCTCGGCGCCGGCGGTGCCCTCGATCTCGATCTCGTCGAACCCGGTCAGACCGGTCTCCAGGCCTCGCAGGGCCTTCTGCATCGATTCCTGGAAGGTCCGGCCAATAGCCATGACCTCGCCGACGGACTTCATGGCTGTCGTCAGGCTCGGTTCGGCCCCGGGATATTTCTCGAAGGCGAAACGCGGGATCTTGGTGACGACATAGTCGATCGACGGCTCGAACGACGCGGGCGTGACCATGGTGATGTCATTGGTCAGCTCATCGAGGGTGTAGCCAACCGCCAGCCGTGCTGCGACCTTGGCAATGGGAAAGCCGGTGGCCTTGGACGCAAGTGCCGAGGACCGCGACACCCGCGGGTTCATCTCGATGACCAGCATCCGCCCGTCGGCAGGGTTCAGCGCGAACTGGACGTTCGATCCCCCCGTCTCCACCCCGATCTCGCGCAGCACGGCGATCGAGGCCGACCGCATCCGCTGGTATTCCTTGTCCGTCAGGGTCAGGGCCGGGGCGACGGTGATGGAATCGCCCGTGTGCACGCCCATCGGGTCGATGTTCTCGATGGAGCAGATGATGATGCAGTTGTCCGCCTTGTCGCGGACCACTTCCATCTCGTACTCCTTCCAGCCCAGGACGCTCTCCTCGACCAGCACTTCGGTGGTCGGCGACAGGTCCAGACCGCGTTCGACGATCTCGCGGTACTCCTCGACATTGTAGGCGATGCCGCCGCCGGTCCCCGCCAGGGTGAAGGACGGTCGCACGATGGCCGGAAGGCCGACAAAGGCGAGGGCTTCGTCGGACTCGTCGATGTGGTGGATGGCCTTGGAGCGCGGACTCTCCAGCCCGATCTTGTCCATGGCGTCGCGGAATTTCTGGCGGTCCTCGGCCTTGTCGATGACCTCGGCGCGGGCCCCGATCATCTCGACCCCGTATTTCGCCAGCACACCCGAGGCGTCGAGCGCGAGGGCCGTGTTCAGCGCCGTCTGGCCGCCCATCGTGGGCAGCAGGGCGTCAGGGCGTTCCTTCTCGATGATCTTCTCGACCATCTCGGGCGTGATCGGCTCGATATAGGTCGCATCCGCCAGCTCGGGATCGGTCATGATCGTGGCAGGGTTGGAGTTGACCAGGATGACCCGGTAGCCCTCGGCCTTCAGGGCCTTGCACGCCTGGACGCCGGAATAGTCGAACTCGCACGCCTGGCCGATCACGATCGGCCCTGCACCGATGATCAGGATGGACTTCAGATCTGTGCGTTTGGGCATGGGAGAGACCTAGTTCGTCACGACCGCGCACTCCCAGCCGTCGTAGTCCAGCTGGAAGGCCGCGGCCCAGGATTGCATCATGGAGGACACGGGCGCGAACGACGCCTCGTCCACAGGAATGGTTGTTTCGAGGACCGTCGCGTCGTCCTGGCCCGAGGTCACGAAGCCGGCCCGCCGGGCGACCTCGCTCAGGTCATCGTGGTCCCCGTCGCCGTGGAAATAGAACAGGGTATGGCGCGGCGTCACGCCCGAGTCGCCATGAGCCATCAAGGACGCGCGCACCATGGCGTCCCGCTCTTCGTGACTGATGGCGTCGTCGTACAGGGTCGTCACTCTCGCGCGAACGGCCGACGCCGCAGAATGCGGGCCGGTTCAATTCGGGTTGTCGGTTAAGCGGTTCGTTTAGAGAGACGTTGGCACGGGCGCAAGGATCGCGAGACCCGGTATGGACCCGGCACGAAAAAGGGCGGCCCGTTGCCGGACCGCCCTCGTTTCGTTGCTACAGGAGCGTTTGCTTAAAACGCGCGGTAGTTCAGGCCGACGAAGAAGCGGCGGCCGTAGGGGTCGAAGTTCGAATAGAGGGTCTGGCCCAGGTAATCCGCCTGGTTCTCGTCGAAGGCGTTGACCACACCCGCGCGGACCGACAGGTCGTCCCGCACGTTCCAGCGGACCGTGAAGTCGTGACGGGCGAAGGTGCCCGAGTCACGCTGGTCATAGCCGCGGCTGTCCGCATTCAGGACGAAGTCCCGCGTCTGGATGATGGTGTTGGCGGTCTGCCAGTCCACGGTCCAGTTCACGCTGTAGGTCTCGCTCGGCGCATAGGTCAGCGACGAGGTGAAACGAACGCGTGGGTAGAACAGGTTACCGGCATTGCTGACGAAGCTGTTCGGGTTGGTCGAGTCGAGGAAGTCATTCTGGTCGATCAGCCACAGACCACCGATGCGGTAGTCCAGACGGCCCCAGTTGCGACCCATCATCTCGTTGAAATCGAAGCCGTAGTTGGCCGTGAAGTCGAGGCCACGGGTCTTGAGGGCAGCGTAGTTGATCGAGCCTTCGATGAAGCCACCGACCGGGTCACCCAGCGGGGCACCCAGACCGAACGGAATCTCCGGGTTGTTGCGGAACAGGGTCGAGCAGGCGGCCGGGTTGAGGCTCGGTCCGTTGACGCAGTTGTTGGCCACGGTCTGGGCCGACACGGCAGCGATCACGTTCTCGATCTCGATCTCGTAGTAGTCGAGAACCAGGCTGAAGTTCGGGATGAAGCGTGGCTCCAGCACGGCCGAGAAGGTGAAGGAGTTCGACTCTTCAGGCTGCAGGAAGGGGTTGCCGCCCGTCACGCCGGCGATGCCGCTCGTGTAGTTCGGGTTGAAGTCGTCGACGTTGGTGGCGGTGGCACCGGCGAAGTCAAAGGTCAGGCCACGTGCCTGGGCCAGAGCCGTACAGTTGGCGATCCGGTTGGTCCTGAACTCGGCATTGCCGGCGGCATTGATGTTCAGGGTGGCGCAGGGATCGACAAAGCCGTTGGCGAAGGTCTGGACGTTGGGTGCGAAATTCTCGCCCAGATCCGGCACGCGCACCGATGTGTTGTAGCTGGTCTTGAAGGTGATGTCCTGGATCGGACGGTAGACCAGGTTCACGCCGTAGACGTCGACGTTGCCAACAGTCGAATAGTCCGCATAGCGGTACGAACCGCTGAGCTCGGCATATTCGCCCAGGAAGCTGTCCCGGAACAATGGCACCGAGAGCTCGGCGAACACCTCGTTGCTGGTGTACTCGACGTTCGGGAAGTCAGGACCCGTGTTCAGGAACAGGATCCGGCCTGCCGTATCGGCGTCGCGGCCGACAGCCTCGGTCGACTCGCGACGGTACTCGTAACCCATGGCGACGCCGATCGGGCCGGCACCCCAGAAGTCCCAGAGCTGGCCGGCGACAGAGGCGATGCCCTGATCCTGCTCGTTGCGCTCGCGCACATTGATGGCGGCACCGATGTAGTTGAGGGCTTCCGCGCTCTGGTTGCCGACGCCGAAGACGTTCAGCGGCTGGCAGGCGTTCACGGCAGCAGCGCCAACGGCTCCGTCGCGCAGGTCGTTGTTGCCGAACCAGTAGTCATCGACCACGCCGCCGCGTGCCGCGATCAGACGCGAGCGGCAGACGATGGCGTTGGGCGTGCCCAGGACACCGGCGGTGTCAAGGACAGCGTCCGCTGCCAGGTTGACGCGGACAACGTCCGTACCGGTTTCGGTGTTGACCGTTTCGGCCTCGCCGTAGGTGTAGGACAGGTCCCAGTTAAGGTTCTTGACGAACGAAACCTGATCATATGCGCCCTGGAGGCCGACGACGTAGCGCTGGAGTTCACGGGTGTTGAACTGGTTGCGGTCCTCACCAAACAGGGTGTGACGTGCGAACGGTGCAGCCACGTCGCCAGTTACAACGCTGGGCGCGCCAGCGACGGGAGGCGCATAGGTTGTAAGGCGGTTGTTCTGGATCGCCGTACGCAGGTTGGCAGGCAGGTAGGCGTTGTCTGCGAGGCTGATGCCGAACAGGTTGAAGCCATAGGCAGGCTGGACTTCGCCGGTCGTGACGGTGTCACGGATGATGAAGTCAAAGAAGTCAGGCTGCGACGAGAACGAAGTGTCCTCGGTGATGTATTTGGCTTCGGCATAGGCCGTGATGTTGTCGGAGACCTTGAAGTTGGCACCGACCTGGTAGCGCTGCGACTCGGATTCCGGAACGCGCGTGATCGTGCTGAACGACGCGGGCTGGTCGCCGTCGCCACCGATCGTCAGCGGGCGGTTGGCGCCCGTGTTGCCGATGCGCTGGCCGAAGTTGGCGAGACGGGCATTGGCACCTTCAAAGACATAGGTGCGGGTCGGATCGACCGAATAGCAAAGGCCGCTGGTGGCCGATGCGCAGTTCTGGAACGGGACGTCAGGGTCATTCAGTTGGCTGGCCTGCTGGTTGTTGGCCAGGGTGGTCTGACCCCAACGCGGGCGCTGCAGTGTACGGTAGCCGGAGAAGACGCGGGCATCGAGGTTGCCATCGAAGCGGGCGTTGGTCGGATCGGCGTCGATGCCGACGAGGGCCGAAGCATTTTCCAGCCAGTCGATGTCGATCGACTGGACTTCGTCCAGCTTCTCGTACTCGGCGAAGGCATAAAGGTTCAGGCGGTCGTCAAACAGGTTCACGCCACCCAGGGCCGAGATGCGCCGGGTCGCTTCGCCATTGTCGTTGATCTGGCCGTAGTTGGCGTCGATCTCGAGACCTTCGAAGTCCTTGCGCAGGACGAAGTTCAGCACGCCCGAGACGGCGTCGGAGCCGTAGACCGAGGCGGCACCACCAGTGACGATTTCGATGTTCTGGATCAGCAGGCGCGGGATGGTGTCGACGTCGACTGCCAGCGAACCGCCGAGCGAACCGACGTGGCGACGACCGTCGACCAGCGTCAGGGTCCGGCCGGCACCCAGCGAGCGAAGGTTGGGCAGCGACAGACCACCGATGCCGAGCGAGCCGGTCGTGTCCGAAG
>QBLX01000010.1:8506-11856 GCA_003241825.1 Alphaproteobacteria bacterium
AGGGCGGGAATTGTGGCCAGATAGTCGATGACGGTCGACTGGCCGGTCGTCAGCAGTTCCTCGCGCGAAACCTGGATCAGCGGGGTCGGCGCATTGGTCGGGTCGCGGCGAACCCGCGAACCGGTGACGACGATCTCGTCAACAGTCACAGCTTCTTCGACCGGATCCTGCGAAACCGGAGCAGCAGGGGCGGTTTGAGCGGCGGCAGGTGCGGCTGCGACGGCCAGCAGCCCAGCGAGCATGGAGCTTGTCAGAAGGTTGATGCGAACGGATTTCATGAAGCTGTACTATTCCCATTGAACAAGTGCAGACCTGCATCACGCAAGCCGGATGCCCGGCACAAGCTCTCTGAGGTGCCCTCAGGTCAATCCATTTGTGTCAAAAACATTTTCATCGCGTCATTTTGTCGTCGCGTATGTGTTCTGAAAGCAATACTTAAAAAATACATTGTTATCTATGGAACATAGCAGCGTTTTACTAATTGCATCCGGATTGTGGCTACGAATGTTCAGCTTTGTGTCCGGCGCGTAAGGGGACTTATGGAGCCGGGCCTTCATCGCGTTCCCTGACCCAGTTTGGCAGGGCGCTGATGGTTTGGAGCGCCTCGTAACGATCGTTGCCTGCAGGCGCATCGGCCAGCTCGTGGGCCCAGGTCACGACGTAGGGGATGTGAACCGCAAAGGCGCCCGCTTCCAGTGCTGGCAGAACGTCCGACTTCATCGAGTTGCCGGCCATCACGGCTTCAGACGGACCCGTACCGTGCCGGTCGAATACGCGGTCATAGGTCGTGCGGTCCTTCTCGGAGACGATCTCGACGGCTGCGAACAGGTCACCGAGCCCCGAAGCTGCCAGCTTGCGCTCCTGGTCCAGCAGATCGCCCTTGGTGATCAGGACCAGGCGATAGCGCTCCGAAAGCTCCGCGAGGGCTTCGTCGACGCCCGGGAGGGTTTCGACGGGGTGAGCGATCATCTCCCGGCCTGCTGCGAGGATTTCACGGATGACGCTGGGCGGGGCTTCCCCGTCGCACAGTTCCATGGCCGTTTCGATCATCGAGAGGGTGAACCCCTTGATGCCATAACCATAGAGCCGCAGGTTTCGACGCTCGACCTCTGCGAGCCGGGCCTCGACGGCCGCTGTCTCATGCTCGCCCAGCAGGTCCAGAAACCGGGCCTGGGTCAGGCGGAAGATCGTCTCATTGTGCCAGAGCGTGTCGTCGGCATCGAGACCTACGGTCGTGATGGGCATGGGCAGGGCTTTCGTCGGGTTGACGGCCCGTCTGGAGCGGAGGACGAGAAGGGTCAACGGGTCACGTTGAAGCCTGTCCTGTTTCAAGGCATCCCGACGGCCCAGACGCCGAGACGAGCAGGACCCACCGATGACAGATGCCGCAGCCGTCGTGATCGGTGCCTCCGGGGGTATCGGCTCAGCCCTCGCAGATCAGTTGCAAGCGTCCGGTTCCTGGTCGATCGTTCACCGCCTGTCCCGCTCGGGCAGCGGACTGGACCTGGAAGACGAGGCGACAATCGCCTCAGCAGCATCCAGCGTCGCCGAGGGCCCTCCGGTTCGCCTGGTCTTCATTGCCACTGGCATCCTGCATGACGGTCAGGAGCCGGAACGGTCCTACCGCGCCATGACGGCCGAGCATCTGTTGCGGGACTACAGGATCAATACCGTCGGCCCTGCTCTGGTCGCCCGGCATTTCGCGCCGCTGCTGCCAAGGGAGGGACGCAGTATCCTTGCCGCCCTGTCCGCCCGGGTCGGCTCGATCGGGGACAATCGTCTGGGCGGCTGGCACAGCTATCGGGCATCCAAGGCGGCGCTGAACATGATCCTGCGCAATGTGTCGATCGAGCTGGCCCGGACCCATCGCGAAGCGATCGTGGCGGGGCTGCATCCCGGAACGGTCGATACGGCCCTCAGCGTCCCGTTCCAGAAGGGGGTAACACCGGAAAAACTGTTCACGCCCGACCACTCGGCGGCGCGGATGCTGGAGGTGCTCGAGGCCCTGACTCCAGCAGACAGCGGCGGCGTATTCGCCTTCGACGGAGCGCGAATTCCCGCGTAATGCGGTCGAATGAGCCAGATTGATGTGACCCCGACGCCCGCTCGCAAACTCGGCTGGGGCCTGGCTGCCCTGGTGGTTGCGGGCAACATGATCGGGTCGGGCGTCTATCTGGCCCCGGTGGCTCTGGCGTCGACCGGATCGTCCAGTCTGATCGGATGGCTGATCTGTGGTGTCGGTGCCATGATCCTCGCAGCGGTGTTTGCCGGGCTCGGACGGTTCCAGCCCGATGCCGATGGCCTGTCTGACTTCACGCGCCGCGGTCTGGGGCGGTTCATCGGCTATCAGACCGCCATCGCCTACTGGGGCGTCTGCCTGACGGGCAATGTCGCGGTGGCTCTGGCCGGTACCGGATACATGGCCTTCTTCTTCCCGGCATTGGCGCAGCCCGGCCCTGCCGCCCTGTGCAATCTCGTCCTGATCGGACTGACAACGGCGGCCTATGCGACCGGAGCCCGGATCGCGGCGCGGCTGGGTGCCGTGACACTGGTCATCGGCTTGCTGCCCCTCGCGTTCGCGATTGCGGCGGGTGCGATGGCCTTCAGCGGCGCGACGTTCACCGGGTCCTGGAACCCCTCCGGCCTGCCGCTGGCGCAGAGCGTGCCCGCATCTCTGGTCGTCATCTTCTGGTCCTTTCTGGGCCTGGAAAGCGCGGCGGCCCTGTCGCGACTGGTCAGGGACCCGGCCCGCGACGTCGGCCGGGCCAGCGTCGGCGGCGTGGCCCTCGCACTCATTGTCTATGTCGCCGCGAGCGTGGCGGTGTTCGGGGTGATCCCCGCCGGTGAACTGGCGACCTCGACCAGTCCCTTCGCGGATCTGGCGGCGCGGGTGTTCGGGGCCTCGGTGGCCGGCCTGGTCGCGGCCTGCGCCGTGATCAAGGCCGTGGGCACCATTGCGGGCTGGACCATACTGGGCGGGGAGACCGCGAGATCGGCGGGCGAGGCCGGATACCTGCCGCGCGTTTTCGGTTCGGCAACGACGCCGGGCCGGCTGCCCCTGACCAATCCGCTGATCAACGGCACCATAATGGCGGTCCTGGTGGTGGCGGCGTCCCAGCCAACATTGGCAAGCCAGTTCGGACTGCTGATCGGGGCCTGTACGGTGCTGACGATCTGTCTCTACGCCCTGTGCTGCATCAGCCTGTTCCGCTTCAGCCAGAGCCCGGGCTGGCGGCTGCTGGCCAGCGTGGGGCTGGTCTTCTCGGTCGGCGCCGTGGTCGCTGCTGCTCCCGGAAACATCGTACCGGCAATCGTCCTGTTCACTGTCGCCTCGGTCGGATGGATATGGG
>QBLX01000010.1:11866-26574 GCA_003241825.1 Alphaproteobacteria bacterium
TCGCAAGGGTCTCCGCGAACGCGTTGACCCGGTGCCGACGACGCTTTAGCAACGCCGCCGTTTGCCCGCCGGGATTCGGTGGTATGGAGCGCCCCATGACCCAGACCCTCCTTCCCGGCTGCACCGGCGTGCTCGCACTCGCCGATGGCACGATCCTTCAGGGCTTCGGCTGTGGTGCGACCGGTTCGGCCCTCGGCGAAGTGGTCTTCAATACCGCAATGACGGGCTATCAGGAGATCCTGACCGACCCCTCCTACATGTGCCAGATCCTGGCCTTCACCTTTCCGCACATCGGCAATACCGGCACCAATGTCGACGACATCGAGCAGATGGGCGGAGGGTCTGACACCTCCGCAAGAGGCGCGATCTTCCGCGACCTGCCGACCGACCCCGCCAACTGGCGCAGCGACTCCGATCTCGACGCCTGGATGAAGCGCCGCGGCGTCGTGGGTCTGGCCGGGGTCGATACCCGCGCCCTGACCAAGATCATCCGTGACCGCGGCGCCCCCCACGCCGTCATCGCCCACGACCCCGAAGGCCGGTTCGATCTGGAGGCTCTGGTTGCCCAGGCGAAGGCCTGGACCGGGCTGGTCGGTCTTGATCTGGCAAAGGATGCCTCGACCCTGCAGTCCTTCCAGTGGGACGAGGCCCTGTGGGACTGGCCCGAGGGTCATGCCCGCGTGGATGCCGCCAACAAGTCGGTTGTGGTCATCGACTATGGCGTGAAGCGCAACATCCTGCGGGCGCTGGCGTCGACGGGCTGTTCGATCACGGTCGTCCCGGCCACCACAAGCGCCGAGGACATTCTGGCGCGGAACCCGGACGGCGTCGTCCTGTCGAACGGGCCGGGTGATCCGGCCGCGACCGGCGTCTACGCCGTGCCGGAAATCCGCAAACTGGTCGACAGTGGCAAGCCCCTCTTTGGCATCTGCCTTGGACATCAGATGCTGGCGCTGGCGCTGGGCGGCAAGACCGTGAAGATGGATCAGGGCCACCACGGGGCCAACCATCCGGTCAAGGACCTGACCACCGGCAAGGTCGAGATCGTATCGATGAACCACGGCTTCACCGTCGACCGCGACAGCCTGCCAGAGGCCGTGATGGAAACTCACGTCAGCCTGTTTGACGGCACCAACTGCGGCATCGCCCTGAAAGACCGTCCGGTGTTCAGCGTTCAGCATCACCCGGAAGCGTCACCGGGGCCAACAGACAGTCTGTACCTGTTCGACCGTTTCGCAACGCTGATGGACCGGCACCAGGCGTCATCGTCCTGACGATAATGCTATGGTATCTGCGTTATCCATGAGGCTGATCTCCCTTCTCGTCGTCGCGGTCCTGATGCTGGGAGGCTGCGTCAGCGGTGCCCGATCGAGCTTTGCGGTCCAGGACCGCGTGAGAGCCCTGCCTATGGGCCTTACCTCGATCGACCCTCACCCGATCCGGGTTTATCTGGATGACGAACGCAGGCTCGAGCTGTTCCGTCGGGCCTTTCGCGAAGGCACGGGCTTTCGTGAGGGCGTTTCCGCAGGCGATGACGGCGTCGTGGACTTCCTCACCCTTTCCGGGGGCGGCTCGAACGGGGCCTTCACTGCCGGGATCATGAAGGGCTGGACGGAGAGCGGGACCCGACCTGATTTCGAAGTGGTGACCGGCGTCTCGACCGGTGCCCTGGCCGCGCCCTTTGTCTTCCTTGGCCCTGAATGGGACGACGAACTTGAAGAGGCCTACACCGGCGGTGCCGCTTCGGCCCTGTTGCAGCCACAGGGGCTGAACGCCCTGGTGGGTTCGGGCCTCTACAAGGGCGAGCCGCTTCGGGCTCTAGTCGAGCGCTATGTCGACGAGGCCATGCTGCAGGCCGTGGCCGCAGAGTTTGCCAAGGGGCGGGTCCTGCTGGTCGCCACGACAGACCTCGACAGCCAGCGCGGGGTGAGCTGGGACCTCGGGGCGATCGCTGCGCAAGGCACGCCGGAGGCGCTGGAGCTCTTCCGCACTGTGCTGGTGGCCTCGGCCAGTATCCCGGGGGCATTTCCACCGGTCCTGATCTCCTCGAGGAATGGGGACCTGTTGTTCGAGGAGATGCACGTCGACGGCGGTGTGACGACGCCTTTCCTCGCGATTCCTGAAGCCCTCTGGTCCTATCGGGAGCCGTCACGCAAGCTGAAGTCCGCGCGCTTCCATGTGGTGGTGAACGGACGGATGGGACCCAGTTTCGCTGTCACGAAGGACAGCCTGGGCGGGGTCCTGTCACGAAGCATCGAGACCCTCCTCCGCGCCTCGCTGTTGACGACGCTCGAGGGTAACCGCGCCTTTGCCAGTCGCAACGAAGTGTTCTTCCGCGTCGCGTCCCTGCCGGACGATTCCACGGTGTCCTCGCTGGACTTCAGCCCGGACTCCATGCGTGCCGTCTTCGAGGCCGGGCGCACAGGGGCGTTGTCCGGCGCAATCTGGCGCTGACCTTCAGGGCAGGGCTGCGAAACGGTTTTGCTGCCGCAGGGCGCAGGCCTTCCTGACCGCAACCGGCGCAGCATGCAGCCAGTAATCCGCGTCTTCCGGCCGGTCGGCACGCTTGCGCTCCAGGCCACGCAGGCGGCGCTGGGCTGCGTTGTCGAGCAACCGGGCATGCAGGGCACGCGGGGTCAGATCGTGGATGACGGGGGAACCAGGGACGGCGACGGCGTCGGGTCCGGTGGGCTCCACCGCCGGGCGGGCGATGGCGATGAACATGGAACAGGCTCTGGGCGATGGCTGGGGACGGACACGTTCTGCATCTTGCGGGACTTAACCACAGGACCTGTGGATAGTTCCGCATTCAGACGAAAAAATGTCATTCCGATTCAGTAATTTAGCGCCGCTGTTTCGCCATCTTGGTTACCAGAATCTTAACGCTGCCAGACGGGCACTCTAGGCCAGTCGATCCAGATGGGCGGCCCATGCAAAACGTCCGGCCGGCGTCAGGACCACCCGGGTGCGGGGCTTGCGGCCCAGGAAGCCCCGACGCAGTTCGACATACCCTGCTGCCTCCAGCCGCTGCAGGTGGCTGGACAGGGTGTTGTTGGCCAGTTCCAGCGCAGCGCCCAGTTCCGTGAAATCCGCGGCTCCGGCATCGGACAGAAAGGCGAGGACACCGGCCCGGATGCGGCTGGAGATCAGGGGATCGATATCACCGTCCGAAAGGCTCACGCGCGGCGCTCGCGCATCAGCAGGACGGCGGGCAGGAAGGCGAGACCCAGCAGGCAGGCGGCGCTGGCAAGCAGGAATGGCGGCGTATTGCCGATGACTGCCATCCCCACGGCTGCGAGGAAGCTTGCGACGGCCACGATGAGGAGCCAGCGACGCTCGCCGAGAATCGCGGTCACCCACCAGGCACAGCCCCACAGCACCAGCAGGACCGGGAACATCATATAGATCGTGTAGACCTGATCAGTCCCCGGCTCGCCGCGGGTATAGAGGTTGAAGGCCACCACGACGGTGATCAGGGCAATGAAGGCGGCGGACCAGACCGCAACAGCCGCCCGGCTCAGCTTGACCCGGTTGGGTCCGAAGGTCCGCCACGCCGTCCAGAGAAGGGCCAGCACAAAGATGCCTTGCGACACGAACGGGGTCGCACCGGCTATCCTGAACAGAACGCCGGGATCCTCGCTCATGAAGGCTTCCGCTCCATAGACTTCGATCAGCAGGCCGATCGACAGGAACGACAGGCCGAAACACCCCCCGAAAGCTGCCATCAGCACCAGAAAGGGTGCCGGTGCCCCCCGACCGGCGCTGGCCATGCGTTTGAGATAGGCCAGATCGCTTTCGACGGGAGCCTGGGGGGTATCGGTTGTCTGGGTCATGGCAGGGTCCGGATGGTGACTTGACTACTTTCAATAACAAAGTTGTCGAGTCAACCCCCGCTTCGTTTGGGGAGCGATTGCCGCTAAGGCTGTCGGGTGCGTTTCGATGACCGCTTCCTTGAAGAACTGAAGGCCCGCCTTCGCCCGTCCGATGTCATCGGGCGGTCGGTGAAGCTCAAGCGTCAGGGACGCGAATGGGTCGGGCTCAGCCCCTTCTCCAAGGAGAAGTCGCCGTCGTTCTTCGTCAATGACGACAAGGGCTTCTTCCACGACTTCAGCTCCGGCAAGCACGGCGACATCATCAGCTTCCTGCAGGAGACCGAGCGGCTGTCGTTCCCCGAAGCGGTCGAACGGCTGGCGGCCGAGGCCGGGATGCAGCTGCCGGCGGAAGACCCCCAGGCGGCCGAGCGCGAGCAGAAGCGTCAGGGTCTGTCGGACTGGATGGACCTGTCCCAGAAATGGTTCGCGGCCAATCTGCGCCGGTCAGTCGGCAAGGCGGCGCGGGACTATCTGGAGCGGCGCGGACTGCCCGAGGACCAGTGGGAACGGTTCGGCCTGGGCTATGCGCCGAACGATCGCGAGGGTCTGAAGGCGGCGCTGGTGCAACGCGGTGCCAAGCCGGGCGAGCTGGTTGAGACGGGGATGCTGATCGCGCCGGAGGGTGGCGGTGCCCCCTACGATCGTTTCCGCGACCGTCTGATGTTCCCGATCCTCGATGCACGGGGCCGGATCGTCAGCTTCGGCGGGCGGGCCATGAACCCGGACGACCGGGCCAAATACCTGAACGGTCCCGAGAGCCCGCTCTTCCACAAGGGGGCCACCCTGTACGGACTGCCCGAAGCGCGGCGCATCCTCGGTGCCGAGAGCAAGTCGACCCAGTCCATCATCGTCGTCGAAGGCTATATGGACGTCATCGCCTGCCAGAGGGCCGGACTGCCCGCCGTGGCACCCATGGGCACAGCCCTGACCGAGGAGCAGATGGCGCTGCTGTGGCGGGTGTCGTCGGAGCCGGTGCTGTGTTTCGATGGTGACGGAGCCGGTCAGCGCGCAGCCTTCCGCTCGATCGAACGGGCGCTGCCCCTGCTTAAGCCCGGTCGCTCATTCCGGTTCGCCCTGCTGGACGGTGGTCAGGATCCCGATGACATTCTGCGCGACAAGGGGGCCCCGGCCCTGCGTCAGGCCATGGCCGAAACCCGGACCTTCTCGGACATGCTGTTCCGGCGCGAAGCCGAGGCCGAGCCGCTGGATACACCCGAGCGCAAGGCGGGGCTGAAAGGTCGCCTGCGCCAGGCGGCCCTGAGCATCCAGGACAAGGATCTGGCCGAACAGTATCGCCGCGACCTGTTCGAACGGTTCGATGGCCTGTTTCCCGGCCGACCGGCCCCCGCTGCCCGCGCGCCCTTCGTGCCCGGCGGCCGCTGGAAGCCGGGCGTGCCGCCAAAGCTCGGCCAGACTGCCGAGGGGGCGCAAGCCATGCAGGCGCTGAACCGTTCGATCGAGCCGGTTGCGGCTGCCCTCGCGCACGGTGCCATTGATGACCCGGAACGGATGGACGACCATCTCGAGGCGATCTCAAGCCACGGCTTTGGCGACCATTCGCTGGACGGTCTCGCACAGGAGCTCGTGCGCCTGCGGTTCTCTGGGGCGTCCATGGACAGTGCCGCCCTGCGCCGGCATCTCTCGGGCTCCGGCCTCGACGCCCTTCTGCACGAGGTCGAGCGGGCGGCCACCAAGTCCGGGGCCCCGTTCCTGAACGCGGCCCTGCCGATCGCCGAGACCCGGCTGCGCTGGGCCCAGGCATTCGATGCCCTCACCCGCGTGGCTGCACTCGAGAAGGCACTGGATGTGGCCAAGTCAGGCGCCGAACAGGCTTTTGATGCTCCGACCTTCAGCCGCCTCAAGGCCGAACGCGACGCCCTGAAGCGTGCGATCAAGACCGGCACGATCTGGGAAGCGGGTCCCACCTAGCAGGAGCCGACGCTTGCAGGTCCCCTCGAGCACCGACCAGCCCCCCCGACCACCACTCCCGTCGACAGCCCGATCCAAACGCGCAATGTTCGGTGAACACCCGGGGGAACGATCGATGCGACTTTTGATGACGACGGCCATGGCGGCGATACTAGCCTGTGGGCCGGTGGTCGCGCAGGACACGCTCAAGGCGGCAGTCCAGAGCGACTACGACCTGAACCTCTCCGCCCTGTTCGACCATTTCCACCGCAATCCTGAACTGTCGGGGCTCGAGGTACAGACCGCGGCGCGGATGGCCGCAGAGCTTTCGGCGCTCGGCTATGACGTCACCACCGGCGTGGGCGGTACGGGCGTCGTCGCCGTCCTGAAGAATGGTGACGGCCCGACAGTCATGATCCGCGCAGACATGGACGGCCTGCCGCTGAGTGAGCAGTCCGGTCTCGCCAATGCCTCGACGGCCCGGCAGACCGACAGCGACGGGATCGAGAAGCCGGTGATGCATGCCTGTGGCCACGATGTGCACATCACCGCCCTGGTCGGAACCGCCCGTCAGATGATGGCGCGCAAGGCCAACTGGGCTGGCACACTGGTGCTGATCGCCCAGCCGGCCGAGGAGCGTATCTTCGGGGCCCGGGCCATGGTCGAGGATGGACTGTATTCCCGCTTTCCGAAGCCCGACTACGCCCTCGCCTTCCACGTATCGGCGGATCTCGCGACGGGCAGCCTTGAGGTTCCGCTCGGCATTACCGCCTCCAGCTCCGACAGCATCGACATCGCCGTGCACGGCGTCGGCACCCACGGTGCCTATCCCCACCTCGGCGTCGACCCCATCGTCGTGGCCTCGGCCATCGTGATGAACCTGCAGACCCTGCCGAGCCGCAGCATCAATCCGCTGGAGGGGGCGATCGTGACCGTCGGGTCGTTCCACGGCGGCATCAAGCACAACATCATCTCCGACCGTGTCGATCTCCAGTTGACGGTGCGGTCCGACAATCCGGAGACGCGGACAGCCCTTCTGGACGGGATCGATCGTGTGGCGCGCGGCACGGCCCAGGCGCTGGGCGTGCCGGACGACAAACTGCCCACAGTCGTCCGGTCACCGACGGAGAACACCCCTCCGACCATCAATGACGCGGCGACGGCGCAACGGGTCCGCAACGCGTTGAGCGCGTCACTGGGGGCCAGCACCCTGACCGACAGTCCTCGCACCGGGATGGGCGCAGAGGATTTCGCCTATTTCGTCACCCCGGAAAGCGGCGTGAAGGGCGTCTATTTCAGCGTGGGCGGTACCCCCGCAGACCAGCTTGCTGACGCGCCCGGCCACCATTCGCCCTTGTTCAAGATTGACCCCGAGCCCTCGGTTACCCTGGGTGTCGAAGCCAGTGTTCTGGCTGCCGAAGCGCTTATGCCGCGCACGGCCCTCTAAACGCGCGCCACGAAATGCGTTAGGCTGTGCCCCACAAGGAGTTCGAACCATGGCCCTGTCCCGTATCGCCACCGCCGTCGGTGCTCTGTTGCTCTCAAAAGGCGGCCGGAAATTTGCTGGCCGCCACGCCGGCAAGCTGGCCCTCGCAACCCTTGCCTGGGAGTTGCTCCAGCAACGACAGGCTCGCGCTGCCGGGCAGACCCAGCCCCAGGCCAAGCCCCGACCGGCGGCGCGCCAGCGGTGGAGCGGTCGGCGCGTCTGAC
This sequence comes from Alphaproteobacteria bacterium, assembly GCA_003241825.1. GTDB lineage: Bacteria > Pseudomonadota > Alphaproteobacteria > Caulobacterales > Caulobacteraceae > Brevundimonas. Next base: position 19,357 of record QBLX01000010.1, read on the forward strand.
CCCTTGCCGGACGCAGGGTCATTCGGGCTAGTCTGACATCCTCATCGAGGAGCGTCCCATGATCACTGTCCATCACCTGAACAACTCCCGCTCCCAGCGGGTGCTCTGGCTGCTGGAGGAGATGGGTCTGGCCTATGAGGTCGAACGCTATGAGCGGGACGCCGCGACGATGCTGGCTCCGCCGGAGCTTCGGGCCCTGCATCCGCTCGGCAAGTCGCCGGTGATCGATGACGGCGAGGCACGCGTTGCCGAGACGGGGGCCATCATCGAATACCTGCTGGATGCCAACCCCGGCACACCGCTCAAGCCTGCAGCCGGTACACCCGACGCGCGGAGGCTGACCTACTGGCTGCACTATGCCGAGGGCTCGGCCATGACGCCGCTACTGCTGAAACTGGTCTTCGGCCAGTTGCCGAAGCGGTCACCCGGATTGATCAAGCCGATCGTGAACGCCATCTCGAACAAGGCCCAGTCCGGGTTCATCGACCCGCAGATCGCGATCCACGTTGCCTACTGGGAGAAGGAGCTGGCTGGATCCGGCTGGTTTGCAGGCAACAGCTTCACCGCGGCCGATATCATGATGAGCTTTCCGCTCGAGGCCGCAGGCAGCCGCGTTCCGTTTGTCGGCAAGCCGAACATCACCCGCTTCCTGCAAACCATCCACGCCCGCCCGGCCTATCAGCGCGCACTGGAACGCGGGGGGCCCTACGCCTACGCCTGAGTGTCGCATTCCGGCGTTCCGCAACCGGGAGCGGCACGTGGCGTTGAAAGAATCATGCGTATCCAGACCATCCAGATCGTCGCCGCCCTCATTGCCGCCATCGCTTTCACCCTTGCCTTCATCGCGGCGGGGGCGTTCCTGCTTTCGCTCATGTTCGGCCTTGTCGGGGCAGCGGCGGTGGCCTTGCTGACCTATATGATTGCGACCCGGTGGCTGTCGCGTCGTCGTCATCGTGACGTGACACCGTCCGGATCCACCCACTAGGGCGAGAATTTCAAGCTCTCTTGAGTTTCTCGCCTGTCTGCCCTATTTTCTTTGGCCGGTCGCGCGCGCCCTGCGACAGTCGCCAGTGCCGCTTTCCTGTCTTTTCCTGCTTTCGGGCGATCAACAGAAACTCACGACACCTATGGAAAAAGTCCCCATGACCGGCGAGGGCTATCGCTCCCTCGACGATCAACTGAAGCAATTGAAGTCGGTCGAGCGGCCGAGCGTCATCGCGGCCATCTCGGAGGCTCGAGAACACGGCGATCTGTCCGAGAACGCCGAATATCACGCCGCCAAGGAACGCCAGGGGTGGATCGAAGGCCAGATCGCGGAGATCGAGGACAAGATCAGCCGCGCACAGGTCATCGACGTGTCCAAGCTTTCGGGCTCGCAGGTGAAGTTCGGGGCAACCGTCACGGTCGTTGACGAGGATACCGAAGACGAGGGTTGCTATCAGATCGTGGGCGAGCACGAGGCCGACGTGAAGCAGGGCAAGATCAGCATCTCGTCGCCGATCGCCCGCGCCATGATCTCCAAGGAGGTCGGTGATGTGGTCGAGGTCAACACGCCCGGTGGTGTGAAGGCCTATGAAATCCTCAAGGTCGAGTGGAAGTAGGGTCAACCCTTTCCATCCAGGTCGTCTCTGACGGCCGTGCCGGAATCGAGAATCAGGCGCTGGGTCTGGCGGAAGCCATCCAGCGCCTGACTCCGGCCGAAATCACCGTCAAACGGATCCGCTGGAAGCCACTGTTTGACTGGCTGCCCAGCCCGCTGAAGGTCGAAGGCATGCTCGACAGCGTGTCGGACAGACCCTTCCCGATCGAGGGTGCTGCCTGGCCCGATCTCTGGATCGCCACAGGCCGGGCGAGCCTTCCCCTGTCGTTGGCGGCCCGCCGCCGTTCGGGCGGCAGGACCTTTGTCGTCCAGACACAGGACCCGAGGCTGCCGCCCTCCCGTTTCGACATGATCGTGGCACCCGCCCATGATGGGTTGTCCGGAGACGCCGTCTTCGAGATTGTCGGCTCGCCCCATCGCATTACGGCGAACCGGATTGCCGAAGCTGCACCCGCCTTCGCCGGCCGGCTTGACCCCCTGCCCCGTCCGCGCGTGGCTGTACTGGTCGGTGGGCGGTCGTCGGCCTTTGATCTGACCCCGGATCATGCTCGCAGACTGGCCGAGGACATTGCCGACGCGATCTCGGCGGCTGGCGGATCGTTGATGCTGACCTTCTCGCGTCGCACCCCGCCAGACGCTCGCCGGATCATGGCCGACCGACTGTCTTCGCTGCCCGGCCTGATCTGGGACGAGACGGGTGAGAACCCGCTCTTTGCCTTCCTGAATGCCGCCGACCACATCCTCGTGACCGAGGACAGTGCAAACATGGCGACGGAGGCGGCCTCGACAGGCAAGCCCGTTCACATCCTGCCGATGGTCCCTCGCAGGCCAGCCGAAAAATTTGCCCGGCTTCACGCCGATCTCGAGGCGCATGGAGCCACCCGGCCGTTCAACGGCGACCTGACGCCGTGGGACTATGTTCCGCTCAACGAGACGGAGCGCGCAGCCCGGGCCGTGCTGGAAGCCATGGCGACTCGCTAGCCGTTTTTACCGCCCCGCAAAGTTCCCGGGGCGCTTTTCCAGCACCGCCGTGACGCCTTCGATATGGTCTTCGGTCAGATGGGCGAGCGCCTGCATCGCGGCCGACATTTCCAGCATCTGATCGAAATTCATGTCGCGGCCCTGTCGTAACAGCGACTTGGCCATACGCAGGGCCTGGGGTGGCTGGGCGGCAACCTGATGTGCGGTGATCATGGCTTCCTCCATCAGGGTCTCGTGCGCCACCACGCGATTGACCAGCCCCCATGCATCCGCCGTCACGGCATCGATCGTGCGCGCCGTGAACAGCATCTCTGCAGCCCGGACGTAGCCCACGTTCCGCGGCAACAGCCACGATCCGCCGTCGCCGGGGATGATGCCCAGCTTCAGGAACGGCACGCCAAAACTGGCGCGATCCGATGCGATACGGATGTCGCCCAGACCGGCGATGTCACAGCCCAGACCCATGGCGGGCCCGTTGACCGCGGTGATCAGAGGCACCTCGAGCCCGTAGAGGGCCCGGACGATACGATGCACCACCCGACGGTAGCGCTCGCGAATGGCTGCGCCCGAACCCTCGAAAAGATCGGACCGGGCCTTCATGGCATTCAGGTCGCCGCCCGCGGAGAAGGCCCGCCCGGCCCCTGTCAGAACGACGCATCGGACCGTCATATCGGCATTCACAGCGTCACAGATGGCGGCAACCTCATCGCCATCTCCCAGATCGGGCAAGGCGTTCAGCCGATCGGCGCGGTTCAGGGTCAGGACCAGCACGCCGTCCTGACGAGTCTGTTCAATCAATCCGGCCATGGCTGTCTCCGTTCGCAAAAAACCCCGGCCTCTTTCGAGACCGGGGTGGAAATGCGCAAGTCGATTATGGTGGAGCGGGTTATCCGCGGGGTTTTCCAACCTGGACAGGCACGAAATTCGAGGGGTGGCTGACTACGCGGTCATTCGCCGAATTCGTGGCCCGGGTGTTCACCAGCATCCCGCCCCAGAGGGCAAAGGACATCATGGCGTGTTGCAGATTGCGCTGCCGTTCGTTCATCTGGCGTCTCCTTTCGTGAACGATGAAAAGAGACGCGGCGTGCTTGCAGGGATTTTCACCCTCTTAGTCGTTTCGCGTCACACTCCATATCGCTCAGGAACGCGTCTGGTTCAAGTTTTTTAGTCCGGTATCGGATCATATTTTGTGAGACTGTCATCTTTGTGCCCCCCCCGCCACACCGCCCCGTTCCGAAATCCATCCCGACGCCCTGTGTTCAGGTCTGCGTTGTGGACGGTGCATCGAGCCTTTGCCTCGGCTGTTTCCGCACCCTTTCCGAGATCGGTGGCTGGAGCGCGATGACAGACGAACAGCGAGCCGCGGTCATGGACGACCTGCCCCTTCGCCGGCAGAAGGCCGAGGGCTAGGCCAAGGTCAGGGCCAGAGCGGGATCGCGTTAAGGCTTCGTCAGCCATGCCGCTTCACGTGATCCCAATACCCCCGTGAGAGATTGCAATGGCCGCAGAAGCGGTTCTGTCGCGTGAGGTCCGATGCGTTTTGATCTTCAGTCCACGATCGTCATGCTGGCCGCGTTGACCTCGTCATTTGTCGCCGCCTTCGCGCTTGGCAATCTGTCGGATGGAAATCCGGCCGAGGCCCGGCCGATGCTGGCCGCGGTCGCTGCAGATCGCGACGCGCCGGCCAGGGGCACGGCGACACAGATCGTCCGCAGCGCCGACGGCCATTACTGGGCCCAGGCCGATGTCGATGGCCGTGCCGTGAAAGTGCTGGTCGATACCGGTGCCAGCGTCGTTGCCCTGACGCGCGAGGACGCTGCAAGACTGGGCCTGCGACTGAAGCCCGAAGATTTCTCGCGTGAAGTCCAGACGGCGTCCGGCATTGCGAAGGCTGCGCCCGTCACCCTCGACAGGGTCGCTGTTGCCGGAGCCTCGGTCGAGAATGTCGAGGCCCTCGTGGTCGAGGCGGGGTTGACCCATTCCCTGCTCGGAATGAGCTATCTGGGCCGGCTGTCCCGCTTCGAGGCCACGCCCTCAGGCCTGACACTGCGGCCCTAGACGGCCTTCAGGACCACCAACAGGGCCGTTGCCAGCAGATAGACGGCGAAAGCCTTTCGCAGCACGCGCTTGTCCAGCCGGTGCGCCAGTCGGGCCCCGAACGGCGCGACCAGGGTCGTCAGCAGTCCCATGACGATCGCGGCGGGGACATTGACGTAACCCAGCGACAGGGGGGGACGTCCGACGGCATCCCAGCCGAAGACCACAAAGCCCAGCATCGCCGCCGCCCCGATCGCAACGCCGAAGCCCGAGGCCGTGGCCACAGCCTGATGGATCGGCCGTCCGCACAGCGTCAGCATCATTCCGCCAAAACTGCCGCCCCCGATCCCCATCATGGCTGACAGCAGGCCGATCCCCGTGCCGACGCCCCGCCGGGTCCAGCCCGTCGGTACGTCTCTTGCCAGGGTGAACCGCTCCGGCATCAGGCCCATCTGGGCGGCAATCACCAGCAGGCAGAAGCCGTAGACGATCGCCAGTCCTCCCATCGAGGTGAAACCGGCTACCCCTGCCCCTACCAGGGCCCCGAAGGCGACCCAGGGCGTCCAGGTCTTCAGCACGACCTCGTCCACAGCCCCATGGCTGCGATGAGCCCCCAGCGAACGCCAGGAGGTCGCCACGATGGTCATCAGGGAGGTGCCGATGGCAACATGAAGATTGGCCTCGCCGCCCAGTCCCAGAACCTCGAAGGCATAGAAGAGGGCGGGCACGATCACGGTCCCGCCGCCGACGCCGAACAGACCCGCGATCAGCCCGCCCACCAGACCCGCCGCCACCACGGCGGCCAGCAGGGCCAGGATCTCGCCAATGGGCAGGTCAGGCACTCAGGCGGCCTGATCCGGGCGCTCGCGGCGGGCCTCGGCCTCGCGCACGGCCTCCACGGCACGATCGACGACCTCGAGCCCGGCGCCGGGAGCGATCGCCTCGACGGTCAGGATGCGGCGGAAGGCCCGCGCGCCGGCCCTTCCATGCATCAGCCCCAGCATGTGGCGGGTCATGGAATGCAGGCCGACACCCTCGGCAAGCCGTCCAGCGAGATAGGGCCGATAACGATCAATGGCTGCGAAAGCCTCGACATCAGACCCGGCCCCGAACAGCCGGCGGTCGACCTGACCCAGCAGGGCGGGCTCATGATAGGCCGCACGGCCCAGCATCACGCCATCCAGCCCGTCCCCTGCATCAGTCGTTTCCAGATGGGCCTCGACCGCGTCGAGCGAGGTGATGCCGCCGTTGATGACGATCGTCAGATGGGGGCGCTCGTGCTTCAGCCGCCGAACCAGTCCGTAGTCGAGCGGGGGAACGTCACGGTTCTCCTTGGGCGACAGGCCCTGCAGCCAGGCCTTTCGCGCATGGACGATGAAGGTCGTCACACCCACCGCCGCCGAGGCATCGACCGTGGCGAACAGGCTGACTTCGGGGTCCTGATCGTCCACGCCGATCCGGCATTTGACGGTGGCGGGCACGTCCACGGCTTCCCGGATCGCCGCCATACAGTCGGCGACCAGTGCCGGTTCGCGCATCAGACAGGCTCCGAACCGGCCTGACTGCACCCGGTCGGACGGGCAACCGACATTCAGATTGATCTCGTCATAACCCAGCGCCGCGCCGATCCGGGCCGCCTGTGCCAACTGCACAGGATCAGACCCGCCCAGTTGCAGCGCCACAGGATGTTCGACGGCATCGAACCCCAGCAGCCGCGCCTGGTCGCCATGGATCACCGCCGGTGCCGTCACCATCTCCGTATAGAGAAGCGCTCGCGTCGTCAGGGCACGGTGAAAGGCCCGGCAGTGCCGGTCCGTCCAGTCCATCATCGGGGCGACGGAAAACCTGTGTGCCGGGATGGCGTGCATCGTCACTCGTCGTCAGGCGCGTCAGGGACTGCTGCAGCGGTCCCGATCATGCGGAAAGACCGCTCCTTATACGAGACGCGGTGGAAACGCGACGACGCTCGCCGATCAGATCCTGGCTTCACCGGGGAGGCGATAGCGCGAAGGGAGCAACTGATGACGAGCCATCTTGTCGTAGAGCGTCTTGCGCGGGATCTGCAGCCGCTCCAGCACACTGCGAATGTCGCCCCGGCAGGCGATCAGCGCCTCCCGGATCAGCTCGGCCTCATAGGCCTGAACCTGCTGAACCAGTCCGGCCCCGGACACCGCAGGGGCATCGCTCGCGTCCAGTCCGACCGCGACCCGGCTGGCGAAATTGGACAACTCCCGCAGATTGCCAGGCCAGTCGTACTCCAGCAGCCGGCGCCGAATGCCGTGGTCGATGGGCGGGGATGGCCGGTTCAACTGGGCTGCCGCACGACCGAGAAAGCGCGCGAACAGCATCGGAATGTCTTCCCGCCGCTCCCTCAGCGGCGGGATGCGCAGCCGCACGACATTGAGCCGGTAGTAGAGGTCCTCGCGAAGTTCGCCCCGGCTTACGGCCTCGGCCGGGTCCGACTTGGTGGCAGCGATGACCCGCAGGTCCAGCCCCCGCGGCTCCGAGGCCCCCAGCGGCAGCACCTCGCGTTCCTCGATCACGCGCAGCAACAGAAGCTGTGAGGCGCGAGGGGCGAGGTCGATCTCGTCGAGAAACAA
>QBLX01000010.1:26584-36974 GCA_003241825.1 Alphaproteobacteria bacterium
CGATCTGCCCCACCCGCTTTCGCGATGCCCCCGGAAAGGCCCCGAACTCATGGCCGGCCAGCAGCCCCTCGCTGCCGGTCTCCGGCAAGGCGGCACTGGCGACGGCAACGAACGGATGCAGGCGTCGACGACCGGCGTTGTGGATGGCGCGGGCAACGGCCTCCTTGCCGGCACCGGTCTCGCCCTCGATCAGGACATCGACCGGGGCATCGGCCAGCTGGCGGATGGCTGCCCGGACACCCTCTATCGCTCCGCTGCTCCCGCTCAGCGGAATGGCCCACGTCTCGTTTGTCGCCAGCGACGCGAGCCGGCGATTGTCGAGCACGAGCGCGCGTTTCTCGAGCGCGCGCTTCAGGGTCTCGATCAACCGCTCCGGGGCAAAGGGTTTGGCCAGGAAGTCGTACGCCCCGCTCTTCATCGCATCGACCGCTTCGGCGACATCTCCGTGGCCGGTCATCATGATGACTGGCAGGCCAGGATCGAGCGCCGCAAGACGCTCGACCAGTTGTCGCCCGTCCATGCCCGGCATCCGCAGGTCGGTCACGACAACGCCCTCGAAATCCTCGGCGATCGCCTTGAGCGCGGCTTCTCCCCGGGAAAAGGGCGTGACGGCAAAGCCTGACAGCTCGAGTCTTTCAGAGAGCGCGTGCCTGAACGCCTCGTCATCCTCAATGAGAGCAACCCGGGTCAGGGAAACGAAGCTCATGCCGCCCTCGGCAGGACGATACTGAAGGTCGCCCCGGACGTCGTGGCTTCGAGCAGCAGATCTCCACCAAAGCCGACGACGATGTCACGGCTGATGACCAGACCCAGCCCCATGCCATCCGGCTTGTCCGTCGTGAAGGGCGTGAACAGCCGGTCCTGGATTTCCGCAGACACTCCGGGACCGTTGTCGGACACCCGGACGATCACCCGGTCGTCCGCGACTTCCACCGCGACGGTAACCTGCGGATCGGCCACCCCCTTCAGCGCCTCGACGGCATTCTGGATCAGGTTAAGAAGCACCTGCTCGAGCCGGTAGCGTTCAGCCCGAACGGCAATTTCCGGCGAGAGCGGCGTGCGCACCAGCAGAATCTGACGCTCCCTCAATCGAGGCCCGGCAAGCAGCAGGGCTCCATCGAGCGCCTTTGTGACCTCGACAGCCACCGCCTCCGAGCGAGTCTTGCGCGAAAAGGCGCGCAGCTCGTCCGTGATGGTGCCGATCCGCACGGTCAGGTCGCTGATGGTGGTCAGGGACCGGCCGAGGGCCTCATTGTCGGACCGCTCCAGATAAAGGCCCGCACTGTCGGCATGCATGCGAATGGCAGCCAGGGGCTGGTTGACCTCGTGCGCCACGCCAGCCGCGATCTGGCCAAGAGTCGCCAGCTTGTTGGCCTGAATGAGTTCGTCCTGAAGCTGCTGCCGGCTTTTCTCGAGCCGTTGACGTTCGTTGATCTCACGGTTCAGCAAGCTGTTGGCGTCGCGCAGTTCCGTCGTGCGGCTGAAAATCTGCTGCTCCAGCTCAATCCGCGCCCGCTTCGCCTCGACCTCGCGCAGTTGCACCCGCTGGCGTCGGCGCAAGAGAATCCCGGACAGGCCCGCAAGCAGGGCGACGCTCAGGAAGGCCAGGGTCCGGGCCGTGAACATGGCTCTGGTCGTCTGCGCCCCTACTGGCGACAGCAGGGTGACGGTCCAGCCGATGTCGGAGAGCGCCTCCGATGCCTTTGCATAGAGATCTGGATCGAGGTCGCTTTCGATCCGCACAAGCCCGGACGCGCCAGCCGTGAAAGGAAGATCCGCAAGCGTGGCCCCGCCCGACGTCTGGGTCTGGGACAGGCGGCGGCGCTGTGAACTGTCCAGCGGGGTCGCTGCCCGGAAACGCCATTGGGGCACGGTTGTCAGCAGGACGACGCCGTTATGGTCGGTGACATAGGTGGGTTTTCCGGACCCCCGCCACTCGCTCTCCAGGTCATCGAACTCGACCTTGGCCACAATGACCCCGAGCGACTGGCCCTGCGCGCCGCGCAACCGTTGTGCCAGATAAAGCCCCGGCCGTCCGCTGACCGTGCCAAGGGCAAAGAAACTGGCCTCTCCGTCCCGCAGCGCCTCGTTGAAATACGGGCGGAAGCGATAGTCGGACCCGACGAAGCTCGTCTGCTCGCGCCAGTTGCTGGCGGCTACAGCGATACCGCGGTCGTCCAGGAGATAGATCGCCGCCGCGCTCGTTTCTGTCGCCAGCCCTTCGAGTTTGATGTTGAGCCGGTCTGTCGCCCCCTCGGAGGGACGTTCAAGGACTGCGATGAGGTCGGCGTCCCGGGAAAGGACGGTAGGCAAGGATCGATGCCGTTCGAGCTCGCTTCGCAGCAGGGATGTGTGCAACGTCGCCGCTATGGACGCCTGACTGACGGCAGCATCGCGGGTGTCCCTGCGTGCCCACTCTCCGCTCGCCAGCACAGCCAGGGCGGTCACCGCGATCCAGACAGCAGCAAACCAGCGCCAGAGGGCTGTCGATTTCGAATCCGGAGGCGACATGTCCCGAGTATGCGGTAAATCACACATAAGTCGAACATTGTTGTGCGGATCACCGCACAAAAGTGCGCGCTCCGCCGGATCTGTTTGTCCAAAAATACAATATTACAGACGTTTACCTTATCGCGCCTGGCGGCTTGCAGGACACTCGACGACCCTTCGATACTGCATTCAACGCCGCTTCAGTCGGCGACAGTATCGGCCGGGGCTGGCTTGCCCCACGGGAGGTCACTTGGGTCCGTCAGTTCAGTCCGCAGGCATGCCTGCGGTAAAGCAGCCGTTTTACCGCAGCCTGTATTTCATCGTCATCATGGCGATCGTTTCAGGCGGCATGATCGGCCACTTCTTTCCGGAGTTCGGCCAGAGCCTGAAACCGCTCGGCGACGCCTTCATCAAACTGGTCAAGATGATCATCGCCCCGGTGATCTTCCTGACCATCGTCACCGGCCTGTCGGGCATGCGCGACCTGGGTCAGGTCGGACGCGTCGCGGCCAAGGCCTTTGGCTATTTCTTTGTTTTCTCGACCCTTGCGCTGATCATCGGCCTCGTCGTCGGAAACGTTGTCAAGCCGGGCCGCGGACTCAACATCGATCCGGCAACGCTCGACCCCGGAGCGGTGTCCCAGTACGCGAGCGCGGCACATGAAACGACGATCGTCGGCTTCCTGACCGGCATCATTCCCGACACCCTGGTCAGCGCCTTCGTCACAGGAAACATCCTGCAGGTGCTGTTCGTCTCGGTCCTGTTCGGGATCGCGATGGCCATCATCGGAGAGCCTGCCGCGCCCATCCGGCGCGCGCTGGAATCGCTCAGCCAGATCGTCTTCAAACTGGTCGCCATCCTGATGAAGGCAGCCCCCATCGGGGCGTTCGGCGCATTCGCCTTCACCATTGGAGCCTATGGCCTGGGCGCGATCGCCAGCCTCGCGGCCCTTATCGCCACTTTTTACCTGACATCCCTGATTTTCGTGATCGGCGTCCTGGGCCTGGTCTGCTTCGCAAACGGCTTCTCGATCTTCCGGCTCATGTCCTATCTGAAGGAGGAGTTGCTGCTGGTCCTCGGGACCTCCTCGTCCGAGGCAGCCCTGCCGAGTCTGATGCAGAAGCTCGAGGCCGCAGGGGCCCCGAAATCGGTCGTCGGCATGGTCGTGCCGACCGGGTATTCGTTCAATCTGGACGGCACCAACATCTACATGACGATGGCGGCCCTGTTCATTGCCCAGGCCATGAACATCGAGCTCAGCCTTCAGGATCAGGTCCTGCTGCTGCTCGTCGCCATGCTGAGCTCGAAGGGCGCCGCCGGCATTACCGGCGCAGGATTCATCACTCTGGCGGCAACCCTGGCGGTCGTGCCGACGGTGCCGATCGCGGGCATGGCGCTCATCCTCGGCATCGATCGCTTCATGAGCGAATGCCGGGCCCTGACCAACTTCATCGGCAATGCCGTGGCCACGCTCGTCGTGGCCCGCTGGGAGGGCGAACTGGACCGCGATGTGCTGAGGGCCGCGCTCAATGGTGAGCCGCAGCCTCTGGCCGCGGCACCGGATCCCGCTGCAGGACCGGGGGACAAACAGACTCTGGCGGACGACTGAACCACCGGGAAGGCGTCGAAACGAACGCCACCGGACCATCAACGGGAGGAGAAACAGATGAACTATCGTATTGCTCTGTTGGGTGGCGCCGCGTGTCTGGCGATTTCAATGACCACGGCCCAGGCCCAGACGACTGGCCAGCCGAACGTGGCCAGTGCTGAGGAAAATGAGCCCGGGCAGACCACTCAGATTGACGAGATTGTGGTCATCGGATCGCGCGGGAAGCCCCGGACAGATGTCGAACGGCCGGTGCCTGTCGATGTCGTCAGTTCGGAGGAGCTGCTGAACACAGGTCAGACCGATCTCGGTCAACAGCTGCAGTTCACCTCGCCCTCGTTCAACTCCACCAAATACGGCATCAATGGCGCGACCAATTTCGCCGACCCGGCATCGCTGAGGGGCATGTCGCCCGATCAGGTTCTGATGCTGATCAATGGTCATCGCCGTCACCAGTTCTCTGCCTTGAACCTCAACATCTCGCCTGGCCTTGGCACGGTTGTATCCGACCTGAACAGCATTCCATCAGGCGCAGTGGAGCGGATCGAGGTCCTGCGTGACGGGGCCGCAGCCCAGTATGGTTCAGACGCCATTGCCGGCATCGTCAATGTGCAGCTCAAGCGGGGCAGCAGCGGCGGCACGATCATTGGAACGACAGGCATCAACTCGGAAGGCGATGGCTTCACCCGCAAGATCTCGCTCAATCAGGGCCTGCCGCTCGGAGGTGAGGGCGGCTTCCTGAACTACACACTGGAGTATTTCGCGACAGACCGGACGAACCGGTCGGACCCCTACAACGGGGTCCTGTATCCGGCCACGCCTGTGAACTACGGCACGACCGGACCGACGACGAATTTCCCGTACACCACAGCCAATCCGCGCATTGACAGAAACGTCTATCCGCAGACGCCCTTCGTGGTCGGGGCCTATGGATCAAACGAGAACGAGACCAGCCAGGCCTTCATCAACGCCGAGCTTCCTCTCGCCAATGGCGCGACCCTGTATGCCTTCGGGGGATACTCTCTCAAGGACGTGATCGCGGCAGGTTTTTTCCGCGCTCCGGCGACCTTCACCAACTCGGTCCTTTCGATCTTCCCGGACGGCTACATCCCTGTCCTGCCGGGCCAGGCCATCGACTATTCACTGGTGACGGGACTGAAGAGCGAGGTCGCGGGCTGGGATCTGGATCTGTCATACAGTTTTGGTCACAACCACCTCGACCAGTGGGCAAACAATACGGTCAACGCCTCGATGGGCGCAGCCAGTCCGACCGAGTTCTACGTCGGCCGCACGACCTTCGAGCAGCAGATCGCCGACCTTACGGCCTCGAAAGATTACGGTCAGGTCGGCTTCCTGCAGAACCTCAACGTCGCCCTCGGCACCCAATGGCGTCAGGACCGGTTTGAGGTCGGGCGGGGGTCTCCGGAGTCCTATCTCATCGGGCCACTGGCGGGGACAGGCAAGGCCAGCGGATCGAATGGACGTCCCGGCTATGCGCCCGCTGACGAGATCGATATCGACCGGACCAACCTGGCCGCCTTTATCGACATCGAAGCCGACATCTCCGACGCACTGCTGATCGCGGCCGCTGTCCGATACGAAGACTACAGCGACTTTGGTGGCGCACTGTCGGGCAAACTGGCGGGACGTTACAAGTTCACTGAAGAGCTCTCGATGCGGGGCTCCTACAATCGTGGCTTCCGGGCGCCGTCTCTCGCCCAGGTCGGCAATCGGGTCACGACTTCGACCGTCCAGAACAACCTGATTTTGCAGACCCAGCAGGTATCGAGTGACAATCCGAGACTGGCTACCCTTGGCGTCCCTCAGCCTGAGGCGGAGTTTTCGGACAGCTACAGCCTCGGCCTTACAGGATCCTATCCGGAGTTTCTGGGCGGAAGCCTGTCCTTCACGGTGGATGCATTCGAAATCGCGATCGACAATCGGATTGCGATTACGGACGGACTGCTGACGGCGAGCTATCCGGCGGTATCCGCGCTGTTTCCTGGCGTGAGAGAAATCCGCTTCTTTACGAACCAGATCGATACCCGCACCCGGGGGATCGACGCCGTCTTCACCTATCGCACGTCCTTCGGAGCCGATGACTTCAGTCTGACGCTTGCCGGGACCAATGCATCGACAGAGGTCGTGGCACAAAGGCCGACGCCAGCACCACTGCTGATCGGAGCCTCTGCAGCCAACCAGGCCAGGCTCCTGGTCGGTGAGACGGCGATCGAACTGATCGAGGTCGCCCAGCCGCGGGTCAAGATCCTTCTGTCAGCCAACTATAGCCGCGGCCCATGGACCTTTACGGCGAACGCGACCCATTTCGGTTCGGTCCAGGCCAACAGTACGGGCCTGAATGCTGGTGACGCGAATGTCACCTGCAACGCGGTCAATCGCTGTGTCCAGACGTTCGAGGCAAAGCAGATCTTCGATACGAGCGTCACCTATGAGTTCGTGAACGGTGTCATCGTCACCGCTGGCGCAAACAACGTCTTCGATACCTACCCTGACAAGTGGAACAATATCGCTGATGGAAATGTCGGTGAGGCGGCCTCTTACTCAAATGGCCAGACACCGTTTACCCGTAACGCCGGACAGTTCGGCTTCAACGGAGCGTATTACTACCTTACAGCACGACTGAAGTTCTAAAATAAGAGACGGATGAATTCGATTTGCTTCAAAGCGCAGTGAACACAGCTTCGCCGATACAGACTGCGCTCAATGCAATGAGAATGGATCAAGATAAAATGCCGAATCCGGAGTTCTGGCTTGGACTGATCGTCGGCAACGTCAGTCCATGCGGGAATGACGGGACCTGACGATCAGCGTGGGCAGGGCGAGTTCGTTCGCGATGCGCTGAAACAGGCCCCGGCTCCGGCCCGAAGGCAGCGACGGGGCGGATAACGAAGACACTGCAACGGTCGACTTGGAGCGATCGAACAACAAAGGGAGGGAAACGAAAATGAATACGATCAAACGCCTGTCACTGCTGGGCGGAACGGCACTGGTGGCCGTTCTGGCAAGCTCGGGTCTCGCTCTGGCCCAGTCCGTGCCTCAGGATCCGACCTCCGGAGAGGAGACAACCGTCGACGAGATCATCGTCGTGGGTTCGCAGATCCGGGGGGCATCGACCACAGCGGCGCTGCCTGTCACCGTACTGGGCGAGGAAGAGATCCTCGCGACCGGGGCGGTCAACGGGGACGACCTGCTGCGCAGTATCCCCCAGATGGGCGACGTCCTGTTCAGCCCGGCCAACAACGCACAGACCTCGAATGCGGCGCGGGGCGATGTGAACTCGGTCAACCTGCGCTCGCTGGGCGTCGGCAATACGCTGGTGCTGCTGAACGGCCGCCGCATCGTGCAGCACCCGACCAGCCAGGGCACATCCGACACCGGAACGGTGCCGGTGCTCAGCTACAACTCCAACGCCATTCCGGTGTCTGGCCTCGATCGGCTGGAAGTGCTGCTCGACGGCGCAGCCGCCATCTATGGCGCGGACGCTGTGGCCGGCGTCGTCAACACGGTACTGGAGACTGATTTCGACGGCCTTCGCATGCGCAGCCAGTACGGCGGGGCGGAGAGCACAAGCATGCGCGAGTTCGACCTCGGCATCTTTGCAGGCAAGGATTTTGATCGCGGCAATATCTCGGCATTCATCGACTACACCGACCGCACCGCACTGCGAGCGGACGATCAGGACTTCACAAGAACCGACAATCTGCGGTCCCTGTTCGAGAATGAAGACGACTTTGCGAGCAGCCTGACACCCGACTTCCGCAATACGCGCGGTGCCTGGGCCAACCTGGCCGTCGTGGGAGCGACCACGGCCATCCGGCGGGGGACGACGTCCCTGACCACCGCCGCCGGAGCCTTTCATATCCAGCCGACTGCCCTCGCGGGTTGCCTGGTTCCCAACGGCGACGTCTGCCTCGGCTCGGCAGCCCTCAATTTCAACGGCGTGCAGCGCGATCTGCGATTTGACACCGCACCCGGCACGACCATCCTGCCGGACACACAGCGGCTCAATCTCTTCGTCAGCGGCCACTACGACCTGACCAGCAACATCACCGCCTTTGGCGAGCTGGGCTGGTACCAGGCTGACACCCAGCGCATCCAGCCGCCGGTCATCAATCTCAACACCCTGACCATCCCGGCCCAGAACTACTGGAATCCCTTCGGTCCTGTGACGTTTGCCGATGGTCGACCCAACCCCAACCGGATCACCGGCCTGACCAATGTGCCCGTCACGGGCCTGAACATCACCCTGAACCAGTACCGCTTCGTCGATGCGGGCTACCAGACGGTAGATGTCTCCAACTATCAGGCCCGGGCCCTCGGTGGCCTGCGCGGCGAGTGGCGCGGCTTCGACTGGGAAACGGCGCTGCTGTATTCCGAGGCCGAGGCGCTGGACGAGTCCGACGCCGTCAACACCACCGCCCTGCAGGCGTCGCTCGGCCTGTCGACGCCCGATGCCTACAACCCGTTCAACGGCGGCTGTATCGCCCAGACCAGCTTCGGCGACTGTACGCCCAGTTCGCAGACAGCGCTGGACGCCATCACCTTCAGGCTGAAGCGCGAGTCACGCACCACACTCACGCAGTATGACTTCAAGGTCTCGCGGCCGGATCTGTTCCGGCTCCCCGGTGGCGACGTCGGTGTGGCCTTCGGGGTCGAAGCCCGCAAGGAAACCCAGCGCGACGACCGCGATTCAAACCTGGACGGGTCAAACCCCTTCCGCGACTCCGTCACCGGTGCCGTGCAACTGTCGAACGTTATCGCGGTCAGCCAGAACCCCGACACTTCGGGCGAGCGTACCGTCACCTCGGCCTATATCGAGTTTGCCGTGCCGCTGGTTTCGCCGGAGATGAACATCCCGCTGGTGCGCGCGCTGAACGTCCAGCTGGCGGGTCGTGCCGAGAACTATTCGGACTTCGGCGACGTGGCCAAGCCCAAGATTGCAGCGTCCTGGGACATCTTCGACGGACTGCGCCTGAGGGGATCCTATTCGGAAGGCTTCCGGGCTCCGAACCTCGAACAGGTCAATACGGCGACCTATGGCCGACTGACGACCAACCCCGACTACATCCGCTGCGAAGCCGATCTGCGGGCCCGTCGCATCGCTACCTTCGGAGCCTGCGCGCGCGCCCAGGCGGCCTCCCTTCTGGTCTCGGGCAATCCCGATCTCGAGCCGGAAGAGAGCACCAACATGAACTACGGCGTGGTCTTCCAGCCGCAGTTCCTGCCCGCGTCATGGGGTGACTTCACCTTCACCGTCGATCGCTGGCGCATCCAGCAGGAGAAGATCGTCGGCCTGTTCGGTGGGCGGAACGCCGTGATCCAGGACTATCTGGACCGGGTCCAGGGGCGTTCCAATCCCCTGGTCACCCGAGCCGCTGTCAATGCGGATGACATCGCCCTGTTCGCCGGAACCGGGATCACACCGGTCGGTGTCATCACCTCGATCAGCGATCGCTTCGTCAACCTGCTGCCCCAGGATGTGGAGGGCATGGACCTCGGCCTGAACTGGCGTCTGCGCAACACACCGCTCGGCAGTTTCCGCGTGAACCTGAACGCCGCCAGGCTGATCTCCTTCGGGCGCGAGGGTGGGCCTGCGGTTGATGCACTCTACGCGGCCCGGGACGCCGGGATCATCAATGCCGCAACGCCGCTGCCCGAGACCAGCGAACTGGTGGCACAGAACGGTCGTCCGGAGTGGCGCGTTTCCGGCTCGCTGACCTGGTCCGAAGGCCCCTGGCAGGTGGGGGCATTCACCCAGTACATCAGCGCGGTCAACGATGCCGACCTGCTGTCCGTCACGGGAACCCCCTGGGAAATCGACAGCCAGATCACGGGCAATCTCTATGTCCAGTATGAGTGGGAAGAGAAGTTTGGACTGGCCTCCGATGCCCGTATCCGTGTCGGTGCGCGAAACATCACCAACGCGTTGCCCCCCCTGTCTTCCTCTGGATATCTCGGGTCCCTGTACCGGCCCTATGGTCGCTACTGGTATGTCAATATCTCCAAGGAGTTCTAGGGGATGAACCCACTGGCACGGACGGCCGGACAGACAGCGACAAGCCTCGCCATCGCGGCGCTGGTTGCGATGTCCGTGCCGTCCGGGGCCATGTCTGCAAACCCGGACCTTCTCCCGATCGACTGTCCTGCGTCCGTCGGACCTTCGACACGCTGTTCGTCGGCAGTCGACGAGAACGGGGCCATCGTCGTCCTGGCGGTCCCGGCAGACTGGAATCGTCGCCTGATCGTCCATGCCCACGGCGGGCCTCGCACCGG
>QBLX01000010.1:36984-46027 GCA_003241825.1 Alphaproteobacteria bacterium
CCTCGGATTCGATCGAGGACCTCGACCGGTTCGCGGTCATGGTGAAGGCGGGCTACGCCTGGATTGGCTCCACCTATCGTCGGGGCGGATATGGCGTGCGGATGGCTGCGGAGGACACCGACAACAGCCGCAAACTGTTCTGGGACCGCTTCGGACGCCCGGAACGCACCCTGCTTCACGGCCAGTCATGGGGTGCTAATGTCGCGGCCAAGGCGGCGGAACTCCATGCTCTCGATCTTGAGGGTCAGCCGAACTACGACGGCGTCCTGCTGACCAATGGCGTACTGTCCGGCGGAACCCGGGCCTATGGATTTCGCGCCGACCTCCGGGCGGTCTACCAGTTCTATTGCCAGAACCATCCGCGCCCGGACGAGCCCGCCTATCCTCTGTGGCAAGGGCTGCCGATCGAAAGCACTCTCACCCGCCCCCAGCTCCGCCAGCGTGTCGAGGCCTGTACCGGCGTCGACCGTCCGGCGAGCCGGCGCACCCCGGATCAGGCGACCCGGTTACGGAACATCACACAGGTCATCGGCATCGCGGAGGCAGAGGTGGTCAGCCATCTGTCCTGGGCCACCTTCCTGTTTCAGGATCTGGTTCTGCAACGCCTGGGCGGCCGCAACCCCTTCGACAACAGCCTGACCGTCTACAGCGGGTCCACGGACGACGCGGCCCTGAATGCGGGCGTCGCGCGGTTCCAGGCGGACCCCGACGGCCTTGCCCGGCTGGCCTATGACGCAGACCTTTCGGGCCTGATCGTTGCACCGACGGTCAGCCTGCATGCCCTGCATGATCCGACGGTGTCCTTCACGGCCGAGGACCTCTACCGGCAGACCGTCAGCGACGCCGGTCGCGAGCATCTGCTGCTTCAGATCGCCAGCGACGAACAGGACCACAGCAAGCTGGCCGACAGCGGGTATCTGGCCATTCTGGCAGGGCTGGAAACGTGGCTGGACACGGGCATCCGACCCGGTTTCGGCGACCTGCGGAAAACCTGCGAACAGGCAGAAAGAGTTCCTGCAAATTGCAAGCTGACCCAGTCGGTACCCGCCCGGTCCACAGGGCGCTTCCACGCCGGCCGTTAGCCCGACCTGGCGCGGCCTATCCGACGATCGACAACGGCCCTCGGGCCAGTGTCGACGATTCCAGCCAAGGCGGGCTGGGCATGGCCCGGTGGGCGTCCGCCAGAGCCTGTGACCAGCGCTGGCCCAGTTCCCGGAAATAGGGATCGTCGGCAGCGATGCGGCGTTGCTCGCCGCTCAGGCCGTCGCGCGGGATCACCACCATGTCGAACGGCGGGCCGACCGCGATGTTCGAGCGAATGGTCGAGTCGAAGGAAATCAGCCCCAGCTTCACCGCTTCGGACATCGGCGTATCCGGCCGAAGCGCGCGGTCGAGGATGGGTTTGCCGTATTTCAGCTCGCCGATCTGGAGATAGGGCGTATCCGGCCCGCACTCGATGAAATTGCCCTGGGAATAGACGAGATAGAGTCTCAGGACCCCGCCCCGCACCTGGCCGCCGATCAGCATCGATGCGCTGAGCTTGAGCGAGTCCGCCTCAAGCGAG
The DNA here is from genome assembly GCA_003241825.1 of Alphaproteobacteria bacterium. Taxonomy (GTDB): domain Bacteria; phylum Pseudomonadota; class Alphaproteobacteria; order Caulobacterales; family Caulobacteraceae; genus Brevundimonas. Next base: position 38,549 of record QBLX01000010.1, read on the forward strand.
TCCGTCAGATCGTGCCGGACCTGGTTGAGCGCATGGCCGACAAGCTGGGCCGCACGGAACATCGACGGTGCCGTCTCAAGGGTTTCGAGGCCCTCGTGGCCGGGCATCTGGATACCCTTGGCCACCATCGACAGCGCCATCTGGGTCACGGACAGGTTTCCGGCCGTCGCGATGGCGATGATGCGATCACCCGGGATCTGGGTCACATGCAGTTTCTTGTAGGAGGAGATATTGTCCACACCCGCATTCGTGCGCGTGTCGGCAATCATCGCCAGACCTTCATTTACCAGCATACCGACGCAATAGGTCATCAGCTCAGTCCGGGCTCCGCCCTCAGAGAACAGTGAACGCTAGCAGATTCGCGCGACGATCCAGTCACGACCAGCCCTGACGCTGCTGTTGTTGCTGGTTCTGTTGCATCTGGCGCACACGCAGGGCCACGGTCATCGTCTCACGGCCCCCGCCATAGCTCGTTCCCCGGATCGGTGAGGCCCCCAAGGCGTCCAGCCCGGTCGCGACCCGGACATAGTGTTCGGTCGGGCAGATACCGTTCGCAGCATCGAACCCGATCCACCCCAGATCCTCGACCCAGCCTTCGGCCCAGGCATGGGCGGCATCCTGATCAATGACGCCATCCGACCGATGCAGATGACCCGACACATACCGGGCAGGGATGCCCATGCGACGTGCGCAGGCGATGAAGATCTGGGCGTGATCCTGGCAGACACCCTGTTTCTGGGCGAAGGCCTCGGCAGCAGTATGGTCCACTGTCGTGGAGCCGACCATGAAGGCCACGCTGTTGTTTATCGCCCCCATCAGCCGGTGAAGACGGTCCAGTGGCTGCCCCTCCCCGATCTCGGCGGCAAAGGCACGCATGTCGGCATCGGCCACGGTCAGGGGCGTACTGCGCAGGAACACCAGCGGAGACAGGCGCTCGGGCGTGCCCTTGAGGACCCCCCCGGTGTTCACAGTGGCCACCTCTCCGGTGACCCGGACCATCAGGGCGTCTGTGGGCCGCTCTGTGTACAGTGTGTGGACAATATTCCCGAAGGCATCCTCTGATCGACGCAGCCGCGTGTCGACATCGGTTTCGATCCGCCAGTCGCGCACCTGCTGGCCCTCCGTGGACCGCGGCGTCAGACGCAGGGACTGGACGATGAACCGCGCCGCGCGCGCATAGCCATATCGGGTTTCGTGATCGATCCGGATGCGCATGCGTCAGACCAGGTACTGATCGTGGATGGCACTGGCGAGGCGGTTGTTCTCGCTCAGGAAGGCCAGAATGTACTCGTGGAGCCCCGACTGGAAGATGTCTTCGATATTGGTCTCGTTGAACTGGGTAAGCCGGGCGGAAGCGATGCGCTGGGCCGGACCGCGGCGCCCGTAGTCGGTGGCCAGCTTGTCCAGATAGCTGACGATCATGCCCTGGCAACTGGCCAGCGACCGGGGCATCTGGCGGTTCAGCACGAGCAGGTCGGCCACCAGCCATGGCCTGACGCTCTCGCGATAGACCCATCGATAGGCCGTCAGCGCGGACACTTCCCGCAACAGCGTCGTCCACTGGAAATAGTCGAGCTGGCCACCGACCCGCTCTCCGGCAGGCAGCAGCAGGTGATATTTCACGTCCAGCAGGCGGGCCGTGTTGTCCGCGCGCTCGATCGCTCCGCCCAGCCGCAGGAACCAGTAGGCGTCGTTCCTGAGCATGGTCCTCGACGACGCCCCTTCGAACGCCAGGGACACGCCCTTCACGAACTCCAGATACCGGACGAAATCATCGCGTTTCGTCGGCTCGCCCAGTTCGGCCAGCCCGTTGTAGGCCCCGTTGATCGCCTCCCACAGCTCGATCGTCAGGGCTGTTCGCACCGACCGGGCATTGGTTCGCGCCGAGGTGATACAGGCCCGGATCGAGGACATGTTGTCCGGCGCAAAGGCAAGATATTCCCGCACCGACTTCTCGTTGGGCGTACGGGCCGAAGCGGCAAACGCGCCGGAAACACCGGCCGATGCAATCGCGCTGGCCCAGGCCGTGGCGGCTGCACCATCACGTGCCGGCAGGGCCGCCAGACGCACGGCCGCTTCGAGGATCCGGGCAAGGAAGTCTGCCCGCTCCATGTAGCGGCCAGTCCAGTAAAGGCTCTCTGCGGTACGGCTCAGCATGCCGGCCCCTGCCTGTTCACGGATGGTCTCGAACTAGTCATCCAGCACCCAGGTGTCCTTGGTCCCGCCCCCCTGGCTGGAGTTCACCACCAGCGATCCCGGCTTCAGCGCCACCCGTGTCAGACCGCCGGGCGCTACCTGCACGCCGCGCGGGCTGGACAGGACAAACGGCCTCAGATCGACGTGGCGCGGTGACAGGCCGCCGCTGGCGTCCATCGTCGGGGCTGTCGAAAGGGCCAGGGTCGGCTGGGCGATGAAGTCGTCCGGGTCCGCGATCAGCTTGGCCCGGAAGGCCTCGATCTCGGCCTTGGTCGAGGCCGGGCCGACCAGCATGCCGTATCCGCCGGACCCGCCAACTTCCTTGACGACCAGCTGATCCAGCTTGGACAGGACTTCCTTCAGCGCCTCCGGCTCGCGGCAGCGCCAGGTCGGCACATTGCCCAGGATCGGATCGCCGCCGCTGAAGAAGCGGATGATGTCGGGCATATAGGTGTAGACGGCCTTGTCGTCCGCCACGCCGGTGCCGACGGCGTTCGACAGGGTCACATTGCCCGCCATATAGGCCGACATCAGGCCGGGAATACCGACAGCCGAGTCCGGCCGGAAGGTCAGGGGGTCGAGGAACTCGTCGTCGATCCGCCGATAGATGACATCGACCCGCTGCGGGCCCTCGGTCGTGCGCATGAAGACGATGTCGTCATTGACGAACAGGTCCCCGCCCTCGACCAGTTCGACACCCAGCTTGTCGGCAAGGAAGCTGTGTTCGTAGTAGGCCGAGTTGAATGGACCCGGTGTCAGGACCACCAGTTTCGGGTCCGAGCCGGCATGGGCCGGGGCCGACGCCCTCAGGCTGGCCAGCAACATGTCCGTGTAGGTCTCGACCGGGCGGATGCGATGTTCGGCGAACAGGTCCGGGAACAACCGCATCATCATCTCGCGGTTCTCCAGCATATAGGAGACCCCCGACGGCGTGCGGACGTTGTCTTCCAGCACCAGGAAGCCGTCCTCGCCGGTCCGGACAAGGTCGACGCCGCTGATATGGGTCCAGATATCCCCGGGCGGACGCCGCCCCTGCATCTCGGGCCGATAGTGGGGATTGGTGAAGATCAGGTCGGCCGGGACGATGCCCGCCTTGATGCATTCCTGCGCGCCGTAGATGTCTTTCAGGAAGGCGTTGATCGCCGATACGCGCTGCTTCAGCCCGCGCTCCAGCTCGTTCCATTCCGCCGCGCCGATGATCCGCGGCACGACGTCGAACGGGATCAGCCGTTCGTTGGACTCGACATCGCCATAGACGGCAAAGGTCACGCCCATCCGGCGAAAGAAGAGTTCGGCCTGACGCGACCGGGACTGCAACAGATCGGACGGCGCGGATTCCAGCCACCGGGCCAGGGTCCGGTAGCTCTTTCGGACCGTTCCCGATCCGGTCGCGCCTGACATCTCGTCGAACGTGGCCCTGCTCCCTCAGCTTGCTGCCCAAGGTGGACCGGGCCGAACGTCCCGCGCAACCGAAATGTTGCAATGCGGGAAATTTCAGGAAGGCAGCGGGTTTGTCTCGGATCGTTGGGCGCGCGAATAACTATCGCGTCACAGTATCGGACCGCATCGGGGCGAGCCTGGCCAGAAAACGGTTCTGGGTCCGGAACGGCACGCCCTCGGTCGTCATGGCCGTCTGCAGATGTTCGACAAGGGTGCTGAAATCCGCCGGCTGAAGCCCGATCTCGTCATGGGCATCCGCCATGCTGCGCCCCGTATAGGCGCAGCCGCCATTCAGGATGTAGCAGAACTGCTCCCGCAGGGTCCGTCGCAGCCGAACCATGTCGGTGGCGACGAAGATGCCGGCGGTTCGCGGGTCCGCTGCACTGAGATCCAGCATCTGGTCGACGATCCGCCCGACACCATCGCCCCCGTTGAAGGCCGCCCACATCGCCTGACCCTCGAACGGTGCGGCACCCGCATTATCGTCCGAAACGACATAGGGATCGACCGCCTCCTCGCCGGGCATCGCATGGGAGTCCCGGGCGAGAACCGGGCCTGCAACCAGGACACTCAGGGCGGCCAGAAGGGCAATACGCAAGGTGGCCGAAGCGAAGGCCAGGCTGTGTTTCGAGTTCACCGAGACGGCCGTCATCGACAATCCGGAGGTCGCGCTGGCCATCATCGATCGCTTCGCCGCTGCCGGCATCGCCGTATCGATCGATGACTACGGCTCCGGCCTGTCGTCGCTCGCCTATCTGAAGCAGATCAAGGCGGACGAACTCAAGATCGACAAGAGCTTCGTCCTGCCGCTCGACAGCTCTTCGCGGGACGGCCTGCTGGTCAAGTCAACGATCGATCTGGCCCACAGTCTCGGGCTGAAGGTCACCGCAGAAGGCGTCGAGACCGCCACGGCACTCGCCCTGCTGCAGGCGATGGGCTGTGACATGGCGCAGGGTTATTTCATCGCGCGGCCGATGCCGATCGCAGACCTGATAGGCCGCCTGGGTGAACCTGCCGTTCCTGTCGGTACTGCGGCGCAAACGCCCTCGATCACCCGGGCTGCCTGACAGACCTGGTGGCCTAGAGCCTGCCCATGGCAACGAACGCTCGCCCTGCGGCGAAATCGCCAGCCTGGAACGTCGCCCGGGCAACACTGTCGTCGCGAAACAGGAACTCGATCACGAACGGCTCGCGCGGATCCAGCCGCGCCAGGGCATCGGCCGAGGCGTCCGGAAAGGCCCACGCCTGGCCTTGCTTGCGGTCGGTGGGAAGCAGCGTCGGCTGGGCGTCCGCATTGGCCAGGGCCCAGAATGCCTGACGCGATGTCTCCGGCGGCAGCGCTGCGGGTAGCGGGCGGGCAAGCCGACCGGAGTCCCTCAGGACAATCCGCGCGGCATATGGCCGGGGTTTCCCCACGAACGACACGACGGCCTGAACCTGTTCGGTACCGTCCGGCGATGCCGCCATGCCGAAACTGACGGGCGAGGCCCCCGTGACTGACGCCTGCATCAGACGCCATGTCGGGCTGGAGAAGGTCGAACGATCGGCCAGCCAGTCGCTGCGCCCGCCCGGGAATGTCATCTTGGCCAGGGTGGCCCAGCCCTCGAAAGCACTGGTCACCCGGGTCCGGACGAGCCGCAATTGGGGATCATTGCAGTCTGTCGACGATGCCCGGGCACGCGCGCGAGCCGCGGTTGCGGTCAGCGCGTCCTCGGCCACCCCGGCACGCACGGCAGCGCCCCGCGCCTGCAATGCGGACGTCGTCAGGGCCGAGACCACGCCGGGCGCGAACAGGGAACACTTCCGGTGGGCCGCCAGCACGAAGCTGCGGTCATAATAGGCCCCTGCCGCATTGGCCCACGCCGTCAGAGGCGTGGATAAGGCCGTCGCGACGATGAGTGCGACGGTGGCATGGCGATGGAAATGGCCTATCCTCATCCGGTGACCCTAGGCCAGTCGGCGTTGTGGTCTCGTTTCCGAGCAGGGTTACCGAATTGCTTCTATCCAGCGACCTTTGGGTGGGGGCCCTGATCCGGCGGGCTGAAATCGGCGGGGCCAACGCCGTCGTCGTCCGCAAGGGCGATGCCCGTGCAGGCACCGTCATTATCAAGGCCTATGACACCTCGACCCGCACGGCACGCCTTTACAGCGAAGCCTTTGGTGCCGAGGGCGAACGCCTCTGGATTCAGCCCTTCAGCAGCGAATTCGAACCTGAGCTCGACGCCTATATACAGAGGCAGATCGGCTACGACTCCGATCTATGGGTCGTCGAGATCGAGGATCGGCAGGGACGCCACTTCCTGACGGAGACGGTCCAGGGCGAGCGAAACAGCTAGCAATCCGGCACCGGACCGAGGTGATGTCATCCGTCCACGGTCGCAAATCCTTAACCGCGTTCGTGAACCGGACCGCAAGTGACGGCGGCTTAGGGTGAGGGTGTCGACGAGAAACGTCGGCGTAGTGAGTTCGCCCCATGCTATTTCTGCTGAACGATGTTGTCTTCGATCTGGACGAGGCCTGCCCGGTCACGCCTGGCGACGCCCGTCGTTTCGAGAAACTGGGACTGGACTACGTGGTCGAGCTCGGCTGCGAACTGTTTGCCGAGGAACCGCTGATGCATCGCAGCGACCCGGTCCGCGCCAAGCGGCTCGCCTGGCTGATTGCCGACCGCTCGCCCGAGATCAATGCAGCCCTGTTCGCCGCTCCGGCCAGAGATTGTGCGCCCGAACTGGTGGAACCTCGCTTCTGTGCCCTGCCCGATCCCGTCATGCGCCAGCTCAAGACCCGCGCCCTCAAGGGCCGCCTGAGCGCTGTCGAGGCGGACAAGGTGGTCTGGGGTCGTATGGCGGCCTGACCGGCCCGCTAAGGCTTGCACCCTCCGCGAGTATATGCGCTAGGTTCGCCTCAAAGATCAGAGGCAATTCGCATGTCCATCCTGCGCACTTTCGTCATGGCGACCCTGGTGGTCCTGGCATTTGCCGCGAGTCCTGTGCGAGCCGAATGGCTCAAGGGCGAGAGCGAGCATTTCGTCGTCTACGGCGACACCAGTGAACGCCAGATGCGATCCTATGTGCAGAAGATCGAGCGCTTCGATCAGGTCCTGCGCGCCTACTATCCCACGTCCGCCGACGTGATCGCTCCCAAGCTGCCCATCTATCTGGCGCGCTCGAAGGCGGACATGCGCGAGGTCTGGCCGACCCTCCCTTCGACTGTGGCAGGTTTCTACGCACGACAGGACGAGCGGATCTTTGCCATGGCGACAGACGACGGAGAGGGCGACTCGGTCCTGTTCCATGAATACGCCCACCATTTCATGTTCCAGAACCTGACCAGCCCCTACCCCCAGTGGTTCGTGGAAGGGTTCGCCGAATACTATGCGACGATCGAACTGCGGTCCGATCGGGTCAAGATCGGTCTCTTCAGTCCCGGCAGGATGAATTCGCTTTTGGTGGGTCTGAACGAGTGGGCCCCCATGGATGCGATCCTGACACAGGGTCGTCCCGGCAGCCGCCGCGTCGTGGGTTACAGATTTTACGCCCAGTCCTGGGCCCTGACGCACTATTTTATGAGCACGCCCGAGCGTCAGGCCATGCTGGCGGCCTATTTCCGGGCCCTCTGGCAGGGTGCCGAGCCATCCGCTGCCCTGCAGACGGCCACGGGCCGGACGCCACAGCAGCTGCAGGCCGATCTGTACCGCTACATCTCCGGTCCGATAACCAATTTCACGCCCCAGCGGGACTTCCCTGCGGCCGACGTCACCGTGACCCGGCTGACCCCCGGCGAAAGGGACGCGATCTGGCTCGACCTTCGGCTGGCACGATTTGTCCCCGAGAATCTCCGGGC
>QBLX01000110.1:0-2537 GCA_003241825.1 Alphaproteobacteria bacterium
CGTCTCGGGGGCTCAGCGGATCGCAGTTGCCGCCGTGCCCGTAGACAAGGTCGTCGATACGACGGGGGCAGGCGACCAGTATGCCGCCGGTTTCCTGCTGGGCGTGGCGCGTGGACTGACGCTGGAGCAGGCCGGTCAGCTGGGTTCGCTGGCAGCATCGGAAGTCATTGCCCACTGGGGGCCGCGCCCGATGGTCAGCCTGTGCGACCTCGCAATGCAAAAAGGCCTGAAGCTCTAGCTCAGGCTTTCGACGCGTCGGGCTTGTCTTTCGGAGCCTTGGCGGACGCCGCCTTGTCGGCAGGGGTCTTGGCCTTCTTCGGCTTCTTCTCGACCGTGGCCTTGCGCGCGGACTTTTCGGCCTTCTTGGCTTCCTTAAGGGCCTTGCGGGCTGCCTTGGCGTCGGCCTTGACCAGATCCGGCGCAGCGTCTGCAGCCGATGCCAGATCGCACAGCAGGTCGAGAAAATTCTCGCGCTTGGCCTTGGGCACCAGGGCCATGATCCGCTTGTCCGCCGCGGCGACCCGGGGCCGCGCGGCCTCAAGCAAGGCCTGACCCTCTTGCGACAGACGAACGGCCTTGGCCCGTGCATCGACCACCGAACGTTCGCGAGACAAAAGGCCCTTGGTCGTCATCCGCGCGACAAGGTCTGCGAGGGTCGAGCGGTCGATGCCCGTGGCGCGGACCAGATCGGTCTGGGTCAGCCCCTCCTTGAGGGAGACGGCCTCCATGACGGCGTACTGCCTCTGGGTCGGACCGTCGGGACCCGCTTCCTCGGCATAGATGTCGAGCGAAAGTTGCAGCACCCGGTGCATCAGATGGCTGGGAGAATCCGCCAGGGACCCCGCGCGTCGTGCCTGTTTGCCTGACTTGACCATAATTAAACTCGCCCCGTGCCGTGGACGGAGCATTATCAGCAGGGCTTTACGGTTTGACGACAGTGGATCGGGCTGACCTCCTCACCGAGACCTGGAGCCCGCAGAAAGGCCGCTAGGGCAGGACCTCGGGCTCGATCGGGGCGAGCACGTCGGGTTTTTCGTCCGAGATCATGTTGCGCATGATCAGCGGCACTTGAGACAGGCCGAACACGGAGGACGCAATCCACAGCACGCCGCGGAAACTGACCCAGACGTCGGCCGGATCCATCGACGATCCGATCCGCTGGGTCGCCAGGGTCATCAGGGCTTCGTTGCGGACGACCTCGTTCGTCAGGGCCACGCAGGCGAAATAGATGCCATAGCGGACTGTCAGGATGCGCCAGGCCCGGTCGTTCACTGGAATAACAGTGCCCAGCAGGGCCTTCAAAGGCTGCTTGCCCAGCCAGACCCCGCCCAGCAGGGCGATCGCCAGGCTGGCGTTCAGCACCGTCACCTTGAGTTTCACGAACAGGTCGTCGTTGAACACCAGCGTCAGCACACCGAACACCAGGGCAAACCCCCCGACCAGCAGCGGCATCAGGGCCAGACGCTTCTCGACCAGAAGCCCGACGGTTATGGCCACCACCGAGCCGCCGACCAGACCCCAGGTCGCATGGACGAGGGCCTGATCACCGGGAACGCCGCGCAGGCGGAAGAACAGGAACACCGCAGCAAAGGCTGCCAGTGCGCCGAAATCAACTACCTGTCTGATCCATGCGGGGTGTCGAGTGGTGGCAGTTTCGGTGGTCACGGTTCTAGTCCTCGAGCCCGACGAGCGACCGGGCAAAGGCCCGGGCATCGAAAGGTTGCAGGTCATCGACCCCTTCGCCGACCCCGATCAGCTTGATTGGAGCATCGGACGCCTGGGCCACGGGTACCAGAACCCCGCCGCGGGCCGTACCGTCCAGCTTGGTCATGACCAGGCCGGAAACATAGGCCGTACGACCGAAAATCTGTTCCTGCGCCAGGGCATTGCGACCCACCGTGGCATCCAGAACCAGCAGGGTTTCATGCGGGGCCTCCGGATCGATCTTCTTCAGCACGCGAACGATCTTCAGAAGCTCGTCCATCAGGGCGGACTTGTTCTGCAGTCGCCCGGCGGTATCGATAAGGACGACATCAAAATTCTCGGCCCGCGCTTTGGTGAAGGCATCGAAGGCCAGACCTGCGGGATCGGCCCCGTCGCGACGGCTCTCGAACTCGGCCCCGGCGCGCTCGGCCCAGACCTTCAGCTGTTCGCGGGCGGCGGCGCGGAAGGTGTCAGCGGCCACCACCATGACCTTTGCGCCGCGGCCCGTAAGGTCCGAGGCAATCTTGCCCAGGGTCGTCGTCTTGCCCGAGCCATTGACCCCGACGAAAAGCACGACGAACGGCTTGACGCCCGACCCCAGAGGGTCGAACGAAGCCTGCCTCGGCAGCAGTTCTGCCGCGACGGCATCCGCCAGAGCCTCCTTGACCTCGCGCGCGTCGGACGTCTTGCCGAACCGCAAGGCCCGGAACCGCTCGACGATCCGGCCCGTCGCTGCGGGGCCGAGGTCGCTCTCCAGTAGATGTTCCTCCAGCCGCTCAAGGGCTGCCTCGTCCAGGGGTTCCTTGACGAAGGTCGAGACCACTGTCTCGGTC
>QBLX01000110.1:2547-6782 GCA_003241825.1 Alphaproteobacteria bacterium
GTCATCTGCTGGCTGGATCGCGAGAGCCCGGCGCTCAGACGCTTGAGCCAACCGGTCTTGGGGGTATCGGTCATGCCGTCAGCAGGCCCTGTTCACGAAGGGCTTCGGCCAGTTCGCCTGGCCCGGTCCACAGACGCGTATAGCCCGCCTCGCCCAGCCGCTGCAGTTCTGTGACCAGATCGGCCCTCGGCGACGCTGCGAACCGGGCGTCGAACCCCGTGCCATCCTCGCTGATCCGGACCATTGGCCGACCCGTCTCCATCCGGTGCAGGAAGCCTTCTGCGAGGACCAGGGCGCGATCACCCAGAAGCCCCCTCTCCACGGTCAGCCCTGCCTGGACCAGCCGTTCGGTGCCGCGCCCCGCCGCGAACGGCGAAGGATCCAGACATGCCACCACGACCCGGGTGACCCCGGCCTCGGCGAGGAAATGCGCGCAGGACCGTCGACCTGACGACCGCGCCCCACAGGGCTCCAGCGTCACATAGGCGGTGGCACCCACCACATCGGGACCGGCGGCTGGTACGGCCTGTTCCTCGGCATGAGGTCGCCCGCCCGCAGCAGTCGCCGCTTCGGACAGCACCCGTCCATCCTTGACGATGACACATCCCACGGCCGGATTGGGCCAGGTCTCTCCCATGGCCCCGAGGGCCAGGTCTATGGCCCGAGCCATGAAGCCGGCGTCGGTATCGGCAGGGGTCGTCACGCGATGGTCGGCAGGGCAGTGGCCCGCCCCTCGTCCAGATAGCGTGCGCCGGTTGGCTTCAGTTCGGCGTCCAGATCGATCTCCAGCGGATTGCCGGTCGGGATCTCCACTTCGACGATGCTGTCATCGGGCACGGCAAACAGGTGTTTGACGATGGCTCTCAGCGAATTGCCATGGGCGACGATCAGGACGTCCTCTCCGGCCTGAAGCCGCGGCGCGATGGCTTCGTTCCAGTAGGGCAGGACCCGGTCCAGCGTGGTCTTCAGGCTTTCGGTGTCCGGGATGGGCTGACCGGCATACAGGGGGTCCTCGGCAAAATCCCATTCATTTCCGCGCACCATCGGCGGTGGCGGGATGTCATAGCTGCGACGCCAGACCCGTACCTGGTCCTCGCCGTGTTTCTCGGCCGTCTCGGCCTTGTTCAGCCCGGTCAGCGCCCCGTAGTGGCGCTCGTTCAATCGCCAGTCCTCGACGATCGGTGTCCCGGACAGGCCCGCGGCCTGCAGGGCCAGGGCTCCGGTTCGCCGGGCCCGTTTCAGCACGGATGTAAACATGACCGCCGGCTTGAACCCGGCCTGCAGAATCCTCTCGCCGCCCGACCGGGCCTCGCCCTCGCCCTGCGCCGTCAGGTCGACATCGACCCAGCCGGTGAATCGGTTTTCGAGGTTCCACTGGCTCTGGCCATGGCGCAGCAGGATCAATCGAGGCACGGGCGTCTCCGCAGACAGTCTCAGAGCCCCACCGCCTATGCCGCACCTGCGAGGGGGTCAAGTTCGGCGGGTCTCGCGTGAACCGATTGGCCGCGCTGGCATACAGCGTCCGGCGGGGCTAGACGATCCGCACAGCGACCAGAACGGCATCAGGAAACGACCATGCGTGACATTCATCACTTTATCGACGGCGCGTCCTTCACCGGCGGCTCGGGCCGGTTCGGCGACGTCATGAACCCCAACACCGGCGAGGTTCAGGCCCGCGTCCAGTTGGCCACCGAGGCCGAGATGGACCGCGCCGTCCAGGCTGCGAACACGGCTTTCGAAAGCTGGTCCTCGACCAATCCCCAGCGCCGCGCGCGGGTAATGTTCGAGTTCAAACGCCTCGTCGAAGCCAATATGAACGACCTCGCCGAAATGCTGTCGGCCGAGCACGGCAAGGTCGTCGCGGATTCCAAGGGCGACATCCAGCGCGGGCTGGAGGTGATCGAGTTCGCCTGCGGCATCCCGCATGTCCTGAAGGGCGAGTACACCCACGGGGCCGGCCCCGGCATCGACGTCTATTCGATGCGCCAGCCGCTGGGCGTGGTCGCGGGGATCACCCCGTTCAACTTCCCGGCCATGATCCCGATGTGGATGTTCGGTGTAGCCATTGCGGTCGGCAACACCTTCATCCTCAAGCCCTCCGAGCGCGATCCGTCGGTGCCGGTGCGGCTGGCCGAGTTGATGATGGAGGCGGGAGCGCCTGCGGGCGTGCTCAACGTCGTCCACGGCGACAAGGCGGCGGTGGACGCCATCCTGACCCATCCGCTGGTGCACGCCATCAGCTTCGTCGGCTCGTCCGACATCGCCCACTATGTCTACCAGACGGGGGCTGCCAACCATAAGCGGGTCCAGGCCATGGGCGGTGCCAAGAACCACGGCATCGTCCTGCCGGATGCCGACATGGACCAGGTGATCAAGGACCTGTCTGGCGCGGCCTATGGCTCGGCGGGCGAACGCTGCATGGCCCTGCCGGTCGTGGTGCCGGTCGGCAAGAAGACTGCCGACGAACTGCGCGAGCGGATGGTCGCCGAGATCCCGACGATGCGGGTCGGCATCTCGACTGACGCGGGCGCCCACTACGGCCCGGTGGTCACGGCCCAGCACAAGGCCCGTGTCGAGGCCTGGATCGAGACAGGCGTGAAGGAGGGGGCCGAACTGGTCGTCGATGGTCGCGGGTTCAGTCTGCAGGGCCACGAGAACGGCTATTTCATCGGCCCGTCGCTGTTCGACCACGTCACGCCGGACATGAGCGCCTATCAGGAAGAGATCTTCGGCCCGGTCCTGCAGATCGTCCGTGCGGCCAGTTTCGAGGAGGCGCTGAGCCTGCCGTCAAAGCACCAGTACGGCAACGGCGTCGCCATCTTCACCCAGAACGGCCGCGCGGCCCGCGACTTCGCCGCACGGGTCAACGTCGGCATGGTCGGGATCAACGTGCCGATCCCGGTGCCGGTCGCCTATCACACCTTCGGCGGCTGGAAGCGCTCGGCCTTCGGCGACACCAACCAGCACGGCATGGAGGGGGTGAAATTCTGGACCAAGGTCAAGACCATCACCGCTCGCTGGCCCGACAGTGACCTGGAACACGCGGACAGTTCGTTCGTCATCCCGACGATGGCTTAACGCACTTCGGTTCGTCTCCGGGCGACAAAGAGGGCCGCAGTCCGAAAGGGCTGCGGCCTTTCGCATAGGTGGCTAAAGCCGATTCAGGGTTAGAAATTCTTTATGGGTTTCTTCCACAGAACAAAGGCTTGTATCGTTCAGTTACAGTATATCCAGAGCAACAGTTGTCATCTGAGTTGCCAAGAATGAGCGTTTGCAACCACGGCGGCCAGGGCTGGTGATGCGGGCCGGGGCTTTGCGGTTGTCGCCCAGGAAGTGCGCGCCCTTGCCCAGCGGTCGGCGGAAGCAGCCAAGGAGATCAAGAGCCTGATTTCGACCTCTGGTCAGCAGGTCAGTCAAGGCGTGGCCCTCGTCGGCGAAACCGGCGACAGCCTCGCCCGGATCGTGGAGCAGGTAGCCGCCATCGACGGCCTTGTAGCCGAAATCAGCGCCTCGGCGCAGGAACAGGCCTCCAGCCTCAGCCAGGTGAACACGGCTGTCAGCCAGATGGATCAGCTGGTCCAGCAGAACGCCGCGATGGTCGAGGAATCAACGGCAGCCTCTTACTCACTGAAGACCGAGGCAGGGGAACTCGATGGGCTCGTATCCCGGTTCAAGCTTGGCGACGCGGTATCGGCTCGACCATCCCCCAGCGGCTCGCCCGGCCCAGGCCCGGAGCGCGCCGCCGGTTCAGTCGATTTCCAGATCCGGCGCGGTGCCCCGGTCTGTCGGGAACACAGCCCTCAAGGTCGACGAGTGGGAAGAGTTCTGAGCCACAACAGGCCAGGGCCGCCGCCAGTCCCCGAGCGCGCCGACGGGCATGCAATGGTCAGGCCTACCCTCGGCCATTACGCGCGCCAGGAGCTGGTCGCCTCTGGCGCGCGCCCTTCTGGCCTTCACGTCTTCGCCCCTGACGTGTTCATGGGAGACCAGGGCCGGAGTTAGCGTTAGGCTCCCCTGCCTGAAAATGCCGGAGCTCCTCGCTGCATGCGTCGCTTTCTGATCTGGACCCTGCTGGCCGCGCTCGTGGGCCTTGCGCTCGCCGCGGTCGGCTTCTGGGCCTACTGGTCCATGTACGCCCGTTTCCAGCCGGTCACGATCACCCGTAACCAGGCCGGAATCCAGCAGTTGCTGGATGCATCACCCTATCTTTCGGCCGAGAGAGGCGGGGGGGCGCG
>QBLX01000110.1:6792-7359 GCA_003241825.1 Alphaproteobacteria bacterium
AGCCGAGCAGCTTCGCGCCGGTGGCATCGAGCCGCGCATCCTGCTGTTTGCCCGCCCGGATCGTGATGGCATAGCGCAGTCGACCGCTGCCGAACGCGCCACGGTCGCCGAGTTGTGGCTGAGTCGCGACTGGGCGCTGTACGAACGGTGGATGGCGACGTCGCCTGCCAACTGGACGGCTGCTGGTCTTCCCGCAGCAGATGGCAGCCCGGTGCGGATGGCCGTCGTCGAGAGATCGCGCGAGCTCTCTGCGGAACTTGCGGCCCTGCTTAGGGACGCGGGCGTGCCGACCCGCTGGCCTCTGGTGCTATGGCGCGATCCACAGGGCTTCCTGAAGGCCTGTGCCTGCTCCGACCGTCGCGCGTGGCCCTTTATCGAGGATGACCTCGGCGTTGCCGCGCGTCGGGAGCCGATACCGCAGGGTGCTCCTTTGCTGGAGACGCCAACGACCGTAGAGGGGTTGGAAGGCCCGGCGGCAGCAGACACCGGCCCGGGAACCCGGCCTTATCCGAACCTGGAAGAGATACTGCCAGCCCCCGAGCCTCGTTACGAGACGCCCCTCGAACC
>QBLX01000111.1 GCA_003241825.1 Alphaproteobacteria bacterium
ACCATGGTTTGACCTGGCTCGGGCCAGCATTCGATGATCTGGAGCTGTTCGGGGCCGAGGCCGAGGACATCAAGGCCGTGGCGCTGATCCGGGTCGCGCCCCACATCGGGCCCGATGGAGCCGCCCGCTCCGGCCTGTGCGCGTTCGGCTCTCCGGAGGACGATGGGTTCACGCCACAGATGGGATGCGAACTGGTCGCCTTCATCGCCCGGGTCGTGGAACGAATGGCCGAGCGATGGCCGATCCTGAACTGACGGCACCGGAGGTCCTGGCGGCCTGGCTGGAGCATCTGGCCCATGAGCGCCGGCTGTCGCCACGCACCCTCGTGACCTATGGCCATATCGGGGCTTTCTGGAGCGCCACCGCGGCGAGCCCCAGTCCCTGTCCGACCTCGGCACGATCACGGCGGCCGAAGTGCGAGCGCATCTGGCCGAACGGCGCGGTGGCGACCATCCTCTGAACGCCCGGTCGCTGAGCCAGACCCTGTCGGCCATCCGCACATTTCACATCTTTCTGGACCGTCGCTGCGGCACGCCTGCGCCGCAACTGGCGCTGGTCCGCGGGCCGCGGGTCAAGGCGTCGCTGCCCCGACCTGTCACCGCCGATCAGGCACGCGGGATGATGCAGGAGCCGGGCGCGGACCCGGACCGGGAGCCCTGGGAGGCGGCAAGGGACACGGCGGTGCTGGGGCTGCTCTACGGGTGCGGGCTGCGGATATCAGAGGCTCTGGGCCTGCTCCGGTCGGATGCGCCCCTGCCCGAGACCCTGCGCATCATCGGCAAGGGGTCGAAGATGCGGCTGGTGCCGGTCCTGCCTGCGGTGCGGGCGGGGGTGGAGGCCTATCTGGCGCTTCAGCCCTTCGTCCTGGCCCCGGACGAACCCCTGTTCCGGGCGAAGCGAGGCGGAGCCCTGAGCCCGCGTCATGTCCAGGCCACGGTCCAGCTTCTGCGCGGTCGTCTCGGCCTGCCGGCCAGTGCCACGCCCCATGCCCTGCGCCACAGTTTCGCGACCCATCTGCTGGGCGCCGGAGCCGACCTGCGTTCGATCCAGGAACTGCTTGGCCACGCCAGCCTGTCGACCACACAGAAATACACGGCGGTCGACGCCGCCCACCTGCTCGGAGCCTATGCCGCCGCCCACCCGAGGGCGTGACAGCTCGAGGTATCAGGCCTGCATGGTCCAGCCCTCGACGCCCATGGCCGCCTGTTTGACGGCTTCGGAGCGGGTCGGGTGGGCGTGGCTGGTGCGGGCGAGGTCTTCCGAAGCCCCGCCGAACGCCATGGCCACGCAGGCCTCGCCGATCATCTCGCCGGCCTGTGGTCCCATGATGTGGACGCCCAGGATGCGGTCGGTCGTGGCATCGGCCAGGACCTTGGCATAGCCGTCGGTCTCGTGATTGATCTTGGCGCGGCTGTTGGCGGTGAAGGGGAATTTGCCGGACTTGTAGGCGACGCCTGCGGCTTTCAGCTGGTCCTCGGTCTGGCCGACCCAGGCCACTTCGGGGAAGGTATAGACCACGCTGGGCACCAGATTGTAGTCGACGTGGCCGGCCTTGCCCGCGATCAGCTCGATGGCCGCCACGGCGTCTTCCTCGGCCTTGTGGGCCAGCATCGGGCCGGTGGTGACATCGCCGATGACCCAGACGCCCGGGGCGACCTTGAAATGATCGCCGACGATGACGCCGCGCTTGTCGGTCTCGACCCCGACGGTCTCCAGGCCGAGCCCGGCCGTGTAGGGGCGACGGCCGATGGCCACCAGGACCACATCACCGGTCAGGGTCTCGGCGGCACCGCCCGCAGCGGGCTCGATGGTCAGTTCGACCCCGTCCTTGACCACTTTCGATCCAGTGACCTTCGACCCCAGTTTGAAGGTCATGCCCTGTTTGGTCAGGACCCGCTGGAAGGCTGTGGCCAGATCGGAATCCATGCCCGGCGTGATGCGCGGCAGATATTCGACCACGGTCACTTCGGCGCCCAGCCGGCGCCAGACCGAGCCCAGCTCCAGACCGATGATCCCGGCTCCGACCACGATCATCTTCTTCGGCACCGCCGTCAGCGACAGGGCTCCGGTGGAATCAACCACCTTGCCCGGTACGAACTCGACGCCCGGCAGGGGGGTGGGCTCCGAACCCGTGGCGATGACGATGTCCTTTGCCTTCAGCGTGGACTTGCTGCCATCGGCGGCCTCGACCTCGACCGTGCCGGGTCCCGTGATGCGGCCGCGACCCTTGATCCAGGTGGCCTTGTTCTTCTTGAACAGGAATTCGATGCCCTTGGTCAGGGCGGTCACGCTCTCGGACTTCTGCGCCATCATGACCGGAAGGTTCAGCTTCGGCGTGACCTCGATGCCGATCCTGGCGAACTCGCCATTGGCGGCCTCGAACATCTCCGATGCGTGCAGCAGGGCCTTGGAGGGCATGCAGCCGACATTCAGGCAGGTGCCGCCCAGGGTCTCGCGCATCTCGATACAGGCGACCGTCAGGCCCAGCTGTCCGGCCCGGATGGCGGCATTGTAGCCACCGGGTCCGCCGCCGATGATGACGACGTCATAGGATGCGGCTTCGGCCATGGTCAGTCTCTCTGCTCGAACGGCGCGGGGGAGCGCGCGCGATAACTAACGCCCGCCCCGCCGGGGTCAACCGCGTCACTGCGATATAGGGGCTATGCGCCCTTGATGCAGCCTGGACGAAAGAAGGGGACGAGCCTTTCGACCCGCCCCCTCAAATCGTGTCACGCGCCCGGCGTGATCAGAAGGCGACCCGCAGAACCACCTGGTAAACCGGGTTGGCCTCTTCGGATTCCAGCTCGTATTCATCGTAGGTGCGGGAAATCTGGTCGCCGAGGTCGGCGAATTTGTCGAAGACCTCTTCCTTCTTGGTGTCGAGCAGGTTGGAGCCCGTGAAACGCAGGACCGCATTCGAGGTCAGCTGCTTCTCGATGAAGATCTCCAGGTCGGCGCCATAGCGGGTCTCGACTTCCTCGGCGTAGACGCGGCCGAAGGCATCGCCCTGTTTGCGATAGGTCGCGCCGAAGGCGGCCTGCCAGCTGGGGATGTCGTGGGTGAAGCCGAAGTTGTAGACGAAGCTGGACTGGTCGTTGAACCGGCGCTCGCCGAGGGCATCCTCGACCGTGCTGTCCAGCAGGGAGACGTTCAGGAACACGCCGGTGGTGTCGAAGCCGATGAAGTCCAGCGGGGTCGAGAGGTCGAACTCGACGCCGTAAACCTGACCATCCCCGACATTGTCGATCGACTCGATGAAGGTGCCGGCACCCCCGCTGCCCTGAACGCCGGTGTTCACGTCCTCGATCAGGTCGGTGATGTCGCGATAGAAGGCGTTGATGCCGACCACGCCGCTGCGACCCAGACGACGCTCGAAGCCCGCGTCGATGCCCCAGGCCAGCTCGGGCTTGAGGAAAGGGTTGCCGCGGAAGTCGTTGTCGCCGCGCTCTTCCTCCAGCACGCCCGGTGCCAGATCGTCGAAATCCGGACGGCGGATGGTCCGGCCGACCGACAGGGTCAGGCGATCCCTCTCGGACAGCGAATAGCGCAGGCTGGCCGAGGGGAGCAGCTCTGCATAGTCGGTTTCAAAGCCGGCGATGGTGGCGTCGGTCGTCTCATAGCGAAGACCGGCCTCCCACTTCAGCGCGCCCGCTTCGCCGGACAGCATGACATAGGGGTCGATGCGGGTTTCCTCGATCGTGTACACGGTGCGGCCGAACACGAAGGGCGGCTGGACCGGGCGCGGCGCGGGCGCGTTCGGTACGGTGAAGCGGATGCGGGCGGCCTCGTCGGTGATCGATTCTCGGTCCTTCTGGATCGCCTGCACGCCGAACTCCAGATCGATGGAAGCGGTCAGCGGGCGGGTGTGTTCGATGGCTGTGGACATCTCTTCGTCCAGCAGGTCGGCAACCACGAAGTCGGCAGTGAACCGGTCTTCATCCGGGAACGGGACGGTGTCGCGCAGATATTCGGCCTCGTTCTCGAACTCGGTCTGCTGGTCGTCGAAGCTGGCGTAGCCCAGCTTGAACCGCGTCTCGCCGCCGAACATGTCGCGCGCGTAGCGGGCCCGCAGGGCCAGGTTGTCGGTCTCGATGTCGACGTCGTTATCGTTGACGGTCAGCAGGTTGGCTTCGGTGCGGATGCCGTTGCGATACTCCAGCGAGTCTTCGTCCTGAAGGCGTTCGGTGCGGACAAACACGCCCGAGACGTCCAGCTTGCCGCCACCGACCTCGACTTCATAGGCGGCATTGAACGAATAGTCGGTGCTGTCGCGGACGTCGGTCTGGAGCTCGGTATTCACCAGCGGGCCGTTCGGACGGTCGAAGCGGGCGCTGAACTTGTCCTTGGGATTGACGCGGTCCTGGATGCTGGCCCCGATCAGGAGGCGGCCCGGCCCGACCTGGCCGCCATAGACCGCACCATAGGTGCCGCCCAGCTCATTGCCGGGAAACAGGATGCCGCCGAGGCGGACATAACCGCCGTCAAGGGCATAGGCATCGCGCAGGACGATGTTGATGGCCCCGGCCACGGCGTCGCCGGACCGGTTGGCGGACGATGCCCGCACGACCTCGACCCTCTCGATCAGCTCGGCCGGGATACGGTCGACGAAGAAGGATCGGTCCACGGCCCCGCCGGGGACGCGCTCTCCGTTGATCAGGATCTGGCTGTAGCCCGGGTCCAGACCGCGGAGGCGGACGCCGTCCGACTCCAGAACGTCAGAAAGGAAAGTGACGCTGGGCACGCGCTTGAGGGCGTCGCCCACCGTCAGGGGCTCGAACCGCTGGAAGTATTCGAGGTCATAGGACAGGGTCGGCACCGTGTCCTCGGTGCGGTTCCGGAAGACCGGGCGACCGGTTACGATGACCTCCTCGATCGAGGTTTCCGGTGCAGGCTGGACGGCGGTCGATTGCGCCTGGGCCAGGCCCGAGAAGGCGAGGGGGGCGAAGGCCGCCCCAAGCAGAAGTGCTGCGCGTTTCATGTCTATCCCCAACAAGCTCGGGCACGCCCCCTGGCGCTCGGTCCTGTGAAGCCGCTAGCTAGACCGCTAGGGTCAAGCCTCGAAGACGGTTCTGCGACCGATGCTTGGCGTTAAGCCGACAGTTCGGTGACGATCGTTCCCTGTCCGGATTATTGTTTGAGATCAACGCTCGGGGCCCGGGTAATCCCGGCTTGACCGGGCGGTCTCCGCATGGTCTGGGCGCGTCTGTCAGACCGCAAACACCGTTCGAGGACCCCGCCATGACCGTCCGCACCGGATCGCCTTTCAGTGTTCCATTTTTGACACTGATGTCCGCTCTCGCCCTCGGCGCATGCGCCACGTCCGAGGTGGATTTCCAGGGCGAGGGGGAAGGCGTGGTCGGGGTCGGTGTGCCCGTGCAGGCGACGCTCGAAACCCCGTCGGTGGGCACCGCCGGTCAGGATGCGGCCGATGATCCGGCGATCTGGGCTTCGGCCGGAGCCCCGGTGATGGTGCAGGGTGTGTCCACTCCCGGCTTCGTCGCCGGCACGGACAAGAAGGCCGGTCTCTATATCTACGGTCTCGATGGATCGATCCTGCAGTTCCTGCCGCAGGGTCTGCTCAACAATGTCGATGTCGCCGAGGGGCTACAGGTCGCGGGCAAGCCCATGGTGGTGCTGGGGGCCAGCGACCGCTCACCGACGACGACGGGCGTGACCCTGTTCCTCTATGACCCTGCCAGTACGGCCAGTGACAATGCGGTCCGCCTTTGGGGCCATGTGCCGACGGATGTGGTCGAGCCCTACGGTTTCTGCTTCGCGCAGGTGGGTGACGTGCTGCACGCCATCATGGTCGGTCACGAGGGCGAGGTTCGCCAGTTCACCCTGGATGCCGGCACGGATGGCCGGCCGGTCACGCGCGAACTGCGCCGCTTCGACATCGGCACGATCTCGGAAGGCTGTGTCGCCGACCCCGCGACCAACGCCCTGTATATCGGCGAGGAGAACGTCGGCCTGTGGCGCTATGGCCTCGACCCTGCAAGCGGGGCCACGCGCACCCTGATCCAGGGGATCGCGCCCGACCGGATCGTTGCCGATCTGGAGGGGCTGGCGATCATCGCCGACGGTGGTGCCCGCTACCTGATCGGGTCCAGCCAGGGCGACTCGACCTTCCCGGTCTGGCGGGTGGATGGCAGCGCACCGGTCTGGGTGGGGCGGTTCGTGGTCACCGGGGGAGCCGTGGATGCCATCACCGGGACCGACGGCCTGCATGCCTTGAGCGGACCTGTCGGACCTGCCTTTCCCGAGGGCCTGGTCGTGATCCAGGACGACATCAACGACGTCGGCACCCAGAATTTCAAATACGTAGACTGGCGGGCGATCAGGACGGCCCTCGGGCTCTGAGGAGACTGGCGAACGGGCCTTTTTCGTTTCGACGGCAGCGGGGTCAGGAGACGGGGCGCGGGCCGGGATCGTAGCCCGGGATCGCAGAAAGCCACCGCTCGACCCGGGCTGCGTTCACGCCAAAGTCGTCCCGCCCGAACCGGGCGCGGGCGTATATACTGAGCCAGACGCCTTCACCGTCCGGGACGGTGCCCACTGTGGTGTAGTCCGGGAACCCCCACGCGCGTGAGCGCGAGACATAGGTGATCCGCCCCTCCTCCGGACTTCCTGCGAGGCGGGTCGTGCGGGGCTCTGCCATGGCGACGCGGTCAAACGCGGCGAGCGCCTCGATTGACCCCATCGGGAAATAGGCCTTGGCCACATCGCTGTTGGTGCCTGTGACACCTCTGGCAGGATCCGTGTGCCACCGGGCGATGTCGGAGGGGGCCAGCCGCACTGCGGCCTGGCCAGCGGCCATCAGCAGCGCAAGGATAATCAGGGCAATTTTTGTCATCTCGGATCCGACCATACCCCAGTTTGGGAATTGTCCGGAATCCTGTGCCGGATCCAGCAGACCCTGGGCCTGCCCCCGGTTTCGGGCCCGGAGATCAGGTGAATTGGAGCTTTATGAAGCAGATGCAACGACGCAAGCTCAGCCGTGCGTTCAGGTTCGAGGCGTCGACGCGCTCGATATGAGCATCGAGGCGCGGAGACCCGTAGCGCTCTGAACAGGAAGGTCTCGACTGGAGCGGGCGAAGAGATTCGAACTCTCGACCCCAACCCTGGCAAACTCACGCCGCCCGAAGGCGCAGACGCCTCCCGCAGGCGCAATGCCATTCCGGGAGCCTTGGCATTCTATTCAAGAAGGTCTCGACTGGAGCGGGCGAAGAGATTCGAACTCTCGACCCCAACCTTGGCAAACTCACGCCGCCCGAAGGCGCAGACGCCTCCCGCAAGCGCAACGCCATTCCGGGAGCCTTGGCATTCTATTCAAGAAGGTCTCGACTGGAGCGGGCGA
>QBLX01000112.1 GCA_003241825.1 Alphaproteobacteria bacterium
CGCGACTATAGAAATTGACGTCGGCAAGGCGCGCCTCATGGGCAGCGATGTCGGCGGGCAGGGCGTGGATCAGGGCGTCCAGTTCCTTGAGGCGGTGGGTGTCCTTGAAGGACAGTTTTGCTGCCTTGCCGGTCGTGGCGGCGACCGGAGCCGGAGCCGGGGCGGGTGCGGGCTCGGGTTTCGCCTTCGGGGCCCCGGCGTCGCTGGACACGGGGTCCTTGAGGAAGCCGGGGTTCTGGCGGATGAAATCGTTCCAGCCGCCGGGGGTCTCGACGATGTCGCCACGGCCGTTCATGCCGATGGTCGAGGTGGCGAGGCGGTTGACGAAGTCCCGGTCGTGGCTGACGAGGATCAGGGTGCCGTCATAGGCTTCCAGCAGCTCTTCCAGCTTGTCGAGCGTGTCCATGTCGAGATCGTTGGTCGGCTCGTCGAGGACCAGCATATTGGCGGGCTTGGCCAGGGCAAGGGCCAGCAGCAGGCGGTTGCGCTCGCCGCCCGACAGGGTCGAGATCGGCTGGCGCAGCTGGGCCTCGGTGAAGAGGAAGTCCTTGGCATAGGCAGCGACGTGCTTGGAAATGCCGCGCACGATGATCGAGTCGCCGCCGCCGGGCGTCAGGGCATCCCACAGGGTCATGTCCGAGCGCAGGCCCTCGCGGGACTGGTCGAGGTAGACGGTCTCGAGGCTGGCTCCCAGCTTGACCGTGCCATCGGTGGGCTCCAGCTCGCCCAGCATGATCTTGACCAGCGTCGTCTTGCCCGCGCCGTTGGGGCCGATGATGGCCAGCCGGTCGCCGCGCAGGATACGGCTGGTGAAGGGTTTGATGACCACGCGGTCGCCGAACGATTTGGTCACGCCCTTGAGGTCGGCGACCAGCTTGCCGGAGGTCGAGCCGGAATCGACGCCCAGGTTCAGTTCCCGCGGGCGGTCCTTGGCCTGTTCGGCGCGTTCGGCGCGCAGGGCGTCCAGCGAGCGGGCCCGGCCCTCGTTGCGGCTGCGGCGGGCCGTTATGGAGCTGTAGAAGGTGGCGGTCTCGCGCTCGATGGTTTTCGTCAGCTTCTGGAAGGTGATGGCCTCTTCTTCCATGGTCTTGGCGGCCCATTCGTCGAAGGCGTCGAAACCCTTGTTCAGGGTGCGGACCCGGCGGCCTTCCAGCCAGTGGCAGGACTGGGTCACGCGGTTCAGGAAGGCGCGATCGTGGGAGACAATCAGGGCGGCGCAGCGGGCGCTGATGATCTCGTTCTCGAGCAATTCGATCGCGAGGATGTCCATATGGTTGGTCGGCTCGTCCAGCAGCAGCAGGTCGGGCTCCTCGGCGAAGGCCTTGGCGAGGGCCGCGCGGCGAATCTCGCCGCCCGACAGACCCTTGGTGGACTTGGCCGGATCCATGCCGAAGGTCGTGAGCCAGGCCTCTGCGGTCCAGGGCTCGGCCTCGTTGGAGGTGGCGTAGTCCAGCAGGGTGTCACCCGCGATCAGGGGCTCCTGTGGGACATAGGCGAACCGGACGGACGACTGGACCGAGCGGGTGCCGCTGTCAGCTTCGATCAGGCCCATGACCACCTTCATCAGGGTGGACTTGCCGGCCCCGTTGCGACCGACGAGGCAGGACCGCGTGCGCGGTTCTATGGCCAGGTCGACACCGTCGAACAGGGGGCGTTGACCGTCCTGGAGACGGACATCCTTGAGAGCGACGAGAGGAGGACGGGGAGCCATGGATGCTTTCGCGAGCCGGGGAGGCTATGGGAAGGCGTGCATGTAGAACCTGAAGCCCCCGCAACCAACCCCTTCTGGCAGACCAAACGTCTGGAGGAGATGTCCAGGGTCGAATGGGAGAGCCTGTGTGACGGGTGCGGACTGTGCTGTCTGATCCGTTTCGAGGACGAGGAGACGGGCGATGTCTTCCCGACACGGGTGCATTGCAAGCTGTTCGACAGCCAGGCCTGCACCTGCAGCGACTATGCCAATCGCAAGGTCCATGTGCCGGATTGCGTCAAGCTGACGCCCGGAAACGTGGAGACGCTGCACTGGATGCCGCTGTCGTGCGCCTATCGCAGGATCAACGAGGGGCGGGGGCTGGCGGACTGGCATCCGCTGGTGTCCGGTGATCCGGAGACGGTGCACACGGCCGGTGTGTCGGTCCGGGGGCAAACGATTTCAGAGCTGGACCTGGCGGTACCGGAAGACGCCGTGGACTTCGAAGCCCCTGAATTCGCAGTGGAACGTGGTCGCTAACCCATAATTTCGAATTTCGGGCGCACCCTGTTGTTTCGGGGGGTCTGAATTGAGCCACAGCGCACAATCTTCGTTCGACATTCTGACGGCCCTTGCCGCCTCACTGTTCAACGCGCCGCTGTCTGTCGTCACGCTTCTGGACGAGGAGCGGGCGGTCCTCAGAGGGCCCACCGGCATGGATGTGATCATCCTGCCCCGCGAGCAGAGTATGGGCTCCCAGCTGGCGCGGCTGGGGCCAAAGGGGCTCATCTTCATTCCAGACGCCACCAAGGACCCCCATGGTCAGGTCCATTCCATGGTGACGGGGGCCCCGTATGTGCGCTGGTTCATCGGAGCCACGGTCTGCAGCGGGGACGGGGTCCCGGTCGGGGCGATGTGTGTGATGGATCTCACGGTGGACCGACCGGCGCCGACGGAAGCACAGATTGCCCAGTTGCGCCGGCTCGCCGCGTTGGCCGGAGACGTCATCTCGCGCGATGAGGAGCGACGCGCCCAGGCAGCACAGCTGAAGATGCAGAGCATGGCCGAGACCGTATCCGGGGTCGGCCAGTGGCACGTCGATCTGGCCACCACGAAATTGACCTGGTCCGACGAGATCTACCGCATCCACGGGCTCGACCGGGCGACGTTCACACCGTGCCGACAGTCTGTGCTTGCCCTCTGTCCGCCCGAGGATGCCGAGCGCCTCGACAGCCTGACCAACAAGGCAACCGAGGCCGGCGAGGGTTTTGACCTGGTGCTGACGATCAACCGCCCCGATGGCGCCCAGCGGCTGGTGGCGCTGGAGGCGGTGGTGGAGACCGACGTCACCGGCCGTCCGGTGACCATCTATGGCATCATGCGTGACGTCACCGAGGAGCGTGAAGCCCTTGAGCGGCTGAGCCGGTCCGAGGCCCGCTATCGGCTGCTGGCCGACAACATGGGCGATGTGATCAGCCGGATCCGGCACGATGGTCAGGGGCGCTATGTCAGCCCCGCCTGTTTCGCCATGTTCGGCTGGACGCCGGACGAGATGGCCGCACATCCGACCGAATTCTTCGTCCATCCCGATGACCATGCTTCCCTGTGGGCGGCCACCCGGCGCTGTCTCGAAGGCGAGGGCAGGCAGCGGCTCGAGTGTCGCATGATGCACAAGGCCGGGCATTACATCTGGGTCGAGGGCAATTTCCAGGCCGTGCCCGACGGCAAGGGCGGCGTTCAGGAACTGGTCGTCGTCATGCGGGATGTTTCCGAGCGAAAGGCGCTGGAAAACGAACTGATCGAGGCCCGGGACCGGGCCGAGGCGGGGGCTCGGTCAAAGTCGGAGTTCCTGGCCAATATGAGCCATGAGCTGCGCACGCCCCTGACCAGCGTGATCGGGTTCTCGGAGCTGCTGCAGGCCAGCCGGACCCTGCCGGACCTCGAGCGTTGCCACGCCGACCGGATCGCCCTTTCGTCCAAGGCCCTGCTGGGCGTGATCAACGACATCCTGGATTATTCCAAGCTGGAAGCGGCCAGTGTGGTGCTGGACGAGACCGCTTTCGACCCCGCTGCCCTGGCGCGGGCGGCCGCGGGCATGGTCGAGGCCCAGTGCGGGTTGAAGGGTCTGGACCTCCTGGTCGAGGTTGCCGGAGGGATGCCCTCGGCGCTGGTCGGAGACGAGGGCCGACTGAGGCAGGTCCTGCTGAACCTGCTGTCCAATGCGGTGAAATTCACGGGCGAGGGGTCGGTGACCCTGAACCTCGGATGGCGACCTGTCGAAAGCGACCGCGGCGTGCTGTGCCTGTCGGTTCAGGACACCGGCATCGGGATTACGCCAGAGCAGGTGGCGACACTGTTCGAACGCTTCAGCCAGGCCGATGCATCGACCACGCGGGTCTATGGGGGCACAGGACTGGGGCTGTCGATCTCGCGTCGTCTGGTCCGCTTGATGGGGGGCGAGATCGACGTCCAGAGCACGTCGGGATCAGGGTCGCGGTTCTCGGTCGAAATCCCCATGCCGGTAGCCGAGTCCAGACCGCAGGTTCAGGCGGCCGGGCCGGTCCCCGTTGCCCTGCCGACGCAAGCGCGCATCCTGATGGCCGATGACGCGACGGCCAATCGGGAACTGGTGGCCGCGATCCTGGCGACGCAGGACGTGATGCTGGACACGGTCTGCGACGGCCAGCAGGCGCTGGAGGCGGCGCGGGGCGGTGGCTACGACCTGATCCTGATGGACGTCCAGATGCCGGTGATGGACGGGATGCAGGCGACGCGGGCGATCCGGGCCCTGCCGGGAGCGGCCGGAACAGTGCCGATCGTGGCCCTGACCGCCAATGTACAGGTCGAACAGGTCGCGCGGTGCCTCGAGGCGGGTATGGACGCCCATCTGGGCAAGCCGATCCATGTCGCAGAGCTGCTGATGACCGTATGCGCAGCTTTGAAGGGTCAGCTCGTGACCTCGAGAGCCGCGTGATCCGCGCACAAGTCGGGACCAATGCCCCGCGTTCGCGCCGGAAATACTCATAAAATCAGCAGCCCGACAGATTCTCGCGCCGACGTCCCAGCCCAGGGTCGGTGGTCGGGTAGTTTTCGTCATGACCGGAAATGACGACAGAGACAGCGAGATCTGGCTGGAGGCCGTGATGACGACGCTCAGGGCCGTGGCCACCGAGACAGTGGGTCATCTGGCCGTCAGATCGAAAGTACCCTGCGACACGGCCGAGGCCGATCGCCGGGCGCGGGCGATCTACAACCTGGCGCGCGCCGTCCGGATGGTCGCGACCGTTCGCCAGAAACCCGAAACCGATGTCGAGGATCGAGAGGACGAGATGCGTGAAGACGACTCCGACGAACCCCTTGCCGAGGCCCGCGCGCGCATCGACGGGACCCTGCGATCCCGTCTTGAGCATGTTCGGTGCGGGGTGGAACGCGGATACCTGGCTGCAGGACTTGAACGACCGGACCCGGACGGAGGCTATGGGCTGGATCCGGGCCCTTCATGACCACCAGCTGCCGCCGATGGTGGCCTGGCGATGCTGGCTGCTGCTGGGCGGTCGGGGATCAGGCAAGACCCTGGCGGGGGGCACATGGGTCGCAAAGGTAGCGGCGGCCCGGCCCGGGATGAGGCTGGCGCTGGTCGGGCCCACACTGCACGACGTGCGCGAGGTGATGGTGGAGGGTCCGTCGGGGGTGCTGGCGTTATGCCCGGGCCGGGACCGGCCGCGCTGGGAAGCGGGACGCAAGCGGCTGGTGTGGGGCAATGGCAGCCTGGCCTACGGCTTTTCCGCCGAGGACTCCGACAGCCTGCGGGGGCCCCAGTTCCACGGAGCCTGGGCCGACGAATTCTGTGCCTGGCGCGATCCGGATGCGGTGCTGTCGAACCTGAGGCTGGCGATGCGGCTGGGGCAGATGCCCAAGCTGATCGTGACCACGACGCCGCGTCCGATACCGGCCTTGCGGCGGCTGATGGCGGAGGGCGGGACCCACGTCCGGCGGGCGGCGACGCGGACCAATGCCGAACATCTGTCGCCGGGTTTCCTGGAAAACCTGAAGGACCTCTATGGCGGGACACGTCTGGAGGCGCAGGAGCTGGAAGGCCTGATCGTCGAGAACGACGGGGCCCTGTTCAGCGCCGCCGACCTGGCGCGGGCGCGGGGCAACCGGCCCCCGGCGCTGGACCGGATCGTGGTGGCGGTCGATCCGCCCGCGAGTGCCCATGGCGATGCCTGCGGGATCGTGGTGGCGGGACGACGGGACCGGGTCGGCTATGTGCTGGCGGATCACAGTTGCAGGGGCCTGTCCCCCCATGGATGGGCCCGGCGGGTGGCGGAGACGGCGACCGGGTTTGCGGCCCACCAGATCGTGGCCGAGGCCAATCAGGGCGGGGAGATGGTGCGGGCCGTTCTGGTCCAGGCCGGGTGTCCTGTGCCGATCAGACTGGTGCATGCCAGCCGGGGCAAGCGGATCCGGGCCGAGCCGATCGCGGCCCTGTATGAACAGGGCCGGGTCGTCCACTGCGACGCCTTTCCGGCCCTGGAAGAAGAGATGATGGCGCTGGGGGCCGATACGGGCGGGCATAGTCCCGACCGTGCGGATGCCCTGGTGTGGGCGCTGAGCCATCTGATGCTGGGCTCTCATGACGGGCCGCGCATCCGGGTGCTGTGACGGGCAGAGCGCCTTCAAGGACAACAGGGGACATGATGATGCCGAAACTGCCGTGGCTCTCGAGCCGGGGTGCGCGAACCCGTGCGCCGGAAATGAAGGACAGCCGGATCGGGCCGCTGATCGCCATGACGGGGGCCGGGCGGCCGCGGTGGACGCCGCGGGACTATGCCAGCCTGGCCAGCGAGGGGTTTGCGAAGAACCCGGTCGTCTATCGCTGTGTGCGGATGATCGCCGAGGCGGCCGCCTCGACGCCGCTGACGGTGTTCGAGAACGGGGTGCGGGCGGACGGACATCCGCTGGCGGCCCTGCTGGCCCAGCCCAATCCGGAACAGGCCGGTGCCGAATGGCTGGAGGGGCTGTATGGCGCGCTGCAGACGGCGGGCAATGCCTATGTCGAGGCGGTTGGCGACGAGGCGCCGCAGGAGCTGTGGTCGCTGAGGCCGGACCGGATGAAGGTCATTCCCGGCAAGGGCGGCTGGGCCCAGGGCTATGAGTATTCTGTCGACGGACGGTCGGTCCGGATCGGGCGGGCCGGCGATGGCTGGATGCCGGTGATGCATCTGAAGCTGTTTCACCCGGCGGACGATCACTACGGCTTCTCGCCACTGGAGGCGGCAGCCTTTGCGG
Organism: Alphaproteobacteria bacterium; assembly: GCA_003241825.1. Classification (GTDB taxonomy): domain Bacteria; phylum Pseudomonadota; class Alphaproteobacteria; order Caulobacterales; family Caulobacteraceae; genus Brevundimonas. Next base: position 6,983 of record QBLX01000112.1, read on the forward strand.
TCGATGTGCACAATGCGTCCGGGGCCTGGAACAAGGCGCTGCTGGACAATGCCGCCCGGCCTTCGGGGGCGCTGGTCTATGGATCGAGGAACGGCGAGCGGCTGACGGGCGAACAGTTCGAGGCGCTGAAGGCCGAGCTGACGGCGACCCATTCGGGGACGGCGAATGCCGGGCGGCCGGTGCTGCTGGAAGGCGGGCTGGACTGGAAGCCGATGTCGATGACGCCGACCGAGATGGATTTCATCGCCGGGAAGCATGCCGCCGCGCGCGAGATCGCCCTCGCGTTCGGGGTGCCGCCTCAGCTGCTCGGGATTCCGGGGGATGCGACCTATGCCAACTATCGCGAGGCCAATTC
>QBLX01000113.1:0-2390 GCA_003241825.1 Alphaproteobacteria bacterium
ACCTGAAAGGGTGCGACGCGATCGTCTTCGATCCGCCCCGCGCCGGAGCCCAGGACCAGACGGCGCAGATTGCAGACACCAGGGCATCGGTCGTGGTCGGTGTCTCCTGCAATCCGGTGACCTTTGCCCGCGACGCAAGGATGCTGCTCGATGCCGGTTTCCGGCTGGAGACCGTGACGCCAATCGACCAGTTCCTCTGGTCCGCCCACGTGGAACTGGTCGGCGTCTTCCGTCGCTAGTCTCAGCCCGGAGAGATCATCTTCTCGGGACGCACGGCCGCGTCGAACTCGGCGTCGGTCAGATATCCCCCGCCGACAGCCTCTTCGCGCAGGGTCGTGCCGTTCTTGTGCGCGGTCTTGGCGATCTTGGCGCAGGCGTCATAGCCGAGCTTTCCGTTCAGGGCCGTGACCAGCATCAGCGAGTTGTTCAGGCCCCGGGCGATGTTGTCCTCGCGCGGCTCGATCCCGACCACGCAGTTTTCGGTGAAGCTGACGGAGGCATCCGCCATCAGACGGACGGACTGCAGGAAATTGTAGGCCATGACCGGGTTGAAGACGTTCAGCTCGAAATGACCTTGCGATCCGGCGAAGGTGATGGCGGCATTGTTGCCGAAAACCTGGACGCAGACCTGGGTCAGGGCTTCACACTGGGTCGGATTGACCTTGCCCGGCATGATCGATGATCCCGGCTCGTTCTCCGGCAGCGCCAGTTCGCCGAGGCCGGATCGGGGACCGGAGCCGAGGAAGCGAATGTCGTTGGCAATCTTGAACAGCGAGGCGGCGACGGTGTTGATGGCCCCGTGGCTCATCACCATGGCGTCATGGGCCGCGAGGGCCTCGAACTTGTTGGGGGCAGTCGTGAACTTCAGTCCGGTGATGGCAGCGATCCGGTCAGCGACGCCTTCTGCAAAGCCCACAGGCGCATTCAGGCCAGTCCCGACAGCCGTGCCGCCCTGGGCCAGCTCCATCAGATCGGGCAGGGTTGATTCGATCCGCTCGATCCCTTTGCTCACCTGCTGGACATAGCCGGAGAACTCCTGGCCCAGGGTCAGGGGCGTCGCGTCCTGGGTGTGTGTGCGGCCGATCTTGATGATGCCCTTCCAGGCCTCGGCCTTGTCGTTCAGCGCGTTGCGCAGCTGCTGCAGCGCCGGGAGCAGGCGGTGGACCACCTCTTCGGCACAGGCGACATGCATGGCCGTCGGATAGGTGTCGTTGGACGACTGGCTCATGTTGACGTGATCATTGGGGTGAACCGGCTTCTTGGTGCCCATCTCGCCGCCCAGCATCTGGATCGCGCGGTTACTGATCACCTCGTTGGCGTTCATGTTGGACTGGGTGCCTGAACCCGTCTGCCAGACCACGAGGGGGAAATGATCATCCAGTTTGCCCTCGATGACTTCGTTGGCTGCGGCGACAATGGTGTTGCCGATCGCCGGGTCCAGACGCCCCAGCGCCATATTGGTCTCGGCCGCTGCCCGCTTGACGATGCCCAGGGCCCGGACGATCGGCAGGGGCTGTTTCTCCCAGCCGATCTTGAAATTGCCGAGGCTGCGCTGTGCCTGGGCCCCCCAGTAACGGTCAGCGGCAACCTCGATCGGGCCAAAGGTGTCGGTTTCGGAGCGGACGTCGGTCATGTGAGGCTCTTCGCAGCATGGCGGGCAGGTGGCAGGCGTTTAGCAGATCGCGATATCGATGAAAGGGCAGAGGCCATCGTCCAGACGGGCTGGCGCACCCTTGCGACGGATCGCCCGGACCTTCGCCTATTCTTCCCCCGCGGGCGTGAACGCATTATGGGCAGGTCATGACCACAGACACATCCGGCCTGAGCCAGCTCGGCACCCAGACGGCCCAGCCGTCCAGCCCCGAAACCGCCATGCTGGAACGGGTCCCGAACCCGCATCCTGATGCCCTCTATCTGGCACGATTCACCGTGCCGGAGTTCACCAGCCTTTGCCCCGTCACCGGTCAGCCTGACTTTGCGCATATCGTCATCGACTATGCGCCGGGTGAATGGCTCGTCGAGTCCAAGTCTCTGAAGTTCTACATGACCGCCTTCCGCAACCACGGTGCCTTCCATGAGGACTGCACTGTCGCGATCGGGTTGAAGCTGGCCGAACTCCTGACTCCGAAATGGCTTCGGATAGGGGGCTACTGGTACCCGCGCGGCGGGATACCGATCGACGTCTTCTGGCAGACCGGGGTGGCTCCCGAGGGGCTATGGCTGCCGGATCAGGGCGTGCCGACCTATCGCGGCAGGGGCTGAAGGCTCCGTCCCGCCGTCAGCGCGGCAAAGGTGGAACTCGCACCGGCATGGGCTGCCCCGACCGGGCCCGGCTTTCCAGCCAGGCGCAATGACGTTCGCGCGTCCAGACCGTGGCCGGGTGGTAAGGG
>QBLX01000113.1:2400-3930 GCA_003241825.1 Alphaproteobacteria bacterium
GGTGAACCCGCCTCCCGGTTTGGTGACAGAAGGCCTGTCACGAAACCGGGGTGCGCGCCGTGCGAGCCGAATCGGCCTTGCTGTTATGATAGTGCGCAGGCTTCAGGGCAGGGCGCTCGCCTCTACCTCGGGGATCGAGCAAACAAGACGTTTCGAAGTCCGATGGAGCAGGGCCGCATGGCGATCGTTCGGCTGCCGCTGGAAACATGGGGTCGTCGGCTGCTTGCCGATGCGCAGATCTGGGCTGACCGGTCACGCCTGCGCCGCCATGCGTTCGAGTTTCTCTGGTTCGGGCTTAAGCAGGGATGGGCCTGTCTTTTCGGCGGCCTGATGCTGGCGCTGATCCTCGGGACATTTCTCGTCTGGCCGATGCTCTGGCCCGACGGCGAGGCACCGCTGAATCGCTATGATTTCCTCTTCATCGGAGCCCTGCTGATCCAGGCCGGAATGCTGGCCTTCAGACTGGAGAGCTGGAAAGAGGCCAGGGTCATCTTCCTGTTCCATGTCGCCGGAACGATCATGGAATTGTTCAAGACGGCGCACGGATCATGGGTCTACCCCGAGGACTCGATCCTGCGGATCGGTGCGGTCCCGCTTTTCTCGGGCTTCATGTATGCGGCGGTTGGCAGCTATATAGCGCGGGTCCAGCGCATCTTTCACATCCGGGTGAGGACCTATCCGCCGCTCTGGACGACGTGGCTTCTGGCCGCGGCGATCTATGTGAATTTCTTTGCCCATCACTGGCTGCCGGACGTGCGGATCGCGCTGTTCGTAGCGACCGTTCTGCTGTTCGGGCGAGGCTGGTTCTTCTTCACGGCAGATCGCAAGCGGCGGTCGATGCCCTTGCTGCTTGGCTATTTCCTGGTCGCCCTGTTCATCTGGTTCGCCGAGAATCTGGCCACGTTCGGCCGTGCGTGGGTCTATCCCGGCCAGGAGACGGGATGGGAGATGGTGTCGCTGGCCAAGCTGGGAAGCTGGTTCCTGCTGATGATCATCTCGATCGTGCTGGTGTCCCTTGTCCATCGGCCCGAGGAGGAACCTAGGGCAGATATGTCGTCAGGGCCGCTACATCGGGCCTGACGCGTTCAAGCGGGGCCTCGGTGACCGTGCCAATGTGGATGAAGCCGGCGATCTGTTCGCCTTCGTGAACCCCGAACAGCGCTACGGCCTCGGTGTCATAGCTGTACCAGTCCGTGATCCAGCTGGTGGAAAACCCGAAGGCAGCCGCCGCGTGTTCCAGGTTCATGCAGACAGCACCGGCCGAAAGCTCCTGCTCCCATTTCGGAACCGGATGACCGGGAACGGGCACCGAGAGGACAAGGATACTGATCGGTGGCGTGGTGAGTTTCCCAAGGACGGCCGCGGCCTTTTTCGGATCGGGCTGACGGTCGGCCAGGGGGCGGAGGGCCTGGGCGATACCGTGGCGACTTTCCGGTCCCATGACGACGAACCGCCAGGGAAAGAGCTTGCCGTGATCGGGCGTGCGGGCCCCCAGCGTCAGGATCGATTCCAGAACGGCGGGCGCAGGAC
>QBLX01000113.1:4001-7249 GCA_003241825.1 Alphaproteobacteria bacterium
CTGCGCCGAGGTCGAACGGCGGGTCGACAGTCGGTCGAACAGTTCGGTCGAGGCGACGGGGCGTGGCAGTTCTTCGCCGAGGCTGTAGGTCATGGCAGGGCTCCGGAGGGATGTGGTGTCTTACACGGATTGCTCGCTGCACATGAAGGCAGGATCGGACATCTTGAGCGCGACGATCGAACGGCATAGGTCAGTCGCATGCGCCAGTCCTTCGACGAAACCACCGATCCGTCCTTTGGAGCCCGGCATCTGCCGCTCGTGCGAACCCGGATGCGGGAGCAGGGGCTGGATGGACTGCTTGTCCCGCATGAGGACGAACACCAGAACGAATACCTGCCGGACGCCAATGACCGGCTGGCCTGGCTGACAGGGTTCACCGGATCTGCAGGGGCCGCGGTTGTTCTGACGGACCGAGCAGCGGTGTTTGCCGATGGACGCTACACCGTCCAGGTGCGGGCTCAGGTGGACGCTGGCCAGTTCGAGATCCGGTCGCTGGAAGGTGACGGCGTGGCGGCCTGGCTGGAGACGGCACCGACCGGGGCGGTCATCGGCTATGACGCGCGACTGCACAGCCCGCAGGCGCTTGCGACGCTGAAGGCGGCAGCTTCGAAAGCCGGGGCGCAGCTGAAGCCTGTGGCACCCAATCCGCTGGACCAGGCCTGGGGCGAGGCTCGCCCTGCCCAGCCTGCTGCGCCCGTCGTCCCCCACGAGGATCGTTATTCCGGCGAGAGCCACGCCTCCAAACGCACGCGCATTGGAACCGCGATCCGGGAAGTGGGAGCGGATGTTGCCGTCCTGACCGCGCCGTCGTCGATCGCCTGGCTTTTCAATGTGCGCGGCGGGGATGTGATCCGTTCACCGCTTCCGCTGGGCCAGGCCATCCTGTCCGCTGACGGGACAGCGCGGCTGTTCCTCGACCCTGCCAAGGTGACCAATGCCTTGCCCGGCTGGTTGGGGGACGATGTCGCACTCGAGTCCCCCGAGGCGCTGGAGGCGGCTCTGGATAGCCTGGCAGGCCGCAAGGTGCTGATCGATCCGGCCCAGTCCTCGGCCTGGTATTTCGACCGGCTGAGTTCGGCGGGAGCCGATGTTGTCCGGGCGATGGACCCCTGTGCCCTTCCTCGGGCGACCAAGAACGCGACCGAGATCGAGGGCGCGCGTCAGGCGCATATCCGCGACGGGGCTGCGCTCGCGCATTTTCTCCACTGGGTCGATACGGTCGCGCAGCACAGCCTGCCCAGCGAACGGGAAGTCGTCGAGGCCCTTGAAGGGTTCCGGGAGGCAACGGGCTGCCTGATGGATCTGTCATTCGACACCATCGCCGGGGCCGGGCCGAACGGGGCCCTGCCGCACTACAAGCCTGTTGGGGACAAGATCCGCCGGATGGAGACCGGCTCGCTTCTGCTGGTGGATGGTGGCGGCCAGTATCTGGACGGAACCACGGATGTGACGCGGACCATGGCTGTCGGTCAGCCTTCCGCTGACCAGCAGCGGATGTTCACCCTGGTTCTGAAGGGCCATATCGCCATGGCCACGGTGCGATTCCCGGTCGGAACAACGGGGCACCAGATCGACGCTCTGGCCCGTCTGCCAATGTGGATGGCGGGTCTCGACTACGACCATGGCACAGGACACGGCGTGGGCAGCTATCTGGGCGTCCACGAGGGCCCCCAGAGGATCGCCAAGCTGGTGAATACCCAGCCCCTGCTGACCGGCATGATCCTGTCCAATGAGCCGGGCTACTACCGTGAGGGTCATTGGGGGATCCGGATCGAAACCCTGCAGGTCGTGACAGAACCCGGCACCATCGAGGGGGGAGAGCGGCCGATGCACGGGTTCGAACAGCTGACACTCGCCCCGCTGGACCGGCGGCTGATCGACGTCGACCTGCTGACCCCGGCCGAACGGGCCTACGTCGACGCCTATCACGCAGAGACCCTGGCAAAGGTCGGACCGTTGCTGGAGGGCGAAGTGCTGGAATGGCTGACTGGGCAGTGTGCTCCGCTGTGAGTTTCTGGATCCGACGGAGCTTGTTCTGGGCTATCGGCACCTTGCACACACCGCACATTCGTCCGACCTGTGGTGGAGACAGCAGAGGAGCGCTTCATGAAGACCCGCAAACTTGGCCGGAACGGGCCCGAGGTCTCGGCGATCGGCCTCGGCTGTATGGGAATGGCAGCCTTCTACGGCCAGGCCTCCAGCCAGGAACACGCGGCCGAGGTCATTCATCGCGCGCTGGACCTCAGCGTGACCCTGTTCGACACCGCAGAAATGTACGGGCCGCATACCAATGAGGTCCAGTTGGGCAAGGCGCTGGCCGACCGACGCGACAAGGCTTTCATCGCGACAAAATTCGGCATCGGCTACAATGCCGAGCGCACAGCGCTGAAGGTGGACGGATCACCTGCCAATGTGAGGCGCGCGATCGAGGGCAGCCTGCAGCGCCTGAATGTCGATCACATCGATCTCTATTACCTGCATCGCGTGGACCCCGACACGCCGATCGAAGACACAGTCGGCGCGATGGCCGAACTGGTCACAGAGGGCAAGGTCCGGTTTCTCGGCCTGTCCGAGGCGTCGCCTGCGACCCTGCGCAAGGCACATGCGGTCCATCCCATCACAGCGCTGCAGACCGAATATTCGCTCTGGTCGCGGGAGCCTGAAGACGAAATCCTCTCGACCTGCGACGAGCTGGGCATCGGGTTCGTGCCCTACAGCCCGCTGGGTCGGGGCTTTCTGTCCGGTGAAATCAAGTCGATCGATGATCTGGACGAAGGCGACTTCCGGCGCACCAATCCACGGTTCATGGGTGATAATTTCCAGAAGAATATCGATCTGGTCGCTGCGGTCACCGACGTCGCGAAGGCAAGGGCCGTGACGGCTGCGCAACTGGCGCTGGCCTGGGTGCTGGCCCAAGGCGATCACCTTGTACCGATCCCGGGCACGCGCCGCGTGCGGACGCTGGAAGAGAACGCCGCGGCGGCTGACCTCGTGCTCAGCCCCGAGGATCTGGCGGCAATTGAAGCGGTCTTCCCGAAGGATGCAGCGACCGGTCACCGGTACGCGACGGCTGGGCAGTCGTCGCTGAACCGATAGCTTGCCATCTCGCAGCCACCTCGTCGAAGATGCAGGTTAATGGCGCGGCTGGGCTGCGTCAGGCACTCGTTGAGCAGGAACCTCGAGGTTGGCATTTTCGATAGCGCAGGTCCGGACGTCTAAGTCCTGCAGGTGGATGCTGGCTCTTGTCC
>QBLX01000114.1 GCA_003241825.1 Alphaproteobacteria bacterium
GGACAAATGCTTTCCTCCCCACTGCGTGGGGAGGAAAGCATTTGTCCTCCCCGTCGCGCAGCGGGGTGGAGGGGCTGTTTGGTCACTCCCGCTGTCCGGGAGGCAGCACCAGCCCCTCCACCGCTTCCCGATCCCCTGGCACCAGAGAAATGTCATGCGTGTTGTGAATACGGCGGCCATCGCTGCCCTGCTGATGGCCCTTGCGGCCTGTAACCCGGCGGCCGGAACCAGCGATACTGCGGCGACGGATACGGCGGCCGTGGTGGCCAGTCCGGATGTCCACGCCTTCAGGATCGGGACCATGGACGCCTTCGCCCTGCGCGACGGCGGGCTGTCGGTGCCCAATGACAACAAGACCCTCGCGATCGGCGAGAGCGCCGCCGACACCAATGCCCTGCTGACCGCTGCGGGCCTGCCGACAGACACCCTGTCGCTCAGCATCCAGCCGCTGCTGGTCAGGAACGGCGACGCCGTCATGCTGTTCGACACCGGTGCCGGCGGGGGCATGGGGACCGAGGGCAAGCTGATGGCCTCCCTGACGGCCGCCGGTGTGCAGCCGGGTCAGGTCACCGACATCTTCATTTCCCACCTGCATGGCGATCATATCGGCGGTCTGGTCACCAGCGCCGGGGCCCTGGCCTTCCCCAATGCCGCCATCCGGATGTCGAACGAGGAATGGGCCGCGATGAAGGCCGATGCCACCCTGGCGGCTGTGGTCACGGCGATCACGCCTAAGGTCCAGGCCTTCGTGGGCGGCTCCGAGATCGTGCCGGGCGTCGCCTCGGTCGATATCGATGGCCACACGCCGGGCCACTCGGGCTACCGGATCGGCACGGGTGCCGACAGCCTGACCTATTTCGCCGACACCATGCACCACCCCGTCATCTCGGTGCAGCGCCCGGACTGGACCATCCAGTTCGATGGCGACGAAGCCACGGCCGAGGCCAGCCGCAAGGCCCTGCTGGAGCGCGCCGCATCGGAGAACCTGCACCTGTACGGCTTCCATTTCCCGTTCCCGGGTCTGGGCCGTATCCGCAAGGACGGCGAGACCTTCGTCTGGGTGCCGGACGCCCCCGCGACCTGAGCTGACGGCGGGGAGGCGCGGGCTTTCGTGGCTGCGTCTCCCCGACCGGTCTGACCGGCGTCATTGACTCCTTCGCCCCATCCCGTCATAAGCCGCGCCTTCACGTCACCGACCCTGTCGGCGGCGCGATGACACTACGGACGATGCGTGGACCGCCGTTGAGATCGCATTCCCATTTGCGGGGATGCCGGGCCGCATCAAGTTGAAGAGAACTCTATGTCCAAGCGCCACAGCGCCAAATACAAGATCGACCGTGCCATGGGTGAAAACCTGTGGGGTCGCGCCAAGTCCCCCGTCAACAAGCGTTCCTACGGTCCCGGCCAGCACGGCCAGCGCCGCAAGAACAAGGTTTCGGACTTCGGTCTGCAACTGAAGGCCAAGCAGAAGCTCAAGGGCTACTACGGCAACCTGACGGAAAAGCAGTTCCGCAAGACCTATGACGAGGCTGCCCGTCGCAAGGGCAACACCTCCGAGAACCTGATCGGTCTGCTGGAAGCTCGTCTGGACGCCATCGTCTACCGCGCCAAATTCGTCCCGACCGTCTGGGCCGCCCGCCAGTTCGTCAACCACGGCCACGTCACGGTCAACGGCAAGAAGGTGAACATCGCCTCCTACCGCGTGAAGGCGGACGACGTCGTCGAGGTCAAGGAAAAGTCCCGCAACATGGCTCTGGTCCTCGAGGCCCAGCAGTCCGGCGAGCGCGACATCCCCGACTATATCGAACTGGGCGACCGCGGCTTCTCGGTCCGCTTCGTCCGTCAGCCCGAACTGGCCGATGTGCCGTTCGCGGTGAAGATGGAGCCAAACCTGGTCGTCGAATACTACGCTTCCTGATCGGTTTCCGATCCTGATGCAGGACAAGGCCCCGGAGCAATCCGGGGCCTTTTTCTTGTCCGGTCGTTCAGCGGATTACGAACGTTTCACTTGCCCGCTGACGTAAAGGACGCTTTCCATTGCCCTGACAGGCAGGAGAGACGGGCATGGATCGCAGACAACTCATGGCGGGGACGGTGGCCATTGCGGTCGCGCCGTCTGTTTCCTGGAGCCAGGCCGCGGAGCCAGCCTGGGTCAAGCTGCCGACCGAGCCCTATCGTGGCAAGCAGGACGATGTCGTCTTCGTCGACGCCATGACCGGCTGGTACGGCAACGGACTGGGGCGGCTGTTCAGGACCACCGACGGCGGCCAGACCTGGACGAAACAGCTGGATCGCCCTGGCACTTTCGTCCGCGCCCTTGGCTTCGTGGACAGTCAGCTGGGCTTCCTCGGCAATATCGGGCCCGACTATTTCCCCGGCGTCACCGACACCACACCCCTGTACCGCACCCGCGACGGAGGCACGTCATGGGAGCCAATCGCGATCGAGGGTCCAGCCGTGACCGGGATCTGCGCCATCGATGTGCACAAGGCGTCCTTCATCAATGCCGGGGTGCTGGATCACCGCGTCACGGTCCGGGCCGGAGGCCGGGTCGGTGGTCCGGCTTTGCTGGCGACGTCGCGCGACGGCGGCGAGACCTGGACCTCCGAGGACCTGTCCAGCCTGACGGCGATGATCCTCGACATTCATTTCGTGGACGAGCGTATCGGCTTCATTGCCGGGGCGACGGACACCAGTGTCGAGCAGTCACGGGCCCTGATCCTGCGGACAGGGGATGGCGGGCGCAGCTGGTCGCGGGTGTACGAGGGCCAGCGGCCATTCGAACTGACCTGGAAGATGAGCTTCCCGACCGAGGCGACCGGCTATGTCACGGTCCAGAGCTACGATCCCGATCCCGCCGTCAGCCAACGGGTGCTGGCCAAGACCACCGACGGCGGTCTGACCTGGAGCGAACTGCCGCTGGTCGACAATCCGGCCGCCCGCGCCTTCGGGATCGGCTTTGTGGACGAACAGCATGGCTGGATCGGTGCCATGCCCCACGGCTTCGAGACCCGTGACGGCGGCGCGACCTGGGCACCGGCGACGATGGGGCTGGCGGTCAACAAGGTCCGTGTCGTGCCGACCGCCACAGGCAAGGCCGTGTTCGCCATCGGTGTCGAACTTCACCGGCTGGATATTCAGGGATGAGGCACAGCCGGAAAGGCCCCGGATCAGCCGGGTCCTTTCCGAACGCATTGCGACACGCGCGACTGGATCAGAGCGATCTGGCCATCGCCATGGAGGCCTGCGGCGCCGGTGCGGCTTCCGGCCCCGTCTGATCAGGCCGGCAACGCGGGTCACCCGGGCAGGCTGCTGGCTGAGTTCACCAATGATGTGTCGACACCGATGGTGAGAACCGCTCCTGCGCCGACGCCGGCGTCGCGATAGAAGAAGACACTGTCCGGCGGCACCGCAGTCACCACCGACCCCCGGACCGCGAACCAGGCGGAACTGGACNGAACTGGACAGGCTGAGCAGCGAGACCAAAAGGGCGGCCGATGCCACCAGGGCCTCGGCGGTGAGGGTGATCGGGGGGCGGCGCGGCTTTTCCTTGGACGTCCGCCGGATCGGAATCTTTGGAACGCGTGTCACGACCGTCAGTCCCCCGGCGATCACCCGTCGCCGAACGAAAGTCTGCCATTAAAACAAGCCATTGCGAATTGTTTTTGGGGTACGCCCCTGGGTAGAGCTGGCGGGACGCCCTCTTCTCGCCGGGCGTGTGCGAGCCCCGGCTGCGCCGACGCTCGGGGCGTACGCTCAGCGCCGCTCGAACGTCGACAGCATCGTTGCCGGGATGCGCTGGGGTCTCAGGGTGGTGACGTCGACCAGGCACCATTCGGACACGCCCTGGGCGCACAGGCGGCCTTCGCCGTCCTCGATCCGGACATAGCGGTTGAACCGCGGCCCGACCGGGTCGCCGACCCATGTCCGTGCCACCACGCCCGTCGCTTCCGGGCCGATGCCGCGCAGGTAGTCGATCTCGTGACGCAGGGCGACCCAGGACCAGCGGGCGCGGGTCTCGGCATCGAACCGGGCGTTCCAGTGCGCCATGCCGACATCCTGCAACCAGCCGACATAGACGACATTGTTGACGTGGCCGTTGGCGTCGATGTGCTCGGGCCGGATATCGAGGGGCACCACGAAGACCTCGCGGTCCTCGCGCGGGATCAGGGGCGTGCGGGCCAAATCAGGCCTGGCCCAGTTCGACGCCTTTTTCGGTCATCAGGGCGGCCAGCTCACCGGACTGGAACATCTCGCGCACGATGTCCGAGCCGCCGACGAACTCGCCCTTCACATAAAGCTGGGGGATGGTCGGCCAGTCAGTGAAGGCCTTGATGCCATCGCGCAGGCCCTCGTCCTGCAGCACGTCCACGCCGACGAACGATGCGCCCACATGGTCGAGAATCTGCACGGTGGTCGAGGAGAAGCCACAGCGCGGCGCGTCGGGCGTGCCCTTCATGAACAGCACGACGGGATGTTCGGTCACGGTCTGGGCGATGAAGGCCTGGATCGGATCGGTGGTCGCGGCGGAGGTCTGGTCGGTCGCTGGGTCTGTCACGGGGGTACCTTTCGCTGACGCCTGTCAGCTATGCACCCTGCACCCGATGGTCAAGGGCGTCAGGCCGCCGTGCGGACCCGCGCCATCTCGATCTGGGCCGCCAGACCCGGCGGCATGTCCCGCTCGGGGATGGTGGCCAGCTGGTCAAGCCGCTTGGCGTCTGCGGCATGGACGATGACGGAACAGATGGAGGGATCGGTCATGGCATGCGCCAGACAGATGGCCTCGGCGCTCCAGTTCGGCGTGTCATGCAGGAAGGCGAAGGTTCCCATGCCGGCCAGCGGGTTCTTGTTCCGCGGCTGGCCCAGTCCGAAGAAGCCGAATTTGGGCTTGTCAGTGTTCGCCGCCTTGGCGGGCGTGTCGAGGCTTTCTGGGAAATAGTCATAGGCCAGGATGGCCATGTCCTGCTCGCGCGCATGGCGGATGCGGCTTTGGACCCGCCAGTCGACATTGACATGATTGGGCGTCGCCAGCACGTCGAACGCGCCGGTCGAGACATAGGTGTCCAGAACGTCGTCATCGCCGCCGATCCCGAGGTATTTCACCCGCTCCGTCGCACGCAGGGACTTCAGGGCGTTGAGCGAGGACTGGGACAGTTCATCCTCGCCCGGCTGCTGCAGGATGGCGGTGTCAAACCATTTCAGACCCGAAACATTCAGCGCCCGGTCTATGGAGGCGGTCATGCCCTCGGCCGAAAAATCCCGCTCGCTGTTTCGGCGTCCGTCGCCGGTGCCGAGCATCATGCTGACGTTCAGCAGCCTGCGATCGACATTGGACAGGGCCCGCCCCACCACTTCGGCGACGACAGGGTCCGCTGTCTCCAGCCGGTAGCTGTTGATGCCGGATTCGAGGGCGGAATAGATCAGTGACTCGGCGGCGTCCGGGCCGTTGGCGAGGGCATCGAGGCCGATGCTCATGGTCAGTGTGGAAACCGTGGAGCCCGAGGCTCCGAAGGGCCGGTAACGCATGATCAGGCTCCAGATTTCGCGGAGGGAGCGGAAGTTTCCAGGGCGAGAGCATGAAGTTCACCACCCATCTGGCCCTTCAGCGCGGCATAGACAAGCTGGTGCTGGCGCACGCGCGGCAGGCCGGAAAATGCTGTGGAAACGATGCGCGCGCGGTAGTGGTCACCATCCCCCGCCAGATCGTCGATCGCGATCTCGGCATCGGGAAAGGCTTCCGCCAGATGGGCATGCAGCGTTTCGACGGACATGGGCATGGGCAACGGGTCTCGCGGCGATCGTCGCAAATAATGCCGCATAAACCTTAATGAGCGGCATACAGCCGTTCCTCGTGTCGGGCGTCACTCCGGACGGAGCCGTTCCAGCAGGGTGACGGGCTCGTCCTTGTATCGCCCCTCGCGAAAGACCCGGTATCCGACGCGCTCGGCCAGTTTGAAGGACGCCGCGTTTTCCGGGCCGATCATGCAGACGGTCCGGGTGTAACGGGCATCGGCCCAGGCCAGGGCGGCATCCAGCCCCTCGCGTGCCAGACCCTTGCCCTGATGCTCGCCGCCGATGCCCCAGCCCAGCTCCGGGGCATCGAACGGAATATCGAGCTCGCGCTGATAATCCAGAACGCCCACGGTCCCGACATAGGCCCCGGTCTCCGTCAGCCGCATCGACCAGTTGCCATGGCCCAGCGCGGTCCAGTGGCCGATGTCGCGCAGCAGCCGGAACCAGACCTCCTCCGCACGCAGCGAGCGGCCCATGACATAGCGGGTGAAGTCGTCGTCGCCCCAAAGCCTCTGCAGGTCGGCGAAGTCGGCCGTGGAGACGGGTTTGAGCGTCAGTCGCCGGGTGGTCAGAGTGGTCACATCAATCCCAATTGCTTGAGGCTGGTCACGCCGTCGCGCCCGACGATCAGATGGTCGTGAACGGTAACGCCCAGCGTCTGGCCTGCCTGGACGACCAGCCGGGTCATGTCGATGTCCGCGCGACTGGGTGTCGGATCTCCGGACGGATGGTTGTGCACGAGGATCATGTTCTTTGACGACAGCTCGAGGGCGCGGCGGATGACCTCGCGAGGATAGACAGGCGCATGATCGACGGTGCCGCGATTCTGGATCTCGTCGAGGATAAGCTGGTTTTTCTGATCGAGATACAGAACGCGGAACTGCTCGCGCGGTTCGTGCTGCAGGGCAACCCGGACATAGGCGAGCAGCGCGCTCCACGAGGAAATGACCGGTCGTCGCGATGCCGGCTCGCGCGCGACCCTGCGGGCGGTGTCGAAGATCAGCATCAGGTCCAGCGCCGCCGCCCGGCTGGCCTTGCCGCGGGCAAATCCCAGGCTGGTCGCGACCTGATCCTCGATTGCGGCATGACTGGCCGCCCCGATGCCCTCCAGCGAGCCGAACCGGGCCAGCAGGTCCTTGGCCAGGGGTTTGGTGTCCCGGTAGGGGATCGAGCGGAACAGCAGCAGTTCCAGCAGTTCGTAATCGGGCAGGGCGTCGATCCCGCCCTTGGCCGCGCGTTCGCGCAATCGCTCGCGGTGCCCGGAGTTGCGGGACGGAACCTTCTTCGGCAACGGGACGGTCGGGTCGGTCACCGAACTCACGGTAAAGCTTGCTGCGCCGGGATCAAGACAGGGTTGTGCTGAGATGCGCACGAGAAACGGCCTGTTAAGCTTGTATGGGAACCACGCGTTGACGCGAAGGCGATATCAAGGGGCCATGTTCCAGGAGAAGGCGATCCACGACTTCATCTCCGCCGCGCCGGATCGGCGCCGTGTGGTCAGGTCTGCGCACCGTCGGGAAAGGCGCGACGAGGAGCGGGTGGTCATCCTCGATGAACCCGTCGACCTGTTGCGTCGCGAGGAACTCATGCTCCAGATCGAGCAGTGGGTCGTGGCGGACGAGCAGCGGATCATCGCCAACCACAATCTCCACAGCCTCTACCTCGTCAGGCGCGAGCCCGGCATGCGCGAGATCTATGACAGGGCCGACCTCGTCCAGCTCGATTCGACGCCCTTGCTGCATTTCGCTCGATTGCTGGGACTGCACAGCCGTCCGTTTCACCGCTGCACCTATCTGGACTGGCGCGACCATTTCTGGAGCCTGGCCAACCGGCGCGGCTGGCGGGTGATGTATGTCGGCGGGGCTGCGGGCGTGGCTGACACGGCCGCCTGGAAGCTGCGGGCCCGCTATCCGAGGGCCACGATCGCTGCCCACAGCGGCTATTTCGATGCTGCCCCGGGATCGACAGCCAATGCGGCCGTCGTCGAAGCTGTGCGGGAATTCGCGCCGGACGTCCTGTTTGTCGGCATGGGCATGCCCCGCCAGGAACTCTGGATCATGGAGAATCTGGAGGCCCTGCCGGATGCCGTGATCCTGCCGGTCGGTGCTGCCTTCGACTATGAGGCGGGTGCCCAGCGGGCGGCTCCGCGCTGGATGGGCTCCCTGGGCCTCGAGTGGCTGTTCCGGCTGGCAGCCGACCCCCGCCGTCTGTTCGTGCGTTACTGCGTGGAGCCCTGGTCCTTGCTTGGGCCAGCCCTCGCGGACATAAAGGCCGCACGTGACCGTCGGAGTGCGGGCCGCTAAGACGCGGCGATGAGCCAGTCGCCTGCCACTGCCGCCGTCCTGATCATCGGCGACGAGATCCTGTCGGGACGGACTGCGGACACCAATCTGAACATCATCGCCCGGTTCCTGTCGGCCCTCGGGATCGATCTGGAGGAGGCGCGCACCGTCGGCGACGTGCCGGCGCAGATCGTGTCCGCCCTCAACGCGCTGCGGGCCGGCCACGACTATGTCTTCACCACGGGCGGGATCGGTCCCACCCACGACGACATCACCGCCGACTGCGTGGCCCAGGCCTTCGGCGTGCCTCTGCTGGACCATCCCGAAGCGGTCGCCATCCTTGAGCGGCGCTACGGCAGTGACTTCAACGCGGCGCGACGGCGGATGGCGCGCATCCCCGAAGGGGGCACCCTGATCGCCAACCCCGTGACCGACGCCCCCGGGTTCCAGATCGGCAATGTCTTCGTCATGGCCGGGGTGCCCAGGATCATGACCGCCATGCTGGAGGACGTCGCGCCCCGTCTTCGCTCCGGTCAGGTTGTTCTGGCCCGCACCGTCCGTGTCACTGGCGTGGGTGAGGGTGCCGTGGCCGCAATCCTTGGCGACATGGCGCGCGCCCGCACAGACCTTTCGTTCGGCAGCTATCCGTTTGGCGCCGGCAGCGACGGCGAGATCGGCACCAATCTGGTGATCCGGGGCCGCGACACCGGAGCCGTGGATGCGGCCGTCGAGGCGCTGCGGGCACAACTGGCCGAACCCGGGATCGAGACCGTCCTGCCTTCGTGAACCCCGTCCAGTCGCTCACATGCGACGACACGAAGCCTTCCTCGACCTCGCTCCGGTGCGTAGAAGGGCCCATGTACAGGGCGTCCCGGTGATCGACTACGACTATGACCTCGATGAAGATGGCAGCGTGCTGCTCGCATCGATCGTCAACAGCCCGATCGCTTCGGTGATCAGCAACCCGCGCCTCACGGACAATCCCATTATCGCAGTGAACAGGGCGTTCTGTGATCTGACCGGCTATGCCGTCGAGGAGATCGTCGGGCGGAACTGTCGCTTTCTTTCGGGCCCGGCGACCGAGCCATGGCTGACCGAACGCATCCGTCAGGGCACCCGCGACCGCAAGCCTACCCTGGTCGAGATCCTGAACTACAAGCGCAACGGACAACCGTTCCGCAATGCCGTGCTGGTGGCCCCGGTTTTCTTCGCCAACGGGGACCTGGAGTATTTCATCGGCACCCAGGTCGAGCTGGATGACGACGCCGTCGGCCCATCCTCAAGCCGGCATCACCACGCCGTCGAAGTCGTCCGGACCCTGTCCACCCGCCAGCGTGAGGTATTGGAACAGATTTCGCGGGGCTACCGCAGCAAGCAGATCTCGTTCAACCTCGGACTGAGCGAGAAGACCATCAAGATGCATCGGTCACTGATCCTCGAAAAGATCGGCACGCATAATGTCGCAGACGCCATTCGATTGGCCGTCGAGGCCGGATTATAGGCTTCTGACGCCCCGCCGGCGCACGAATACGGCCTAAAGGCCGTATGGTTCTGAAGTTCGACAGGACCTAAAGACCTCTGCAATCCGAAACGTCGAAGTGTCGTCCTGTTTTCGGGTCGATTTACTCGACGAACTAACGTTTGCAGAGAGAGAAAAACCATGCCTCCAATCGAGATCGGGCAATATCTGCTCGTCTACAATGCGTTCTCCTTCACCTTCGCCACCATGGCGGCCGCGACCATATTCCTGTGGTTCGGCCGGTCGCAGGTCGGTCCCGCCTACAAGACCGCCCTGACGATCTCGGGTCTGGTGACGGCCATCGCCGCCTATCACTACTTCCGCATCTTCGAGAGCTGGGAAACTGCCTACGAGGTCCGCAACGGCGTGATCACGGTCACGGGCCTCGCCTTCAACGACGCCTATCGCTACGTCGACTGGCTGCTGACAGTGCCGCTGCTGCTGATCGAGCTCATCCTGGTCATGCGCCTGTCGCAACAGGAGACGGTCTCCAAATCCCTCAAGCTCGGCTTCGCCGCAGCCCTGATGATCGCACTCGGTTACCCGGGCGAGATCGCCGATGACAATGTGACCCGCGCGATCTGGGGCACCCTGTCGACCATCCCGTTCCTTTATATCGTGTGGGAACTGTTCAGGGGTCTGGGCGCGTCCATCGAGCGTCAGCCCGAGAGCGTCAAGAAGCTGATCAAGACCGCCCGACTGGTGACCTTCGCGTCATGGGGCTTCTACCCGATCGTCTATATGGTGCCCTTCATCAACCTGGGCGGCAGCACGGTCGAGACCAGCCTGCAGATCGGCTACACGATCGCCGACATCATCGCCAAGGTCGGCGTCGGTATCCTGATCTACATGATCGCCGTGCGGAAATCGCAGATCGAATACGGCGACCCCAAGCCAGCCGGCGCAGACGCCCACTGACGATGTGCGGGGGTGGTCCGGTCCCGGACCACCCCTCTGCATCCCCGTGGAACAGGTGTCCTCAATGACCCTTCCGACCCGTTCATCGATCGATCGACCGCCCCTGGTGCTTGCGCTGGGGGCGGTCGTCTGCGGTCTGGTCATGCTCGCGGG
>QBLX01000115.1:0-736 GCA_003241825.1 Alphaproteobacteria bacterium
AGGGGCTCGGCGTCGCCATCCACCGCGACGATCTGGTGCTGGACCCGACATGACCGATGCCGTTGCCGCCATGATGCTCGACATGGGCCGTCGTGCCCGGGCCGCCGCCGAGCCCCTGCGTCTGGCCGGAGCGGACGTCCGGTCAGCGGCCCTGACCGCCATCGCCACCGCCCTGCGCGACCGCGCCGACATCATCCTCGAGGCCAATGTCCGCGACCTCGAACGCGCCCGGACCACCGGCCTCAGCGAAGCCCTGCAGGATCGCCATCCATGCCGCGATCGAGGAAGGCCTGACCGCTGCCGGCCTGCCCGCCGATGTCGTCCAGCTGGTGCCGACCCCGGACCGGGCCGCCGTCGGCGCGATCCTGACCGGGCTGGAGGGGTCGATCGACCTCTTGATCCCGCGCGGTGGCCGCAGCCTCGTCGAGCGGGTTCAGGCCGAGGCCCGGGTCCCGGTGCTGGGGCATCTGGAGGGTCTGAACCACACCTATGTCCATGCAGCAGCCGATGCCGACATGGCCCGGGACATCGTCGTCAATGCCAAGATGCGCCGCGTCTCTGTCTGTGGCGCGACCGAGACGCTGCTGATCGATTCTGCCGTGGCCCCGACCCTGCTGCCCGATATCGCCGCCGCCCTGTCAGCGACCGGATGCGTCCTGCGGGGAGACGACGCGGCCCGCGCCATCCTGCCCGGCATCGAGATCGCGCAGGCTGCCGACTGGACCACCGAACATCT
>QBLX01000115.1:746-1962 GCA_003241825.1 Alphaproteobacteria bacterium
ACCGAATATCTGGCCCCCATCCTCAGTGTCCGGGTCGTGGACGGGCTGGAGCAGGCGGTCGATCACATCCGCACCCATGGCACGGGCCACACCGACGCCATCGTCACCGAAGACCCCGAGGCCGCCGCTGACTTCCTGAATGCCGTCGACAGCGCCATCGTCATCTGGAACGCCTCGACCCAGTTCGCGGACGGTGGCGAGTTCGGCTTTGGCGGCGAGATCGGCATCTCGACCGCCCGGCTGCATGCCCGGGGACCGGTCGGAGCCGAACAGCTGACCAGCTACAAATACATCGTGCGCGGCACCGGTCAGGTCCGGCCTTGATCCCCGACCGTCAGATCCAGAACCCGCGACACATGCAGGGTCCCGGCGGAAGTGTTCATCACCAGCGTCTGGCCGTCGAACGCCTCCATGCCCAGCAGGGCATCCGGAAAGCCCGGCAGCACGACGTCGGCATAAATGGCCAGTTCGACGGCCTCGAACAGGACGTCGCCAAAGGTCACCGTGCGGGCCTCGACCAGCCGCGATGCGATCGCCCCGCCCAGTACGATGCTGGAGCCCCGGCGCTGGGGGCGCCCGTCCAGCAGGCCCGCGCTGCCTGCGGCCTCGCCGCTCAGGGCCAGCAGGGCCGAGGCGCCGGTGTCGACCACCGCCTCGATGACCGATCCCTCGACCGTGACATCGGTGACCAGCGCATGGCCCGACCGGCGGACGGCAATCGGTCCGGCATCGAACGGCATGACATGGCGGTCCAGGGCCACCAGTCGCACGCGCCGCGCGCCGGTCTCGATCTCCATCACCACGCTGCGCAGCATGTCCTGCCCCAGGATCAGCGGGGCCGACAGGCCTTCGCGCATCGCCAGAGGTCCCAGCGCGAGGATGGCGGTGCGCAGGCCCGTCAGCCGCATCGCCCCGACCTCGATGTCCAGCGTCGTTCCCTTGCCGAGCTGGGGCTGACCGCCGACGCCATAGGCCACCAACGGCAGGTCGAAGGTATTGGCAACGCCCAGCGTCTCGAACAGGCCCCGGTCGATCACCGAATACTGGGCCCCCGAATCGATCAGCGCCCGCACCGTCTGGCCCGCCACCCGGACCTCCACGGTCGGAACGCTGGCCTGTGGCTCGTCATAGGGCAGCCAGCCGCTCGACCCGTCCGGACCGAAGGTCACATCGGGCTGCGCCCACAGCACATTGTCGCGCAGCCACCACGCGCCAC
>QBLX01000115.1:1972-7133 GCA_003241825.1 Alphaproteobacteria bacterium
GGCCGAGCCGGATCAGGAAGTCGCGACGTCTCATCCGGCCCTAGATGGCGGCTCCGGACGTGCGACGCCAGCGTCACAGGCGTCGCAGCTTTCGTTTCGCGTTTGCGAAAAGACGGATGACGCGCAGTCCCCCTCTGTCTACGAAACACCGTGATGTCCCCAGACCGATACGTCAGCACCCGTGGGCGGGCTCCCGAAGTCGATTTTGTCGAGGCCCTGCTTCGCGGCATTGCCCCCGACGGCGGGCTGTACATGCCGGCTGCATGGCCCGTCCTGCCCGCCGGGACGACCGCCGCCGGCCAGACCTATACCGCGATCGCCACGGCCTCGATGGCCCCCTATCTGGGCACGGCCCTGCCGGACGGCGCCCTGGACCGGGCTCTGGCCAGACTGGTCGCCGGGTTCGAGACGACGGAGACCACGCCGCTCGTCCGGCTGGAGGACGACCTGTGGATGCTGGAGCTGTTCCACGGCCCGACTGCAGCCTTCAAGGATCTGGCCATGCAGCTGGCCGCCTCCCTGGCGGACGAGGCGCTGGCGGCGTCGGGCGAGCGACTGACCCTGGTCACGGCGACCAGCGGCGACACCGGGGCAGCCGCCGTCAACGCCTTCGCCAACAAGGCGCGCATCGATCTGATCGTCCTGCATCCCCTCGACCGGGTCTCGCCGATCCAGCGCCGTCAGATGACGACGGTCGATGCAGACAATGTCCTCAACCTGGCCATCGGTGGCGATTTCGACGACTGCCAGCGGCTGGTGAAGGGACTTCTGGCCGACGAGACCCTGCGTGAGCGAGGCCGCTTCAGCTCGGTCAACTCAATCAACTGGGCCCGGCTGGCCGGACAGATTCCCTACTATGTCTCGGCCGTCGCCCAGCTGGCCGCGCAGGGCGAGACCCGCCCGCCCCGCTTCGTCGTTCCGACCGGCAATTTCGGCGACGCCTTCGCCGGGATCGCCGCCCGCCGCATGGGCCTGCCCGTCGCCGGCTTCGTCGCCGCCGTGAACAGCAACGACGCCCTGTCCCGCGCGATCAACGACGGCATCTATGCCCGCAAGGGTGCCGTGGAGACGGCGTCAGTCAGTATGGACGTCCAGGCCCCCTCCAATTTCGAGCGGCTGGTGTTCGAGGCCTCGGGTCGTGATGCCGAGGCGACGCGCGCCCTGTTCGAGACCTTTGCAGCCGAGGGATCGGTCACCATCCCCGCCGACCTTCTGGCCGCCATCCGGGCCGAGGTGTCCGCTGTCTCGATCGACGAGGCCACCACCCGCAGCGAGATCGCCCATGCTCACACGGCCTGGGGTCAGGTCGTCTGCCCGCACACGGCCGTCGCCCTGGCGGCCGCGCGCGCCCTGCCCGCGATCGACGGCCCGACCATTGCCCTGGCCACCGCCCACCCGGCCAAATTCGGACGGGATGTCGGCGATGTGCTCGGCTTTGCGCCCGAGCCCTGCCGTGTGATCCGCGAACTGGGCGACCGGCCCGAGCGGATGACCGTAATTCCCGGGACCATGGAGGCGGCGCTGGACGCGGTCCGCGGCTTCGGCGGTCAGGCCGCTTCGGCCACCCGCCAGTAGTCCAGCCGCCTCAGAAAGGCTGCCGGGTCCTTGGGGGTCACGAGTTTCGTCGGGTCGTGGAAGATCCGGTCGTGCAGTCGCGTCAGGGTGAACCTCAGCGCCGCCGCCTCACCGAGCCGCGGAAGGGCCTGCGCCTCGACCGGCGACAGGGGCCGCACCGCCTCATAGCCGCGCCGGAACGCCTCGACCGCGCCCGGGATTTCACGCCCCTCGGGATCGAACCCCCAGGCGCTCAGAGCGATGGCGAGATCATAGGCCAGGGCATCGACGCAGCCGAAATAGAAGTCGATGACCCCCGAAACCCCGCCCGCCTCGAACAGGACATTGTCGGGGAAATAGTCCGCATGGATCGGCCCGGAAGGCAGATCGTCGCCAAAGGGATCACCCAGCCGGGTCAGGGCCGCCTCGACCGTATCCAGAACGGCGCGATCCTGTCCCGACGCCGCGCTGGAACAGCGGTCCGCCAAGGCGCGCCAGGCCACCGGACCGACAGGGTTGGCTCGCGGCACAGTAAATCCGGACGCGTCCCGGTGCAGCCGGGCCAGAACCGCCCCCGCCGTCGCCTGATCGGCCAGTGCCGGACTGCGCAGCCAAGTCCCGGCCCGCCATTCGATGACGGCGCAGGCGCGGTCGTTCAACCGGCCCAGCCACTGCCCCGACCGATCGCGGACCGGTCGCGGAGCCGGAAAGCCCCGGTCTGCCAGATGATCGGTCAGGCCAAGGCAGAACGGCAGTGACGCCGCATCCGTCCGCCCCTCGAACAGGGTCAGGACATAGCGCCCTGTCGAGGTCTCCAGCCGGTAGTTGGTGTTCTCCACCCCTTCGGCGATCGGGTGCAGCGACACGAATTCACCGACCGCATGATGATCGAGGAAGGCGCGCGCCTGATCGTCCGAGACCGGGGTGAAGACAGCCATTCAGTGATGGCCGAGCACGGCATGTCGCGCCCGGACGATGTCGGCGACATCGGACAGCACGCTCTCGGTCGTCGGCCAGCGCCCGGCGCCACGCCCCTTGCACGACCAGACCCGACCATCCTCACCATAGACCTTCAAGGCGTTGCGCTCCCCTCTGAGCCGGGCAAAGAGCGGATCGGAAAGCTCTCCGTCAAGGGTCACCGACGACTTCAGGGCTCCGTCCACCCGGTGGCAGGCTCCGATCTGGCGCACCGGCCCGGAAACGACAAAGGCATCCGACAGGACATCACAGGGGACATCCGCCTCGGCCGGCGTTTCACCGAAGGCCTCGAAGGCCAGAAGCCGGACCTTGGCGGCGGAATCGCGTCCTTCCAGATCGGACGACGGGTCCTCCTCTGCGAAACCGGCAACGCGGGCGTCGGCGAGGGCATCGGCAAAATCGGCACCGGCCTCCAGCCGCCCCAGCATGAAGTTGACGGTCCCGTTCAGGACAGCCTCGAACCCCGCCACAGGTCCGGCGGACCGGGCCGCGCGCAGGGTCTCGATCATCGGCGCTCCGCCCCCGACCGCTGCCGAATAGGCGAGACGCGCGCCACTGGCCTGGGCGAGAGCCGCCAGCCCGGCCGGGTCGCGGCTGATGGCCTGTTTGTTGGCGCTGGCCACGTCGATGCCGCGTTCCAGCGCACAGCGGATCAGGTCGTGACCCGCTCCACCCTCGGACAGGGCCTCGAGCAGCAGGTCGGGCTTCTGGTTCAGCAAGGCCTCGCGGTCGCTCGTGAACAGATTGACCGGCGCATCGACATCGCGCGCCTTGCGGGGATCACGCACCAGAACGCCAACGACCTGGAACCGCGGATCGACCAGCAGCCGGGCCAGAAGCCCGCCACCGACCACCCCGCAGCCGGCGATGGCGACCCGGACCGGCGCATCGGGGACCGAGGGTCCCGGAGGCGCCGAGTGCTCACCGACCACCGTGCAGTCAGCTCGACCGAGGGCCGCGACCTCGATCTCGACCCCGCGCTGGTGGGCCATGTCGATGGCACCATGCTGGACCAGAGCCCCGCCGTGGCGGCGTGCATCGTCCCAGGAGGCGCGGCGATACCGCAGCGGCTTGCCCGAGGCCGAGGCCGGGTCGCGGTCGTAGAGACCGTCCACATCCTTGACCAGCCGCACCCGCTTCAATCCCAGTTCGGCGGCCAGGAAGACCGCCGTCAGGTCCGAGCCGCCGCGCCCGAGCAGGGCCACCCGGCCGTCGGGTCGCACCGCGCCAAACCCGGGAACGACGACGACCTGATGCTGTTCCAGCGCCTGTCGCAGCCCCTCGCCCCTCAGATCGCAGGGGTGGGCGTGCTGCAGCGGACCATCCGCCACGATCCCGAGCTCGCGCACCGAAAGCGCCACGGCATCCAGACCGATCCGGTCACAGGCAATGGCGGTAAAGGCGGCAGCCTTTTCCTCGCCCAGCGCCACATAGCCGGGCAGCAGATCGTTCTCGTGGTCCAGCCCCAGCGACCGGGCCTCGGCCAGCAGCCGGTCCGTGTGACCTGCAAAGGCTGACACCACGGCGACCACCTTCCGGCCCGCACGGACATGGCCATAGATTTCGGAGGCCACCACGGGCGCATCGGCAGCGGACTTCAGGATGGAAGATCCGAATTTGAGCACCACCACATTCGGGACCGGGCGGGCTGCCGCCCCGGGTTTCAGCGGTTCAGCGGGGACGACGGCGAGGTGAGCAGTTGAGTAGGGCATGGGGTTCGTTTCAAGGACTGGAAAATCAGGGGATGGAATGCGGGCAAGAAAAAACCCGCTCCGGAGGGGTCCGGGCGGGTCTGGGTTTGCGTTCTGGCCTGTTCGGCGCGCGCTAACCTGTTCCCGCCCGCAAGGGGCCGGTGATGGTCATACCGCCGGTGGTGGTGAGGGTGATGAGGGTGAGGACACGTGTCTCCGGCCGCGCCGAAATGGCTGCGGAGAGGGTCGAAACGGCGATGTTGCCGAAACCGGACACGGGCGTCATTCCTGCGAAAGTCGAGTGTCAGGGTGTCGGCAGAGCTTTCATTCGTCAACCCCCGTCATGCACATTTTTTGCACTTTGAGGCCGAAGAACGATCCGAATCATTCCGAAAGCTGCGCTTTTTTCTCAGGCGGGGTGAATTTTTCCACTTGACCGGCGCTCTTCGCAGTTGCAACGTGGGTTCACTCATCAAGACCGACCGAGGGATAGGCCCTTTGACGTCGGGGCAACCATCGGTCCCAACCGAACGGTGCCAACTCCTGCGAGGGACCGCCCCATTTCTTCGGAAATGACAGGTCTCGCGAGAGATGAGTGGAGCGTCGATGAGGCGACGTTCCACGATCTTTCATCGCACCGGGGTCTTGCTGAGCAGGACGATGCGACGACCCGATGACCCTGGCCCTGGCTTCAAAGACCCACTCCACAACCTCCCGGCCTTCCGCTGTGTCGAGCGGCGCATTCCGGCGCGAGACCGCGCACCGCGCGCGGTCCGGCGATGCTGTCGACGTCACGATCGATATTCCCTCCGACTTTCGCCTCCAGTCGGGCGAGCGCCTTGGCCAGCGCACGTTGACAGGCCGTCTGCACGGGCGTGAGGGCAGGCCGCTGATCGTCGTGGCGGGCGGGATTTCGGCGGGGCGTTTCGTGCACCGGA
>QBLX01000116.1:0-1793 GCA_003241825.1 Alphaproteobacteria bacterium
GTTCACCGGCGACGAGTTGTGGAAATCCCGCCCCTTGGTGGGCGGCCCCCATTCACCGCCGATGTAGTTCTCGTAGCGGGTCTTGAACTGGGGCGTGACGGCGCGGATGAATTCGGGCTTGGTCATGGGATGTCTCCGGGTTCGTGGGACGCGCCGGTTCGCCCGGCATCGCTGACCCCGACCAGAAACCCCTCATCGCGAGAGTGCCAGAGCGTCACCGTTTGGTGCGGCGCACACCTGTCGCAGGGATGCGACAGTTTTGGCGAACACCGCTCCGGGGGACGTTAGTGGAGGCCCAGCCGGTTCAGCTTGCGGTGCAGGGTCGCGCGGCTGACCCCCAGCGCCCGGGCCGCTGCCGAGACATTGCCGTCCGCCCGCGCCAGCGCCCGCCGCACCGCGCCGCGTTCGGCCTCCAGCAGATCCTCGGTGTCTACGGCCACCGACAGGACGTCCGAAGCCGGAAGGGAGCCTGCGATACAGGCGTCCGTGATCCCCAGCAGCTGGCGCGCCGACCGCGTCGCCCCGATCACCAGGTCGTGCCGGTCGACCGCCAGCAGGGCTGCCGTGCTGCGATCCTCGTCCGCTGCCAGCAGGATGCGCGAGCCGGTGAAGGCCTGCCGGAAATTCTGCGCCTCGATGGCGCGGGCCGCATCGGCCACGGCCGCGGCAATCAGGCCGACAAACCCCTCGGTCAGGTCTGCCCGGCAGGACGACACATCCAGCGCCGCCGCCAGCCGTCCCTGATGATCATAGATCGGCGCGACGGTGCAGCTGAGGCCCGTGTTCTTGGTGTGGAAATGCTGGTCGCGGTGGATGGTCAGGGCCCGACCTTCGGCGAGGCAGGTGCCGATGCCATTGGTGCCCTCGGTCGCCTCGTTCCAGATCGCCCCGGGCCATAGCCCCCAGCGATGGAAGGTCTCGTCGTCGCTGACAGCCCCGCGCCGGTCCACGGGGACACCGTCGCGATTGGTCAGCAGCACGCAGCATCCCGTATCCCCCACGGCCCGGAACAGCCGGTCCAGCGTGCCCTGGGCTGCGCGGGTCAGGGGCTCCATCGCTTCGCTCACGGCCCGCAACTGTTGCGCGGTCAGGGTTTCCGGGGACGTCGCATCCGCGGGATCCAGCCCGTAGAGCGTCAGGGATCGACGCCACGAGGCGGCAATGACCGAGTGCGCGGGTCCCGCGTCATCGGCCAGAACCGAGCGGACCCGGTCGGGATGGGTGTTTCCAGTCCTGTCGCCCACGTCGGTCTCCGAAGGGGTCGTTGCCCCATAGGAGACCCAACCCGCGCGGAAAGGCAAATCACAGGCCCCGGCTGTGCGAAAATGCCTCTGGCGGAGGTCAGTCCTCGCGGGGTGCTTCCTCGGGCTCTGGACCTTCGCCGGCTTCCCAGGCGGCCTGGGCCTTCTTCTCGGCCTTCTTGGCAGCCTTCTCGGCGGCCTTCTTGGCGTCGGCGCGATCGCGTTCCTGACGCTCGAAACTGTAGTTGGGCTTTCTGGCCATGAACGGGCCTCACTTTCAATTACTGGGGCGCCGTCGCGCTGCGCGCGGTTCGATCGCCGGAGGGGTCGACACGCGTATCGTGCCTTCGGGGTCTATTTGTGGGGCAAGCCGGGCCGTTGGACAACCTTCACTCTTGATCGACAGCAACGATCTCGACCGACTGGCCCGCCACGAGGGCCTCGTCCCCGACCCGCCTGCCCATCAGGGCGCGCGAAAGGGGCGAAACATGGCTGACCGAACCCGTGGCCGGATCGGCCTCGTCCTCGCCGACGATGCGCCAGGTCTGGGTC
>QBLX01000116.1:1803-6850 GCA_003241825.1 Alphaproteobacteria bacterium
GGGTCCGGCCGTCCTCGCGTTCGATGGTCACCGACCCGCCGAAACGGACCGTGCCGTCGGGCGGTGCGATCTCCTGCGGCTGGGCATTGGCCCGGCGCGCGGACCAGTAGCGCAGGTCGCGGGTAGCGCGTGCCATCGCCGTCCGGTCGACCTCGATCGACCCCTGAGCCTGGGCGGCGGCATAGGCGGCGCGCGCGGACGCCAGTTCGGTCTCGATCTGTTCAAGCCCCGCCGGTGTGACCAGATTGGCATGGGGCGAAACGGGGCGGTCCGGCAGATCGGCAGCGGTGGCTTCGAGATCTTCCTCGCGGGTGAATGCAACACTCATGGACCGCAACATAGGCACGGCCTCCGGTCATGGCGAGTGGCGGTCCCGGCGCGGGCGGGCTAAGTCCCCGGCATGACCGAGACCACTTCCACGCCCGCCCCCTTCGTCGCCATCATCGGCGGCGGTCCTGCGGGGCTGATGGCCGCAGAGGTCCTGGCCACCGCCGGGGTCCGGGTCGTGGTGCATGACCGGATGGCCTCCGTCGGCCGAAAATTCCTGCTGGCCGGGCGGGGTGGGCTGAACCTGACCCATTCCGAGGACCGCGAGCCCTTCGCCGGCCGCTATGGCGACAGGGCTGCGAACGTCACGCCCTGGCTGGATGATTATCCGCCAGCCGCCGTGGTGGAATGGGTCGAAGGTCTGGGCCAGCCGACCTTCACAGGCTCCAGCGGGCGGATATTTCCCAGAAGCCTGAAGGCCTCGCCCCTGTTGCGCGCCTGGCTGCGGCGGCTGGACGATCTGGGCGTCACCGTCGTCACCCGCTCGCGCTGGACCGGTTTCGACGGCCCGGCCCTGACGTTCGAGGACGCCGCGCCCGTCGTCCCCGACGCAACCATCCTGGCCATGGGCGGAGCCAGCTGGCCGCGCCTCGGCTCCGACGGGGCCTGGGCTCCGGCTCTGGAAGCGGCAGGAACCCCTGTGGCCCCGTTCCAGCCCTCCAATGCCGGCTTCAATGTCGAATGGTCCGACATCCTGCGCGACCGCTTTGCCGGGGAACCGCTCAAGGCGGCAGGTTTCGCAGTAGGCCCCAGCTCCTCCGGGCCTCAAGCAGCGCAAGGCGCGCTAGGCCCCAAACACCCTGCGCCTCAAGCAGCGCAAGGCGCGGTAGGCCCCCAGACAGTAAGGGGCGAGGCGATGCTGACCCGGTACGGGATCGAGGGCGGGGCCATCTATGCCCTGTCCCCCGCCCTGCGCGAGGCTATCACCCGCGACGGCACAGCGACCCTGGTCATCGACCTGCGGCCCGACCTGTCGGAGGCCGTGCTGGCCGAACGGCTGTCGCGCCCGCGTGGCAAGGACAGCCTGACCAACTGGCTCAGAAAGGCGGGCGGCCTGTCGCCCGTCGCCATCGCCCTGATGCGCGAGATCCCCGGCGAGATCCCCACGGGGCCGGAAAAACTGGCCAAGCGGATCAAGGCCGTCCGGCTGACCCTGACCGGCATGCAGGGACTGGAGCGGGCGATTTCCTCGGCAGGCGGTGTGACGTTCGAGGGCCTCGACGACAGGCTGATGCTCACGGCCCGTCCCGGCGTCTTCGTCGCGGGCGAGATGATCGACTGGGAGGCCCCCACCGGCGGCTATCTGCTGCAGGCCTCCTTTGCGTCCGGCGTCGCGGCGGCACGGGGCGCGCTCGAGTGGCTGGCACAGAACGACAAGGCACCCGCATGACCGACATCTCGGGCGTCTGCCCTGACCGTTTCGCCAGCGTGAAGGACGCCTTCGCCGCCAATTTCACCGACGCGCCCGAGGGGCTGAACGAACAGGCTGCGCGCTTCAGCGTCTGTATCGAGGGCGAAACCGTGATCGACCTGTGGGGCGGGCGGGCCGACGCTGCGGGCACCCGGGCCTTTGGTGCCGACACCCTGGTGCCGGTCTTCTCGACCGGCAAGGCGATCATGGCCCTGATGATCGCCACCTGTGTCGAGCGCGGCCTGCTGGCCTATGAGGACACCGTCGCCTCGCACTGGCCCGCCTTCGGTCAGGCCGGCAAGGACCAGCTGACCGTCGGCCAGCTGATGTCGCACCAGTCCGGCCTGCCGGGCTTTTCGGAGACCGTCGATCCGACCATCTGGTTCGACCGCACCGCCGTGCTGGACCAGCTTTGCGCCCAGGCACCGATGTGGGTGCCCGGCACCGCGTCCGGCTATCATCCGATCACCATCGGCTATCTGGCGGGCGAGCTGTTCCGCATCGTCGATGGCCGCTCGATGGGCACGGCCCTGCGTCAGGACCTTGCCCTGCCGTTCGATCTCGACCTCTGGATCGGCCTGCCCGAGACCGAACACGCCCGCGTGGCCCAGCTCCGCAAACCCTCCGCAGCCCCGGACCTGGGCGTCATCGACGCGGTCAAGAAGGCCGCCTTCCTCGACCGGGGCTCGGCTCCCGGAGGGCGCGGCTCGACCGAGTGGCGGATGATGGAAATCCCCTCGGCCAATATGCACGCGACCGCCGTCGCTATCGCCCGGATGATGAGTATTCTGGCCAATGGCGGCGGGCTCGATGACCGGTCGATCCTGTCACCCGACGTCGTCGCCCAGGCCACCCGCGAGCGTATCCGGGGTGTCGACAGGGTCGTGCCCTTCGATATCAGCTGGGCCGCCGGCTATATGCGCAACGAGACCCTGGACATCTTCGGCACCAGTCCCGACGCCGTCGGCCACTGCGGCTGGGGCGGCTCGTTTGCGATGGCGGACGCCGCCAACCGGGTCTCGGCCGGCTATGTCATGACCCGCCAGTCCCCCCACCTCGTCGGCGACCCGCGCGCAGTGCGGCTGGTACAGGCCCTGTACGCCGCCCTCTGACACGGTCTGCGGCCACAACGTCAGGGACGAAAGACGTCCCCGAATCTGATCTCGAACCGCGAGGCATCCCTTCCCCTCCGCCTGCGTTCCGGCCTAGCTTGAATGACTTCGGGAGGATGGATCATGCGCTGGCAGGGTGGACGACGCGGCAATATCGAGGACCGGCGCGGCATGGGGGGCGGCGCGGTCGCCGGGGGCGGCATCGGCGTCGCCGTCCTGGCCCTGATCGTCTATTTCGTCTTCGGCATCGACCCGACCACGACCCAGCAGGTCGCCAGCCAGTTTGGCGGCGCAGGCTCGCAGGAAGCCGGCCAGGTCGGGACGCCCGAGGACCAGGCCGGCGAGTTCGTCGCCGTGATCCGCGCCAGTACCGATGACGTCTGGCAGACCCGCCTCGAGGGCTACAAATCCCCCAATATGGTCCTGTATGAACAGGGCACCCAGACCGGGTGCGGCTATGGCCAGTCGGCCATGGGACCCTTCTACTGCCCTGCGGACCAGACCGTTTATCTGGACCTCAGCTTCTGGCAGCAGATGGAGACCGACCTTGGTGCCTCCGGTGCCGACTTCGCCCGCGCCTATGTCATCGCCCATGAGGTCGGCCACCATATCCAGACCCTGACCGGGGCATCGCAGCAGGTCCGCGAGGCCCAGCAGCGCGCCTCCGGAGAGGCAGAGGCCAACCGCTACTCCGTTGCGCTTGAACTTCAGGCCGACTGCTATGCCGGCGTCTGGGCAAGCAATGCCTCGGCCGCCTCCAACGGCCAGGTCGCCCTTGAACCCGGTGATCTGGAAGAAGGCCTGCGCACCGCCTCGGCCATCGGTGACGACACCCTCCAGCGTCGCGGCGGCGGACGCGTCGTCCCCGAGGGCTTCACCCACGGCACCTCGGCCCAGCGCATGGAGTTGCTGCAGCGCGGCTACCAGACCGGCGACCCCGCCAGCTGCGACACCTTCTCGGCGCTTTGAGTTCCCGCTCATCCCGGCGAAAGCCGGGACCCAGTCCTCCGGGCTGAACGGTGCCGGGGGATTGGCTGGATCCCGATCCCGCGCACCTTCCCGCGAAAGCACTGGGTCCCGGCTTTCGCCGGGATGAGCGGAAAGGCGGTCAGCGCAAATGAGCGGGATTGACCCTTGTTGCACCGCACACAGCGCGCCATGGTTCCGCCGTGCCCCAGACTGCCGCCACCGCCCTGACCGCCGCCCGGCGGATCGTCGTCAAGATCGGCTCGTCGCTGGTCGTGGATGCGACATCGCGGGGACCCGCCAGCGACTGGCTGGCCGCCCTCGCCGGAGATCTGGCCCGGCTGCAGCGTGAGGGTCGTCAGGTCATCGTCGTCTCGTCCGGTGCCGTCGCCCTGGGCCGGGGGCGACTGGGGCTGGCCCGCAATGCCCGGCTGGACGAGAAACAGGCCGCTGCCGCCGTGGGCCAGTCGCTTCTGATGCAGGCCTGGGAGACGGCCCTCGCCCCGCACGGACTGACCACCGCCCAGGTCCTGCTGACACGCGACGACACCGAGCGCCGTCGGCGCTGGCTGAACGCCCGTGCCACCATGGAGGCCCTGCTGAAGCTGGGCGTCGTGCCGGTCGTCAACGAGAATGACACGGTCGCCACCGAGGAGATCCGGTACGGCGATAACGACCGGCTGGCCGCCCGCACGGCCCAGCTGACGCGGTCCGACCTGCTGATCCTGCTGTCGGATGTCGACGGCCTCTATACCGCCGATCCCCGGCACGATCCCGACGCCCGTCACCTGCCGTTGATCGAGACCCTCGGCCCGGACATTCTGGCCATGGCGGGCGGGTCCAATACCGAGGCCGACGTCGGGACCGGCGGCATGGCGACCAAGCTCGAGGCGGCCCGCATCGCCCGCTCCGCCGGCTGCGCCACCCTGATTGTCTCGGGGGCCGTCGCCCATCCGCTCGCTTCCGTTCAGGCCGGGGCCCGCGCCAGCCTGATCACCGCCCCGGCCACGCCACTGGCCGCCTACAAACAGTGGATTGCGGGCAGTCTGGAGCCCGCCGGTGCGATCCTGATCGACGACGGCGCAGCCACCGCCCTGGCCACCGGCCGCAGCCTGCTGGCCTCCGGGGTTCGCTCGGTCGAGGGCCGGTTCGACCGGGGCGACTGCGTCCGTGTCCGCACCGAGGCCGGGACCGCTCTGGGCGTCGGCCTCGCTGCCTCTGCCGCAGACGA
>QBLX01000116.1:6860-7120 GCA_003241825.1 Alphaproteobacteria bacterium
CATCGCCGCCATCGCCGGGGCCGTCGATGAGGTCGCCGCCTTTCCCGATCCGCTGGGTGTCGAGACCGCCCGCTGGACACGGCCCAATGGCCTCGACATCGCCCGCGTCCGCACCCCGCTGGGCGTACTGGCCATCATCTACGAGAGCCGCCCCAATGTGACGGCCGACGCAGCCGCCCTGTGCATCCGCTCGGGCAATGTCGCCATCCTGCGCTGTGGTTCCGACTGCCTCGACAGCGCCCTCGCCATCCATGCCGCGA
>QBLX01000117.1 GCA_003241825.1 Alphaproteobacteria bacterium
GGGCATGGGGCACCGCGTCGTCGATGTGGAGTGGCCGATCGAGACCGGGCCGTTCATCGAGGATTTTACCAACCTGTGGGCTATGGGCGCGGCAGCGTCGGTCGACGCCCTGCGCGAGGGACCGGGCGACGGGGCGCTGGCCAGGCTGGATCCGTTGACGCAAGGTCTGGCCGCGCGCGGGCAAGGCGTGTCGAGGCTGGCAAGCGTGGCGCTCGTTGGCCGGCTGAGCACGGCCAAGCGAAGGTATGACCGTCTGTTTCGAGACATCGATGTGCTCATGACGCCCGTGTTGAGCCGCGCCAGCCTGCCGCCGGGTCTTCTGGCGTCCGCTTCGACGTTCGAGGCCCAGCTGGACATTCTGAGGGACCTGGTCGGCTATACGCCGTTGCAGAATGTCGTGGGGGCACCCGCCATGAGCGTGCCGCTCTACTGGACCGATCGCGGTCTGCCGGTCGGCATCCATTTCGCGGGCAGGCACGGCGATGACCGGTTGCTGATGTCTCTGGCGCTGGCGCTCGAAGCCGCCGCACCATGGGCCATGCGCAAGCCGGAGCTCTGGTTCGGCGACTGAGGCCTCGACTGCCGGGGCCCCGCCCGGACTGACGGAAACGGGACTTTCTGGCTGCCCGCCGCCTGACTCCCCATGCGCGACGTCTCCTGTCACCATGGCGGGATGTGCAATCTCTACAGCTATCGCAAGGGGCCGGCGGCGATCCTGGATCTGGCGCGGGCGATGACGAACGGGGCGGGGAACCTGCAGCCGGGGGAATTCTATCCCGACTATCCGGCCCCCATCGTCCGCAATGAGGTCGATGGCACCCGGGCGCTCGTGATGGCGCGCTGGGGGCTGACGTCGTCGCGCAAGCTGATCCTCGACAATGCATCGAAGCGGGCGGACAAGCGCCGGGCAAAGGGCGAGACGATCGACGCCGACGGCTTTGCCGGGATCCTGCGGATGGAGCCGGACGGCGGGACCACCAATGTCCGCAACACGGCCTCCAGCCACTGGAAACCGCATCTGGAGCCCGCGAGCCGATGCCTGGTGCCCTTTACCGCTTTCAGCGAACCGGGCCGGGACGCTGCGGGCCAGTACCGGCCGGTCTGGTTTGCGCTGGGGGAAGACCAGCCGGTCGGGTTGTTTGCCGGCCTTCATCACCGGTCCTGGACGGGGGTGCGCAAGATCAGGACCGGGCTGGAGACGATCGACCTGTTCGGATTCCTGACGACCGAGCCCAATGCCGAGGTCGGGGCGGTGCACCCCAAGGCCATGCCCGTGATCCTGACAACGGAGGAGGAACGCGAGGTCTGGATGCGGGCCCCCTGGTCAGAGGCGAAGGGCCTGCAGCGGCCGCTGCCGGACGGGGCGCTGATCCCGGGTGGGCCGATCTGAGGCAGGACAGGAAATTTGGTGCGGGCGGTCGGAATCGAACCGACACTCCTTTCGGAACCGGATTTTGAGTCCGGCGCGTCTACCAGTTCCACCACGCCCGCACAGGCTGAGGTCTCGTCTCGGCAGGGGCGTTCACTAGCGTGCGGCGCGGCGCGGGGTCAATCCGCCGCGCGGGTTTGCGCGGGGACCCCTTGCGTTTCACCGTGGTGTAACGCACATGGCCCTCATGCCCAGTTCCTTGCCTGATCTCGCCATCGTCTATGAGCATCCCGAATGGTTCGAGCCGCTGTTTGCGGCGCTGGAGCGGGCGGGGGTCTCCTATGTGAAGGTACCGCTGGCGGGGCACGGGTTTGACCCGGCGCGATCACCGGCCCCGGCCACCGTCGTGTTCAGCCGGGTGGCGATGTCGTCCTTCCTGCGCGATCCCGAACATCCGATCTTCTATGCCCAGAGCCTGTTCGAGCACTGGGAAGGGCAGGGGACGCGGGTGGTCAATGCCTCGGCCCTGCCGATCGATACCTCCAAGGCGCGGCAGCTGAGCCTGATCGCGCGACTGGGCCTGAAGGGGCCGGCGACGCGGGTCGCCCACCGCCAGGCGGACCTGCCGGGAGCGGCGCAGGGCCTGCGGTTCCCGGTGCTGGTCAAGGCCGACATCGGCGGTTCGGGGTCCGGCAGCGTTCGCTATGACACGCCCGGGGACCTGGCGACGGCAGCCGCCGAGCGCACGGCCCCGGCGGGCGTCAACGGTATCTCGCTGATCCAGGAATATGCGCCGCGCGTCGGGGGCAAGATCACCCGGGTCGAGACCCTGGCCGGCAAGGTGCTTTATGCGCTGGACGTCGAGAGCCCCGGCGACACCTTCGACCTGTGCCCCGCCGATGCCTGTATGGTGCGGCCCGGTGCGGCAGCCCTGACCATGACCCGGGTCGAGCCGTCGGCCGAGATTGTCGAGGCGGTCGAGCGGATCGCGGCAGCCAGTCATCTCGAGATCGGCTCGGTCGAATATCTGGTCGACGAACGCGACGGCAGCGTCCTGTTCTATGACATCAATGCCCTGTCGAATTTCGTGGCCAGGCCGATGGAGGTCGTCGGCTTCGAGCCGCATGACACCCTGGTCGAATGGCTGAAGGGGATCGTGGCCGAACAGAAGGCCGCCCATGCGCGTGGAGTGATGGCATGAGATATGGATACTGGGCCCCCGTCTTCGGCGGCTGGCTGCGCAATGTCCCGGACGAGCGGGAGGCGTCGTGGGAAAACCTCTCGCGGCTGGTCAAGGCGTCGGAGACGCAGGGCTATGACCTGACCCTGATTGCCGAGTTGAACCTGAACGACATCAAGGGGATCGAGGCGCCGGCCCTGGATGCCTGGTCCAGTGCCGCGGCGCTGGCGGCGGTCACCGAGACGATCGAGCTGATGGTCGCGGTCCGGCCGAACTTTCACCAGCCGGCGCTGTTCGCCAAACAGGCAGCGAACGTGGACCGGATCTCGAACGGGCGGCTGGCGCTGAACGTCGTCTCGTCCTGGTGGGCCAAGGAGGCGGAGAGCTATGGCCTGCAGTTCGACCAGCACGATGACCGCTATGGCCGGACCGAGGAATGGCTGACGGTCCTGTCGCGGCTGTGGACCGAGCCGCGGGTCGATTTCGAGGGCCGGTTCTACACCCTCAAGGACGCGATCGTGGAGCCCAAGCCGACCGCCAGCCCGGAGCGCCCGCGCCCGGTCGTCTATGCCGGAGGCGAGAGCGAGGCGGCCAAGACGCTGATCGCCCGGCACTGCGACGCCTATGTGATGCACGGTGACGAGCCCGAGTTCATCGCGGCCAAGGTCGCCGACATGAAGGCCCGACGCGAGGCCTTTGGCCTGCCGCCCATGCAGTACGGCATGGCGGGCTATGCGATCATCCGCGACACCCAGGCCGAGGCCGAGCGGGAGCTGGAGCGGATCACGACCATCCCCGGACTGGCCGACGGCAGCCCGCCCGCAGGCTTTGCCAATTTCGACCAGTGGCTGTCGGGGACGGAGCTGGAACGGGAGCTGAAGATCCGCGAGTACAGCGTCTCCAACCGTGGCCTCCGGCCCGGGTTCGTTGGCACGCCGGAATCTGTCCGTGAACGGATCGAGGCGTTCGAGGCCGCCGGTCTGGACCTCGTCCTGTTGCAGATGTCGCCCCAGGAAGAAGAGATGGGGCGATTCTCGGAACAGGTCATCCGGCCGAACTGAGGGGCTTCAGTCCGGTGCGTTTCGCCGCGCGGCTGCGGCCTCGCGGGCGCGCTGCTGATCCTCGCGCGTTGCATAGCCCGCCATTATGTAGTTGGCCCGGAAGAAGAAGCGGCTGGGCGGGATCTCGACGTCGGGATTCAGCCTGTTCCGGAGCCGAACAGCGCCCATGGCGTCCAGCGTCGCCTTGCCGAACCGTCCGTCGAATGGATGCTCGGTCTCTATCACGCAGTCGCGGGCGCGTCCCTGCGGGCTGGCAATACAGCTGACCGTGGCGAAGCCCCGGGCATATCGGGTGTTGGGGAATGTCGGACGCGGCTGCTGGACCCATTCCAGCGCGGTCGGCAGGCCATTCTCCCCGACCGCATCGAGTTCCGCGTCGCGCGGATCGACAAGAGGCCGACCGCAGGCCTGCAACGCCTGATCGATGGCGACGTTTGAAGGCGGCAGGTCGATCACATAGCGGACCGGTCGCCCGTCTTCGGTGCCGTTCGGTACCCGGAACTGGAACCGTCCGCCCTCCCTCATCCTGCGAGCAAACGGAGCCGGAGATTCCGAGAAAACCGATGTGCCCTCGCTGCCAGAAGTCCATTGCGTGTTTCGAAGCGGCTCGTCCCCGAAGGCGACCTCCAGCGAGCGCTGCTCGCCTTCCTGTTGAGGCAGGCCGGACAGGAAGCCGGTAAAAGCGCCCTTCTCGCAGCGGAACAGCACATTGATCCCTGTCGTGGTCGGTAGATAGGCAGCCGTCAGATCACGGCGCTCGTCCCGATGTGTCTCCCAGTCGGCAGGAGCGATGTCCTGGGTCGAGGCCGCGGACGAGATCAGGATCAGGGATGCACCGGTCATCCCGGCCAGGGTCGAAGTCATGACAGCCATGCACCAGAAGTCACCGCACCACGCGCGGCAGAGTGACCCTAGGTCGAAATCGCATGAAGGGAAAGCGTGACTGTTACGATCAATGGTTGCCTTTCACCGATCCGGCGATCAGATGTGAATGGCGTGTCCCAGCGCCCGCAGGCTGGCTTCGTGGAAGGCTTCGCCGAGCGTGGGATGGACGTGGATGACGCCGGCGACGTCCTCCAGGACCGCACCCATTTCCAGCATCTGGGCGAAGCTGTTGGACAGTTCGGCGACATGCTGGCCGACGGCCTGGATGCCCAGCAGGCGGTGATCGGTCTTCGAGGCCAGCACGCGGACAAAGCCGCCATCATCGGCCGCCTCGATGGCCAGGGCCCGGCCGATGGCGGCCAGGGGAAAGACCGAGGTGATGACGTCGTCGCGACCCTCGACATCCAGCGGGCCGAGGCCTGCCGAAACGATCTCGGGCTCGGTGAAGCAGACAGCCGCGATGGTGACGGGGTCGAAGCGCCTTTCATGTGCGCTACCGCTCGCGGCGCGGCCGCTTGCTGCTTGAGCAGATTCACGCCCCGCAATGATCTCGGCGACGACCTCGCCCTGGGCCGAGCCCTTGTGGGCCAGCATGGGCTCGCCGGTCAGGTCGCCGACAGCCCAGACATTGCGCATCGAGGTGGCGCAGCGATCGTCGATCTTCACGAACGGACCGGCCATGGCCACGCCCATGTTCTCCAGACCCCAGCCCGCAGTGCGCGGACGGCGACCGACGGTGACCAGCACCTTGTTCGCCTCGATCTGAAGCGGCTCGCCGTCGCGGGTCGTGACGGACAGCTTGCCGTCGCCGAAGCCTCCGGCCCGGGCACCGAGATGCAGTTCGACGCCGTGCTTCTCGAGCCATTTCGCGACGGGATCGGTCAGCGCCTTGTCATAGAGCGGCAGGATGCGGTCGGCCATCTCGACGATGGCGACCTGTGCGCCCAGCTTGCGGAAGGCGATGCCCAGTTCCAGTCCGATATAGCCGCCGCCAACGACGACCAGCTTCTCCGGCACGGCATCAAGCGACAGGGCCTCGGTCGACGACATGACGTCACCGCCAAAGGGCAGGAAGGGCAGTTCGACGGCCTCTGACCCCGTGGCCAGGATGACGTGCTCTGCGGTGATCGTAATGGGGCCGTCGGCGGTGTCGACGTGGCAGGTCTTGGCGTCGGAGAAATTGGCCCAGCCCTTGATGACCTTGACCTTCGACTTCTTCAGCAGGGCCGCGACGCCCGCGTTCAGCTTGCGGACGATCCCGTCCTTCCAGGCCACAGTCTGGCTCAGGTCGATGGCCGGCGATGCAGCGGTGATGCCGAGGGTGCCGCCTGCAGCGGCCCTGGCGACGGTCTCGAATTTCGATGCAGCGTGGATGATGGCCTTGGACGGGATGCAGCCGACGTTCAGGCAGGTGCCACCCAGCCCGTCACCGCCGTCGACCAGAACCGTGTCGAGGCCCAGCTGGCCGCAGCGGATGCCCGCGACATAGCCGCCGGTGCCGGCGCCGATGATCAGGACTTTGGCTTTGATCTGCTGCATGGCTCGTCTCGTTCAGGGGTGAGGGGGCGGGCCGCAGCCTGCCCCTCGTTCGTCTGGCTGCTTTGTTGTCTTTCCCTTGCGGGAGAAGACGGAGGCCTCACCCCATCCACAGGGTCGCGGGCTGTTCCAGCAGGCCCTTGATCCGCTGCACGAAGACGGCGGCGTCGTGGCCGTCGACGATGCGGTGATCGAAGCTGGAGGACAGGTTCATCATCTTGCGCACCACCATCTGGCCATCCTTGACCACCACGCGCTCGGCGATCTTGTTGGGGCCGATGATGGCGACCTCGGGGTGGTTGATGATGGGGGTGTGAACCACACCGCCCAGTGTTCCCAGCGAGGTGATGGTGATGGTCGAGCCCGACAGTTCCTCGCGTTTGGCCGAACCGTCCTTGGCTGCACCCGAGACGCGGGCGATCTCCAGCGCCGTGTCATAGGGATCGCGCGCCTCGGCATGACGCACCACCGGCACCATCAGGCCGTTTGGCGTCTGGGCGGCGATGCCCAGGTGGACGGCGGCATGGGTCGTCAGGACCCCGGCCTCGTCATCATAATGGCTGTTGATCGTCGGCTGGTCGCGCAGCGCCACGACGATGGCGCGGGCGATGAAGGGGAGCAGGTTCAGCCTGGGCCGGTCAGTGCCCTTGTTCTGCGCATTCAGATGGGCGCGCAGGTCCTCGAGGGCCGTGACGTCGATCTCCTCCACATAGGTGATGTGGGGGATGCGCCGGACACTCTCGGCCATCTTCTCCGCGATCTTGCGGCGCAGTCCGATGATGCGGGTCTCGGTGGTGCCCTCCGCCCGGGTCCACTGTGACGACGGCGCTGATCCGGACGCGGACGGTTGCTGGCCGCCGTGGGCGAGGAAGGCGTCGAGGTCGGCGTGGTCGATCCGGCCCGCAGGACCGGAGCCCGGGACGAACTGCAGTTCGATCCCCAGATCGCGGGCGCGATTGCGCACGGCGGGCGAGGCGAGGGGGCGGACGCCGGGAGTCTGGGTGGCG
>QBLX01000118.1:0-5213 GCA_003241825.1 Alphaproteobacteria bacterium
GTTGCGCACCCGGCGGCAAGGGCGGCGAAGGCGACAAGGGGGATCAGGCGCATGGAAACATTCCTTTCACGGACGGGCGGAAACGCCTGTCTAACTTTGCCTATTGAGGGCTCGGATGCTAGAAATCCTGCCAGCGGATCACGTTCCGATTCCGGCCAGTTAAAGCCCAAAATCCTTGACCGACGACTCTTACGAAGACAACCCTCCTGTGCCTGAATCAGGGGGTGGCACATCGCCCCGTCCGCCTGCCGGAGCGGGTGGCGATATCTCGACGATCACGATCGAGGACGAGCTCAAACGCTCCTATCTCGACTATGCGATGAGCGTGATTGTGTCCCGCGCCCTGCCGGATGCCCGCGATGGCCTGAAGCCCGTTCATCGTCGCATCCTGTATGCGATGCACGAGATGAACATGACCCCGGAGCGGTCATACTCGAAATGCGCACGGGTCGTGGGTGACGTTCTGGGTCGCTATCACCCCCATGGTGACCTGTCGGTCTACATGGCGCTGGTCCGCATGGCCCAGCCCTTCTCGATGGGTCTGATGCTGGTCGACGGCCAGGGTAATTTCGGCTCGGTCGACGGCGATACACCTGCATCGATGCGTTACACCGAGGCGCGTATGGCCCCGGCGGCCGTCGCGCTTCTGGCTGACATCGACAAGGACACTGTCGATTTCCAGCCGAACTACGACGAGAAGGAACTCGAGCCTGTCGTCCTGCCCAGCCGTATTCCGAACCTGCTGGTCAACGGGGCTGGCGGCATTGCGGTCGGCATGGCCACCAATATCCCGCCCCATAATCTGGGCGAGATCATCGATGCTGCAGTCGCCCTGCTGGACGACCCGGACGTCTCGGATGACGCCCTGCTGGATATCGTGCCAGGGCCCGACTTTCCGACGGGCGGCGAAATCATGGGGCGCACGGCCCCCCGCAACGCCCTCCGCGAGGGCCGCGGCTCGGTCATCGTGCGCGGCAAGGCCACGATCGAGGAGATCCGCAAGGACCGCGAGGCGATCGTGGTCACCGAACTGCCCTTCCAGGTCAACAAGCTGACCCTGCAGGAACGGATTGCCGAAATGGTCCGCGAGAAGCGGATCGAGGGCATCAGCGACGTCCGCGACGAGTCCGACCGTCAGGGCATGCGGCTTGTCATCGAGCTGAAACGCGACGCTTCGGGCGACGTGGTCCTGAACCAGCTGTGGCGCTATTCGACGATGCAGTCCTCGTTCGGCGTCAACATGCTGGCACTGAACCATGGCCGTCCCGAACAGATGGGCCTGCGCAAGATGCTCGAGGTCTTCCTCGAGTTCCGCGAGGAAGTCGTTGTCCGGCGTGTGAAATTCGAGCTGGCCAAGGCCCGCGACCGGGGCCACGTGCTGGTCGGTCTGGCCGTCGCCGTGGCCAATATCGACGAGGTGATCCACATCATCCGGTCGTCTGCCGATCCGGCAGAGGCGCGCGAAAGGCTGCAGGCAAAGCCCTGGCCCGTGGCCGACATGATCGCCCTTGTCGAACTGATCGCCGACCCGCGCTCGATACTGGTCGAGGGCAATAAGCTGACCCTGACCGACGAACAGACGCGGGCGATCCTGGCCCTGACGCTCAGCCGCCTGACCGGCCTCGGCCGTGACGATATCTTTGCCGAAGCCCGGGGACTGGCCGACACGATCCAGGGGCATCTGACCATCCTGTCGGACCGCGCCAACATCATCGCCATCATCCGCGCAGACCTGCTGGATGTGAAGGAACAGTTCGCCGTTCCTCGCCGCACCACCATCGGTGAAGGCGACGCCGACATGGAAGACGAGGACCTGATCCCGCGCGAGGACATGGTCGTGACCGTCACCCACGGCGGGTACGTCAAGCGCGTCGCCCTGAACGCCTATCGGACCCAGCATCGCGGCGGCAAGGGCAAGTCCGGCATGACGATGAAGGACGAGGATGCCATCACGGGCGTCTTCTCCGCCTCGACCCATACGCCAGTCCTGTTCTTCGCCACCAATGGCAAGGCCTACAAGCTGAAGGTCTGGCGTCTGCCGCTGGGCGGACCGACCTCGCGCGGCAAGGCGTTCGTCAACCTGCTGCCCATCGAGCCGGGCGACAGCATCATGAATGTCCTGCCCCTGCCCGAGGATGAGACGACCTGGCACGACTACGACATCATGTTTGCCACGCGTTCGGGTGACGTGCGCCGGAACAAGCTGTCCGACTTCGCCAGCGTCAACCGCGCCGGCAAGATCGCCATGAAGCTGGAAGACGGGGACCATATGGTCGGCGTCGCGATCTGCACCAGCGAAGACGATGTGCTGCTGACCACGGCTCTGGGACGCGCCATCCGCTTCAAGGCAGACGATGTCCGGGTCTTCAAGGGGCGGGATTCGACCGGCGTCCGCGGCGTCCGCTTGCAGGGCGACGACGAGGTCATCTCCATGGCCGTCCTGGGCCGGGTCGATGCCACGCCCGACGAGCGTGCGGCCTATGTCAAACATTCCAATGCCATGCGTCGCGCCAGCGAAGGTGTGGTCGAGGACGAGACACCGGTCATCGAGGTCGATGACGAGGGTGCGGAGGAGGGTGGCGACGCCCCGATCTCGCCCGAGCGCATTGCAGCCCTGGGCGCAGCCGAGCAGTTCATCCTGACGGTCACGGACTCCGGGTTCGGAAAACGCTCCTCGGCCTATGAGTACCGACGCACGGGCCGGGGCGGGCAGGGGCTGACGGCTCACGGTCTGGGCGGCCGGGCCGGAACGCGTCTGGCAGCGGCCTTCCCGGTCGAGGAGAC
Organism: Alphaproteobacteria bacterium; assembly: GCA_003241825.1. Taxonomy (GTDB): domain Bacteria; phylum Pseudomonadota; class Alphaproteobacteria; order Caulobacterales; family Caulobacteraceae; genus Brevundimonas. Next base: position 2,785 of record QBLX01000118.1, read on the forward strand.
CGACGACCTGCTGCTGGTCACCTCCAGCGGCCAGATGATCCGCACGCGCGTCAGCCAGGTCCGTATCGTCGGGCGCTCCAGCCAGGGGGTCACGATCTTCAAGACTGGCGATGGTGAGAAGGTCGTGTCTGTCGAACGTCTGGCGGAGACGCCCGGTGGTGATGACGGCGATGCTGGTGATACCGGCGAAGCTGGCGAGGCCAGTGCGGACTGATCCCTTCAGCGATCGGGGGAGCGTGTGAGCGCGTTCCTGATCGACGGGCTGCCGGCGACGGAGGCGGACCTTCAGTATCTCGCGCTCGTGAACTACGGGGCCTACACGTCATTTCGGGTCGAGGGCGGCGGCGTACGGGGTCTGGACCTTCACCTTGAACGGCTGGAAGCCTCGTCACTGGAGCTGTTCGGGAATCCTGTCGGCCCCCGGCGCCTGCGGGATCTGATGCAGGCCGCTCTGGGTGGGCAAACAGAAGCCTGGCTGCGCGTCAGCCTGTTTTCCCCCGACATCTGGCCCCGGATGCCGTCGGCGCAGGTCCGGCCCAAGGTCATGACCGTCGTATCGCCACCACCGCCACCGCTGGCTTCGCGCGTGCGGCTGGAGGTCCGGACCTATGCCCGCGAAGCCGCCGAACTGAAGCACACGGCGATCATGGGACTGATCCGGGCCAGGCGACGGGCACGCGAGGAGGGGTTCGACGATGCCCTCTTCGCCGATGCGGACGGGGTCATTTCGGAAGGGGCGACCTGGAACATCGGCTTTCTGTCCGGCGATCACGTCGTGTGGCCAGATGCTCCGATGCTGGCAGGCGTGACCCAGGTCCTGATTGCGCGCGGTCTGGCCGATGTAGGCATGACCCAGAGCACCGAGCTCGTTTGCGTCGAGGACTTGTCCCGGTTCGATGGAGCCTTCTTCTGCAACAGTTCTACGCCGGCCTGCGCGGTCGCAGCGATCGGTGACAGGGTGTTTGACATCGTACCGGACCGGATCGCGCGGCTCTCGCAGGCATGGCTTTCGCAGCCGGCAGAGCCTGTCTAGCCGCGCTCATCGCGGCGAAAGCCCGGATGAGCAGCGGAGGACCTATCCAGCTCTTTCCATCACCAGGCAGGTCGAGGTGGCGGTGGCGTAGAGAGTGCCGTCCACCCCGCGCAGGTCGGCTTCGGCAAATCCTGCACGGCGGCCCATCTGGACGATACGACCTTCGGCTCTGACGGGAATGTCGGCCTTCAGGGCCTTGTGAAAGACCGTCTTGATCTCGAGCGTCGTGTAGGCCTGCCCGGGTTTCAGCATCGAGTGCACGGCGCAGGCGCAGGCCGAATCGAGCAGGGTCGCCATCCATCCGCCATGCACAGTGCCGATGGGATTGTAGGCCGCCAGTGTCGGCGTTCCCTCGAACACCACGCGGCCCTTCTCGACCTCTATCGCGCGATAGCCGAGCGTTCTCCCGATCGGCACCGTCACGTCTCCGGCGACCATGGCCTCGAGTTGTTCCAGACCGGACAGGCTGGCGAGATCGACGGGTTCGGACATAGCGGACGCCTTTGGATGGAGTCCGTTTACAATAAGGACGGACGTCAGTCTGGCAAGCCGAACGTTGAGAGTTTTTAGAGGCCGGGAAGCTTGAACCCGCTCGAGCGTCGGGGCGCGATCAGGACGCCCTGCTGTCCACCGGTCAGGGCCTGGACGCGCGCCGCTTCAGTGGCCGGATCGATGGTGACGGCACCCTGGGCGGTCTGGCTGACCGTTGCGGCCTGGGTGGCCGCATCGTCGCGACGCCAGAACATCACGCGGTTGGCGAAGCTTTCTTCCTTGTGCGCGATATCGCCGAACTCGTCGTCGACGACATAGCGGGCCAGCGGGTCGGCGCGGTCGGCACCGGCGGCGGTCACCAGGGCCTGTTCGCCGGGTGTCCGCGTGACGGACTGGCGCTGACCCAGCAGGATCTGGCGTGCCGCACTCTCGGGGGCCAGTTCCTGCGGGCGAGGCTGGCCGGGTGCGGGCGGACGCAGGCCGTACTCGGGCGGCACCGACAGCGGCGCAGTCGATACGGTAAGGAACTCGTCCGGCACGACCTTGGTCAGGCCGATGCTCTGGCGCAGACCGCCACAGGCTCCAAGAGCCAGGCTGGACAGGGCGACGATGCTGACGACGGCGACGTTACGGATACGCATGGGTCTGAACTGGCTCCGGGGCGGCCCGTGCGGGCGCTGGGTCTGACGTTAGTCAAGAGCGGGTGATTACGCCTTTTCGTTGGCGTCGCCAACCGTTGCCGGCTTTCGTTCCGACATCAGGCTGTCGAGGATCAGCAAGACGACCCCGACGCTGATGGCACTGTCGGCAATGTTGAACACCCACGGGCAAAGGCCCGTGTCGGAGAAATCAAGAAAGTCGATGACATAGCCGAAGCGGATGCGGTCAATGGCATTGCCGATGG
>QBLX01000118.1:5223-6484 GCA_003241825.1 Alphaproteobacteria bacterium
TTGTGAAGTCAAACAGGCCAGGAATGATCGTCGCGAATCGGTAGCCGTCGGGGATCAGGGCGATGTCCGAGGCATCAACCGAGCCAAGGACCGCATATTTGGTCCACTGGTCGAGCAGGATGATCACGATCGCCATTGCATAGGCGACGTAGGCAGTGCGCGGCACGGAAGAGAAGGGTTTCATGCATCGGGCTTCAGACGCCGCACGGTCGGGCGCGGTCACGCGTTAGCAGGTCACGCGCCGGTTGGGGAAGCCTTCAGGCGGCCATCCGGTAGTCGTCGTGGCCCCAGTTCGATCGTGCCTCGTCCCAGAGGGCGTCTTCGTCGGAATACCGTGCACTGGCCGCCGCATCGATGACGTCGATGACCTGTTCCTCCAGCCGGTCCCAGATAATGGCCAGATCACCGCAGCCATCCGCCTCGCACGGGACGATCAGATAGCGGCTGGCATTGACGGCGGCGTGGGCGTTTGAAGCGAAGGCCATGATGATCTCCTGAAGATCGTGTGTCTTGTCGATGTTCAGGGTGTAGGGCACAGTTACGACAAAATCGGTCGTATCGGTTGGAGGCGTCGAGATGCGGCATGACAAGGCGATGGTGGTCATCGATCTGGCCCGGCGCCTGGCGGCGTCAGCCGAGGGTCTGACCCTTGACGAGATGGCGCGTGATCTGGGCACGACGCGGCGGTCTGCCGAACGTCTGCGTGATGCCGTGCTCATGCTGTTTCCGGCGGTGGAGGAGGTCTACGATCCACCCTTCAAACGCTGGCGCATCCGGGGCGGCCTGTCGGCCTTTGAGCAGGCCCCGACGGCGACCGAACTGCTTGAACTCTCCAAGGCGGCCCAGGCCCTGCGTACTGCAGGCGAACCCGGTCGTGCCGCTGCACTGGAAGGACTGGAGCGCAAGCTCAAGTCGGCGATGCGCTCCACAACCCTGACCCGGATGGCTCCGGACCTCGAAGCGCTGCAGGATGCCGAGACCACTGCCATCCAAGCGGGACCCCGTCCATCAGCGGACGACGCCTTGCTGCAGACGATCCGGAGCGCGGTTCTGGCCCGGTCGCCTCTGGCCTTTGACTATTCGCGTCCGGGAGCCGAGCCGCGCCGGCGGGTCATGGCGGCCTGCGGGGTGATGTTCGGGCGTGCCAACTATCTGGTCGCTGCAGACCGGGAGACCGGAAAGATCCAGACCTTCCGCCTCGATCGAATGGCGAATGTCGAGGCCATGAACGGCTATGCAGCACCGCCGGAAGGGTTCGACC
>QBLX01000118.1:6494-6906 GCA_003241825.1 Alphaproteobacteria bacterium
GTCCTTCGGCATCTATCAGGATGCGATCGAGGACGTCGTCCTGCGCATCTCAACCGAAGGCGCGACCGAAGCCCGGGCGTGGCGCTGGCATCCGTCACAGTCCCTTGAGGATCAGCCGGACGGGTCAGTGATCGTGCGGCTGCGGGCGTCAGGGATGCGCGAACTGGCCTGGCATCTGTTTACCTGGGGTCGTCAGGTCACGATCGTCGCGCCCGAGCGGCTGAAGACGGCGATGAAGGAAGAACTGGCAGCGGCACGGTCAGCGCTGGAAGTTTAATGCCCTTCTCCCCTTGCGGGAGAAGGTAGCACGCGCAGCGTGACGGATGAGGGGCACACCTGCGCCAGCCTTTCAGCTCACCCATCACCACGGCCCGCCTGGCCCCTCATCCGTCACGCTGCGCGTGCTACCTTC
>QBLX01000119.1 GCA_003241825.1 Alphaproteobacteria bacterium
GTGAAGGTTCATTAGGTAGTCTCCATCTGGCCCACTTGGGGCGCGGGGCTATGGCGTCTCTCGACGTGGGGGGGATTTCCATCGGACCGGAAAACCGGCGCGGGGATTCTGCGTCTCTCGACGTGGAATGAGTGCGACCTCAACACCTTGAACCCGCTCTTCGTGCGAGAAGCTTTGGCCGCCGGGCAGGTGTTTTTTCGTTGTTCGCCGGGTCGCAGCAGCGTCAGAAGTTGGCGGCCAAAGTGGGTCATGGCTGACGATCCGATTCCGGTTCATCAGCCGCGTCGGACGGGAACAAGGCTGCGATCTCGTCCAGGACGACAGGCAGCAATGTTCGAGTGACCTGTAGTCTGTTGAAATACCGCGCCTTGATTTCTTCGACAGCGTCGTCGCGGTCAAGCTCAGCGGCGATCTCTTCGAAATCGTCAGAGTCACTCGGAGGAATTGCGTAGTTGGGGTGGAGGAAGTGCTGGCTCGTCCATGGCCGTTCCTGTTCGCCACCTTCCGCCATCGAACGGGTAAACTTCGGACTGTCCACGCACATCAGCTCAACTGCCAATGTCTGGACATGGACATGGCAAACAATCCGCCACGAACCCGGTTCGTTCGCCAGCTTCGCGAGCGCGTTTGCGATGCCGACTTCCGCCGAAATCGTGTCTTGATCGATATCGGTCAGTTGGCCGAAGTCCCGGACGGCTTGCGCAGCCCGAACCGGGCGGTCGGTGACTGCGATCGCCAACAGAAGGCGGGCGGCATCGAGGCGTTGCATGGCAGGGGCATTGACGCCACGCGCGCCGGTCGTGACCAGGCGCGCTTCCCGCAGATTGCGGAAAAAGAGATTGACCGTCCCGACCGGAACTCCGGTGGACTTGGCCATCTCCTCAACGAGGACTCCTGCGGTAATCATAGCTAATGGCGTAATCCGCGCATAGAAGGGGTGTCAATCGCCAAAGCGACATCGAATTTGTTATCCGTAAATCTCGGGCTCATCGTCCCCGGTCGGTTCCTCAAGATCGGTCCATCCTGTCCCGCTGGTCGAAAGCCATGCCGACACAGCGACCTGCGATTCCCATGCGCGGGACTCGGGGTGGGCTAGGCTGGGCTCAGAGTCCCCAATGTCTTCCATGTCAGGATCGCCATCGAGCTGGTCGAGCGCAGCGATCGCGGTTTCAACCGCCAGCTCCAGACGGCGGCGTAGGGAATAGAGGCGTTCAACGGTGGGCGCGGGTGCGCTATAGGCGACAGCAGCCATGGTCTGATCTCCAGTGATCGACTTCGGTTAGGGCCGGACGGTCGTTGGTAGCTTCCGTTCGGCCCGCATATCCGTTATCAGTAAGTCATGGCTGAAACAATACCTGATAACAAGAAAGCGCGCGGTCGCCCTCGGGTTGACAGCACGTTTGTCGGCGTCCGTTTGCCGCCAGCTCAGCTATCTGATCTCGACCGCTGGATCGCCGCAAACGACCCTGAGGCCAGCCGCCCGGCTGCGATCAGGCACCTTCTGGCGTTGGCCCTCGCAAACCCGGTCAAGTGACGAACCGGGTTCGTCTCATCCGAACTCGATCATAGGCGACCAGGGCGCTTCCTCGGGTTTCATCTGCATCGCGTGCAGCGCCATCGCCAAGGCCACGGCGCCATCGATCCGACCGTTTGACCGGCTCTTGTCGAGTTTGCGATTTCCGGCCGGATCAGCGGTGATGACGGCGTTTCCGATGCACCATGTCAGGATCGGGTTCATGCCGTGCAACAGTCGGCGTTCGGCCACCGCGTGCTCCAGCATATCGATCGCCGGGGCCATGTCCTTGAACCCCTGGCCGTGCGGGATCAGCTCCAGCTCGGATAGACCCTCTTCGGCCAGAGCGACCTTGAACGTCTCGATGCGCCAGCGGTCATAGGCCAACGCCTGGAGCTGGTAGCGCGAGGCGATACGAGCGACCTCGGCGGCGACGAAACGGGGGTCCGTGGTCGCGCCCGGCGTCGTCGTCAAGCGGCCCTGGTCGCGCCAGACCGTGTAGGGAACGCGGTCACGTTCGGCGCGATCGGCGAGACCATCGCTCGGCAGGTAGAAGTGGCAGCGGATCGTGACGTTGCCGTCATCGTCCGGAAAGACCAGGACGAGCGCCGTCAGATCGCGCGTGGCGGCCAAGTCCAGCCCTGCCCAACACGGGCGGCCCAAAAGCTGATCCTCGTCCAGGTCGCCGCCGCAGGCCTGCCATTCGCTGATCGGCAGGAACCGGGTCTCCGCCGCGACGCGCTGGTTCAGGATCAGGTTCCGGAATGCGGCCTCCTTCGACGGGATGCGCTTCGCCTGCGAGGCCTGGCGGGCGACGTCTTCCTTCGAGCGAAAGTCTCCCAAGGCCGGGTTGGCCAGATACCAGGTCGCTTCATCCCATGGGTCGGCATCGGCGGGCGCGGCAAAGAGGGTCAGGTGGAATGAAGGATCTTCGATTTCGCCGTGCTGGATGCGCAGGCCATAGTCGATTAGCTCGCTCAGGGGCGCCAGATCGTCGGGGGCCTGTGTGCTGATCACGAGCATCAACGGTTCGGCTCGCGCGCCCATGGCGGTGTCCAGGGCGTCAAATAGATCGCGCTTCGGAGCCTGGCCAAGCTCATCGTAGACGACGAACGATGGCGACAGTCCGTGTTTGGTCCCGACGTCAGCAGACAGAGCCGCGTAGACGCTCCCGGTCCCACCTAGGTCCTCGATCTCCTTGGCGTGCCGGCGCAGGCTCAGGCGCTCCTCCATCCATGGCGTGCGGTCGATTATGGCCGCCATTTCGGCATACAGGAGCGCCGCCTGGTTGCGATCGTTGGCCGCTGAATAGACTTGGCCGCGCGCCTCGGCTTCGGGCCCGCAGAGGTGGCAGAGGGCCAATCCAGCGGCTATCCCGCTCTTCCCGTTCTTGCGAGCCATCGACAGGACCGCCGTTCGAACGGGGCGACCGTCCATTTCGTCCAGGCCATAGACCGCGTCGAGGAATTTCCGCTGCCAAGGGCGCACCTCGAACGTGTCTCCGGCCAGAACGCCGGACGTGATCGGCAGGGACTCGAGGAAAGCCACCACGCGCTCGACCCTCGACAGCCCTTCGACCTCCCAAGGCTGCGTCTGGACCGTCTGGACGGGCTCCAGATGCGAGAAAAGGCCGATTATCTCGGCTTGAGGGGCCTTGATTGGCCGCGCTCCTGGTCCGCGGAGCCCCATCTCAGAAGCTCCAGTCCCGAGTCGGAACTAACTGAGTTTGCTCCTTTTCCATCGGTCTTCCTCGAAAAGATTCCGGTCCTTCGAGGGGGGTATGGGGTGGTTCTGGGACGTAATCGGCCCACCAGGAGCGCACCGCATCGATATGACGGGCTCGGAAATCGACGCGAGTCGGGTCCGCGATGATCCTGCGCTCGCATTCCTGCTCATCGACGTCGAGAACGACGATCCGGGCGTCGATTGACTCGGCCAAAGGGTGCCTATCGGCCAGCGCAGGAGCGGCGGCGATCACCCATGCGTGCCGAAGGTCATGACGGCGGCGAAGGCGCTTGATCAGGGCGTCTCTCGCCTCACACACGAAGGGGATCAGCTCGGCTGGCGTGGCTCGCTTGAGGCCTGTCTCTCCTGAGATGGCGACAGCGATGGCGTCGAAGTCGATGACAAGGTCTCCAGTCTTGCGATGGTTCCGGACATAGGTCGTCTTGCCTGCCGCTGGCGGGCCACAGACGAGCGTGGCGCGGTTATTGAGACGATTGAAGAAAGGGTGGTCGGGGTCGAACGGTTTACCGCTCTCGTCGCATCCCTTGAAAGCAACGCCCTTGCCGCCTGCCCGATCCTTGGCCGACGTCTTGATCGAGTGACAGGGCGGGCACATGGACATTAGCCCGGCCAGCGGCGGGAACGGGTCGCCGCCGCTGGCGATGCTGACGATGTGATCGACATGGCTGGCCGGTGTGAGATCGCCCCTCCGCTGGCATGGCTCGCAGAGCGGCGACTCCGACAGCTTCACGCACCGAAGGCGCTTCCATCTGGCGGTGTTGTAGACGCTGCCCATCACGCAGCCTCATCCATCGGGATCAGTGGTCGGGGCAAACGAGCGTGAAGGGTTGGGTCCAGAACGAGCCGCACTCCCATTTCGGAGAGCCTCTTGGCGGCCTTGTCCCTGAGACGGGCGTGGCCGGTGGAAAGCCGACAGACGACCTGCTTGCCGTTCGGTTCCCATGCTGCCTGGTCCAGATAGCTCCGGACGAAAGGCTCGCCACACTCTTGGACGATTGCGGTCCGTACTTTGAGATCACGGAACGCTGGCCACGACGGTGCCGGTTTCGGCTGGGGCTCTGGCTGCCGCCGCCGTCTGCGCCGCGACGTGAGGGGTAGGGGAGAAGTAGAGGTTTCTTCCAGGTATGGGGGGACGCCAGTGTCCGCTTTTTCGGACGCCAGTGTCCGCTTTTGAACCACGGTTAAAACAGGAACACCGGACACTGGCGTCCTCTTTTCGGGCACCGACGAGACGGCTTCGCTGGCTTCGACTGGGGCAATGAAAGAGCACTCGTTCGAGTGGCCCCGACCGCGCGAAACCTTGACAGAAAGGTATCCGCCTTTGACCAGCTCGGCGATGGCGCGGCGGACAGAGCGCACGTCGATTTTCAATCCCTCAGCCATGCTCAACTGAGATCGCCAAGCATGGCCCTTCTCGAAGTTGAATTTGTGAAGTAGAAGGCCCGCAACACGAACTGAAAGATTAGATAAGTTCGTGTCTTCTAAAATAGTCTCGTGCCACCTGAACTTGGACGCCTGCCAAGCGGAGTAAGCGGACATGTCTTCGTTGGATTCGACCAGGCGGCTCATGCGGCGACCCTCGCCGATGAACCGGCCTGGTCGATGCGACAGGCCAGCCGGTGAACTTCGGCGGCGATCTCTTCTCGAAGCTCAAGAATGCGGCCTGGATCGGAACGGAACGGGTCTGGAGCCCTACGAAGATCGCGGGCGAGCTGGCGAAGCCTATCGGTTGCGAGTTGGGTCTGGCCGGGGTAAGAGAGAGGAGCTTTCGATGCATCTCCCATCCCGATCCGAACCCTGCCATGCGCTCCAACGCTGGCGGGGTTTTTCGTGGCCGAATGGCCGTCCGGAAGGGTAGCCATTCCCGAGAAAAGCTCTTTCCGATCAATGGGGCCGGTTTTGGGGGGTAGCCGGTTCAAGCGATTGAAACCGCTTGAAATGCTAACTACCTCCGGGGTCGCCAATATTGTTCAATACCTTCAGCCTCGGCTTGCAGCCACCGGTTCTGCGGGGGGTGCCTGTGGAGCCGCCACTTGCGAACTTGCCGGTGACGATCTCGGCTTATGCTGCTTGCAGGATGTGGATGCAGCGCGCCTGCCAGGCTTTGAAGCAGGCTACCAAGTCCCGCGCACCTGCAAGTACCTGATCCGTGCTATGGTCAGGCCGATACGGCACGCATTGGCACGCATGTCAGCGCCGTTTCCGCCCATCTCATATTCTCCGGCGCAGTCCGCAGCCACCGACATTTCCCATAGCGCCTGGGTTTCTGGCTCGATGGAATTGCGCGCTATTGCATCAAGTGCGACTTGCTGCCGTCGGAGCTCGACCGCGAGACAATCGCGAGACTCGATCATGCTTGGGGCTGCTCGCTCGCAAGCTTGATAGGCGGGCGAGAACTCAGCGGTCCTGTCGACGGGGTTCTGTGTCAGCAACAGAATGGCCGCGGCTATTAGCATGGCGTGTCCTCTAGAGGCGGCGGTTTATGTTGGAGACTGTACAGCCGTCCAGCCGAGGCTAATCTGACCAAACGCCATGGTGCAAGCAGCCCGGATCCTTGGGACGCGTGTGGTTTTCCGTCCGCATTGGATCATGGATGCGTAGATTGCTGACGGCGGGGGGCGAAGCGAGACTTGAGGCACATGGGGTTTGGGTGTTTGCTGATCGGCAGAGGCTACGGAAAGCTCAAAGGATCAGGGAGGAGTGAGCCCACGCCGCATCAGCTCGCCAGCCGCCTGTCTCTGTTCGGGAGTCAGCTTTTTGTTGTTAGCCCGCGCTTCTATGCGGGAATAAACCCTTCTCTGTGTTTCGGGATATGCGCACTCTAATCGAAGGTCGTACCGCGACTGCACACGGCACAGGCTCTCAAACCCCGTGAGGGGATTGTAACGATAGACAACACCGTCCCCGACAACGAGGGTTCGTTGTGCTGAGCCATAGGCAAATAGAATGGCGGCGATTGATAGCCCAACCATTGCCAGGCAGAAGCCAGCGCGTTCGATCTTCACAGTCCCTCCGATGCGATTTTGCGCATCTAATTCGTACACGAAAGTCCGTCGCTGCGCCCGTTTAACGGCACGATCAAGGGTTTTGCCGGGGTTCGGCGGTGCATTCAGATCAGCCGACATGCCGCGGACAATGTCGCAATGCCCAAACTAGCGAGCAAGTGGAATGATGTCCGTAAGTGGCAGCCAAGGGAATGACGCCTAATGACGTGCGGCCCATTTCTCAGCCAGCCATGATGAGAGTCCTTGCTTGGTTTGCGCCTTGAATGGCCGGGGTGGCAGCAGGCCGGCCGATCTTTCCCGTAAGACCGTTGGCGTAGGCCTAGGGGGTCAGTCATCCCAACTTCGAGTGCGGTCGGTTTTTCATTTTAGTCGCGCCGCTAGGCTTCAACTAAGGCGCAACGCCGGAGCGGGGGGGCTGAGCCACCGACTTGGCCAGCCTGTCTTCGGTGCCGCTGCCAAGTGCACACCTTGTCGCACAGATTCACGCTCGACCGTTATAAAGTAACACGCTATAGGCCCGGCGATGTCGCCGTCCGATCTTGATCAACCGGTTCTGCTGTCCCTGCT
>QBLX01000011.1:0-5847 GCA_003241825.1 Alphaproteobacteria bacterium
CCCCCCCCCCCGCCGTGCCCGCCGCCCTCGCAGCCGTTCCGCCCGCGACAGGTGCCGGCCCGGCCCTGTGGGTCGTCAAGGATGCCGACTCGACCCTCTACCTGTTCGGCACGGTCCATGTGCTGCGCCCGGACACGGCCTGGGGCTCGGCCAAGGTCGATGCCGCGCTCGACAGGTCCGACAACGTCATCTTCGAAATCTCCAACCCTGATGACCAGGCGGCGATCATGCCCCTGATCCAGTCGCAGGGCATCTCGCCGGACCGCCCGCTGTCCAGCCTGCTGAATGCCGAAGAGATCGCAAAGCTGGACGAGGCGGCCAAGGCCATCGGGGCCAGCGCGGCCCAGATGGATCCGCTGCGACCCTGGCTGGCGGCCCTGTCGATCGCCATGGCCCCGCTGCAGAAGGCCGGATACGATCCGAAGTCGGGCGTCGAGACGGTCCTGAAAGCGCGGGCCGAGGCGGCCGGCAAGCCGGTCACCGGTCTGGAAACCATCGACCTGCAGGTGAGTATTCTCGCCGGGCTCAGCGAAGCGACCCAGCTCGCCTTCCTGCGGACCTCCCTCGAGGATTTTGAGGAGGCGGCGACCGAGATTGACCGGCTGGTCGCGGCCTGGGCGAACGGGGATGTCCAGACGCTCGAGGATATCGCCGTCGACGGCATGCGCGAGGCCTCGGACGAGATCTACCAGGCCCTGCTGGTCAAGCGGAACGCCGACTGGGCAAACCAGATCCAGACCCTGCTGGCCGGTTCGGGCACGACCTTCATCGCCGTCGGTGCCGCCCATCTGGCCGGTGACGACAGCGTGCAGGAAATCCTCGGCGATCGCGGCGTGACCGTCACCCGCGAATAGGCGTCTCTATCCAGAGATCAGGCCCGGCCATCGCGCCGGGCCTTTTTTCATTTTCGCTATCATTGATCCCGCTCATCCCGGCGAAAGCCGGGACCCAGTGTTTTCGAGACGCAGAAGACCCGGATCGCCTTCCCACAATGCTTCCACACCCGGCCCTCCCAAAAGGACTGGGTCCCGGCTTTCGCCGGGATGAACGGGATGAGCAGGGCCCTTCCCCCCGCAATTCCGTCGATCCGACGCAATGAATTCATTGCCTTGCAGAAATCTGGACCGTTCGAGCCCGACCCGGCCCGAAACCGTGCGAGAGTCTCACTGTCCCCGACGGCCCATCGAGACGATCAAGACGATCAAGACGATCAAGACGGTTTTTTTTCGCTTCCCCTTCTTCCGCTCATCCCGGCGAAAGCCGGGACCCAGTGCTTTTCAGATGCAGAACGCCTGGACCTCCGTCCGCCAGTCCATCCACGACCCGGCCCTACCAAAAGGACCGGGTCCCGGCTTTCGCCGGGATGAGCGCAAGGGACAGGGTCTTTGCTCCGGACCGGTCCACCAACCCGCTCATCCGCGGGACCGGGTCCTTCAATCAGGTCCCCGGCTGGACATAGGGGTAGCGGGCAAAGAACCGGCGCTCGTCCCCGCGCGGATCGTTCTCGACCCGCGTCCGTCGATCGAAGATCATGGTGGGCCGGTCCGCCAGGTCAAAGCGGGGCCAGACCTGTCCGGCGACCGGTCCCGGTGCCCCGTTCCGGGCCAGGGCGATGAAGGCATCGCTCATCCTGTCCGACACGACCTGTGCGTCCGGCCCGGCCATGCGCGCACCGCCCCGGTCCAGCGTCCCGAACACCAGGGGAATGTCCGCGGTGTGGAAGGCCCCGGTCCGGCCATCCTCAAGGGTGCCGGGCAGGTCCAGCTGATAGACCCAGGTCGGATGCCCCGCCTCCGCCCGCAGCTCGGCCTCGATCACGGCCGCCCGCCAGCTGCGCCCCGCCGTCGTGGCGCGGACCAGCACCTGATGCGGGGACCAGTCGGGGTGCATGGCCCGGTAGGCGGCGATGACGGTCCCGGGCTCGGCATCGACCCTCAGGACATCGGGCGTCATCCGGCCGGCCAGGTCTTCCCATGTCAGGTCGACCGGCGCGACCCGGGGGCCCATGAACGCCAGCGTCTCCTCGCGCGTATTGCCGATGATCATGGGGATCGCCGCCGACTGCGACGGCGCATCCGGATAGAAGGGGTGACGGACCAGCGTCCGGCCATCCAGCACCGGGCCGAAATACAGGCTGCCATAGCCGAGGACCGGATCGGTGGTCCGCGCTGCCTGCAGCAGGCGAGCGGTGTCCATCGTCGCCAGTTCCGCGACCCGGTCCTCATCCAGCCCCAGGGCTGCCAGCCAGGCCCGGGTCCGGGTCGTGGCATTGTTGGGCCCCGAGGCCGTGACCTGCTGGCCACTCATGGTCGCCACGGCATGGAACAGGCCGGCCGCAGCCGGCGTGGCCATCAGGGTGGCGATCTTGGCTCCGCCGCCCGACTGGCCGAACACCATGACCCGGCCCGGATCACCGCCGAAGGCCGCGATATTGTCCCGCACCCATTCGAGCGCCTGGATCAGGTCCAGTATGCCGACATTGCCGGAATCCGCGAGCGACCCGTCCAGTCGCTTCAGGAAGGCATGGCCGAACAGGTTCAGGCGGTGGTTCAGGGTGACCACCACGACATCGCCCCGTCGCGACAGCCCGGTGCCGTCGTACAGCGGATCCGACCCCGACCCGGTCGCATAGGCCCCGCCGTGGATATAGACCATGACGGGCCGGGCGGCGGCGTCCGTCCCCGGCGTCCAGACATTCAGGAACAGACAGTCCTCGGCCTGGTTCGGCTCGCCACCGTTCTGCGGGCAGGCCGGGCCATAGGCGAGGGCCTCGACCGTTTCCGCCCAGCGGTCGGGCAGGCGTGGCGGCTGGAACCGATAGGGGCCGGTGTCGGCGCCGTAGCGGATGCCCTTGAAGACCTGCGTCGGGCCATCGCTGGCCCCGACGACCGGTCCGTGACGTGTGGCAACGACGGGCGAGGGCGATGCAGCCCGGGCAGGGCGCGCCATTGTGCTGACGAGGCCCAGGCCCAGCAAGGCCGTGGCGGTGCGGCGGGTGATCATCGTCTAGCGGATCGTGCGGGCGTCGCCGCCGCTGGCCAGGGCGATGACCTCGGCGCGACTGGCCATGGAGGCATCGCCCGGCGTGGTCATGGCGAGGGCTCCGTGTGCCGTGCCCCAGGCGAGCGCGGCGGCGAGGTCGTGACCCTCCATCAGGGCCACGGCGAGGCCCGAGACAAAGGCGTCGCCGCCGCCCACGCGGTCCAGGATGTCGACCGCCTCGCGGACCGGGGCCCGGTGCACCTGCCCTCCCGCCCAGGCGATCGCCGACCACCCGTTCTGGCTCGACGTCGTCGGCTGCCGCAAGGTGGCGGCGACGATCCGTGTGTCGGGATAGGTCGCCGCGAACTGAGGGGCCACGGCGGCGAAATCATCACCCCCCATCGGCTCACCACCGGCCGGGCTGCCGAGGTCGAGGCCGAGGCAGGTCTCGAACCCGTGCCGGTCCCCGATCATGATGTCGACGCTGCGGGCGATCCGGCGGTTGACAGCGCGGGCGGCGTCCGGGTCCGGGTGGCTGTTCCACAGGCTGGCCCGGTAGTTGAGGTCATAGGAGACGATCGTGCCGTGGCGACGGGCCGCCTCCACGGCTTCGATGGCCACCTTTGCCGTCGAGGCCGACAGCGCCGCAAAGATCCCTCCGGTGTGGAACCAGCGCACCCCTGCCACTCCGAACAGATGGTCCCAGTCGATCTCGCCCGGCGCGATCTGGCTGGCGGCAGAGTTGGCCCGGTCCGAAACGCCGAGCGCCGGACGCAGGCCAAAGCCCCGTTCGGTGAAATTCAGCCCGACCCGGGTGTTGCGTCCGATCCCGTCGAAGTCGCGCCACAGGATCTGGCTGCGATCCACACCGCCCTGTGCGATCAGGTCCTCGGTCAGACGCCCCAGCTCATTGTCGGGCAGGGCCGTGACGACGCTGGCCCGCAGGCCGAATGTCCGCGCTGCAGCCCGGGCGACATTGTATTCCCCGCCGCCCTCCCAGACGTCGAAGGACCGGGCATTGCGAACGCGCCGCTCGCCGGGATCGAACCGCAGCATGACCTCCCCGAGGGCGACCATGTCCCACTGGCAGTCAGCGGCAGGTCGGAGCGACAGGAGAGGGCTGGACATGATCAGGCTCGGTAAAAAAAGGGCCGACGACGGTTGCCCGACGCCGGCCCAAGGTCACGTTCAGGAGAACGATTGGCAAGAGAGAGAAATCAGAACTTGTAGCGGGCTCCGAGGTAATACTGGCGGCCCGTGTGGTGATAGACCGAGGTGGACGACCGGCTGCCGTCACCGACGAACTGGTGGTTCTCCTCATCGGTCAGGTTCAGCCCCTCGAACGTCAGCGTGACCTGTTCAGTCAGGTTGTAGGAGGCCGACATATCGAGGTTGAAGGTGTCCTTCTTGCCCTCGATGATGTTGCCGTTCCGACCGGGCACGTTCTGCAGATACTGTTCGCGGAAAGCGGCCGAGACCCGCATCGCGAAGCTGTCGTCCTCATAGTAGAGGGTTCCGTTGTAGGACGTGGGCGACAGGTTGACGAGGTCGTCGGTCAGGAAGGTCGTGCACAGCGCGTTGTTGCAGTAGTCGATCTCGGACGCGACCCGGGTATAGTTGAGTTGCACGCCTGTGTTGGCCAGCGGGCCGGGCAGGAAGGTGAAGGGCTGCTGGTAGCTGATCTCGAAGCCCTTCAGCGGCCCGCCCTCGGTGTTCACCGCACTGGTCAGCTGGAAGATCGTGGTCGGCGAGCAGACCCCGGAACAGAAGGCCGGGGCGAAGGCCGAAGGGTTGAGGGCCGTCAGCGCCTGATACTCCAGATCCTGCCGGATGATCTGGATGTAGGAATCGATGTCCTTGTAGAAATAGGCGAAGGACAGCAGGCTTTCAGGCGCGAGATACCATTCGAGGCTGAAGTCATAGGTCGTGGCCCGGAACGGATCGAGGCCGACATTGCCGATGCTGGCGGTAAAGTTGGGACCGGTCGCGGCCAGCGAGGTTGTCGGCACCAGATAGTTGGTACCGGCCAGGGTGTTGCCGATCTGGGGCCGGGCCATGACCTTGGCTGCACCGAAGCGGACAATGACGTCCTCCATCGGCTCAAGCGCCAGGTTCAGTGACGGCAGGGTGTCGTCATACTCATTGGTGCCCGACACCGGCGTGCCGCCACCGGTCGTCGAGAAGCCCTCGGCCAGCAGCTTGGTGTTGACCTGACGTACGCCGACATTGCCGCGCAGGGGCATGTCGAACAGCTGGGTTTCGAAATCGGCCTGGAGGTAGAAGGCGAGGTTTTCTTCCTCGATGTTGCGGTTGCCGCCGCGCGCATTGCCATTGGTGATGCCGGTCAGCCGGAAATCACCGCCCGCGATGCCCGTGTCGCAGTTGCAGTAGATGTTGAACAGCCGGGAGATGGCCGGGAGGTTCGGGATCAGCCAGGACGTGTCGACGCCTGCCGGGATCAGGCCGCGCCCGTAGCCCGTCAGAAGGCTGGTGATGTCCGCCAGTGAGGTTCCGGCGGGCAGGGCCGGAACGATGGTCTCGTCCGTGCGCCGCAGTTCGAACGAGTCGGAGCCGAAGGACTTGTAGTTGACGCCGCCCTTGATCGTCAGGCTGTCGTTCACGTCAAAGGCGAGGTCGGCCTGGGCCGACTCGAACACCGTCTCCACGCCATTGGGCCGCAGACGGATCTCCGAACGCGGCACGGCGAGGGTCGAGTTACGCCACTGCCAGTTGGCCGGATTGGTGACGTCAAAGCCGTAGTTGATGACCGGAGCGTCTTCGTTGCCCCGGAAATCATAGGAGAAGTTCTGGCTGTTCGACCGGTCGATCGTGACCGTGGTCTGGGTCGGATTGTCGAACACCGAC
>QBLX01000011.1:5857-34906 GCA_003241825.1 Alphaproteobacteria bacterium
ACCCTGCACGTCCAACGTAGAAACGGCCCCGCAGGCGGTCGCTGAACTCGTGTTCGGCGGTGAAGCTGACCTGGGTGAACTCGGTCGACAGTTCGTCAAACCGCTGCTCGGAGCGAATGTCGACGTTGTCGAAGATGCCATAGACGAGGGCGTTGTTCTCGACCGCTGCATCGCGAACGTTGATCTGGGTCTGGCCGCCCGCAGCCGCGTTGCGGCTGAAGGAGAGGCTTTCGAGGAAGTCTTCCTGGCGGGTCGCGTCCAGCTTGGAATACAGCACATCCACGCTGAAGGTCGTGCTCTCGACTGGCCGGTACTGGAAGGATCCTGTGACGCCCAGCCGCTCCTGGCTGTGGGTCAGTCGACCATAGCGAGGCAGGCGCGGGATGAAGACGTTCGGCTGGTTGGCGGTGTTGTAGGCCGCCACGTTCGCGGCGGTGTTGGGCAGACGGGCCACGCCGGTCGCGCAGTTCGCAGCGCTGGAGCCGGTCGCGGTGCTGTTGGCAGGGTTGGCAGGCGTGACGCCGAGCGGCGAGCAGAAGCCTCCCGAGCTGCCCGTGCCGACGGCCGGAGCCCAGCGCACGGAACTGAAGCCTTCTTCCAGCGTGTCCCGCTCGGAATAGGCTAGGGAGATCAGCGCGCCGAATTTGTCGTCGGCGAAAGTGTCGCTGAGCAGTAAGGCGACCCGCGGATTGTAGTTTTCCGACAGGTCATTGTAGCCCGCCTGAACCGAGGCAGCAGCCGTGAACCCCGTGTAGTCGAAGGGCCGTGTCGACTGCAGGTCGATCGTTGCGCCCAGCGAACCTTCTTCGGTCTCGGCGGCAGCGGTCTTGCGGACCGTGATCGAGTTGAAGAGCTCGGCGGCAAAGACGTTGAAGTCGAAGCCGCGGCCGCGGTTGGCACCTCCGGAGGAATCCGTACCGCCGGTGGTGGCCTGGGCCTCCATGCCGTTGATGCGGGTGCGGGTGAAGTCGGAGCTCAGGCCGCGAACCGTCAGCGAACGGCCTTCGCCGGCGTCGCGGTCGATGGAGACACCCGGTATGCGCTGCACCGCCTCGGCGAGGTTCAGATCCGGAAAGTCGGCGATGTCCTCGGCGACGATCGCATCCACGACCCCGGCCTCGCGCCGCTTTATGCTCAGCGCCGCATCCAGGCTGGCACGGAAACCCGTGACGACGATCTCGTCGACGGTGGTTTCGTCCTGGTCCTGCGGAGCCGGGGTGGCCTGGGCCGCGGCACTGACCACGCCCAGGCTCATGGCGATGGCGAGCCCTGAAGCCCCTGCCACCAGCGTGTTACAAAAGGCGCTACGCGCGCCCGATTGCATGGCCTTGTACATATGCCTCCTCCCAGGGACACGTCGGGACCCGAGGATGTCCCGGGTCGGCGACTATGTGGTTGAGGCGGATCTTCCGTCCGTCCTCGTCGTCTTGCTCAAAAGTGCGATCTTGCTGACACCGGTGTCATTGTGGCACGGATAGTTTCTGACACCGGTATCATGCGAGCCTAACCTGATGACACCCTTCGTTGCAAGCTTGTCGTGTGCCTACGTCGCCATGGCGACCGCTCTCGTGTTCGCTCCCGGGGGCGCTGTGGCCCGGGAAGCACGGGAAAATGCCCCCCCACGGCTTCAGGCCGATGCCGATGTTGATGCCGTCCCGGCCTTTCCCGGTGCCGAAGGCGCAGGTCGGCTCGCGCGCGGGGGGCGCGGAGGTCAGGTCCTGCGGGTCACCACCCTGGCCGACGCGGGGCCAGGCAGCCTCCGGGCTGCCGTCGAGGCTGCCGGGCCCCGTACGATAGTCTTCGACATTGGCGGAACGATCCGGCTGGCCTCCCCCCTGACCGTTCGCCGAGGCCTCGTCACGATCGCAGGCCAGACAGCGCCAGGAGGAGGCATAACGCTGCGCGACTATCCGTTTGTGATCGCCGCCGATGATGTCGTGGTTCGCCATATCCGGTCGCGGCTGGGTGACGAGAGCGGGGTGGCTGCCGACGCCGTGTCCATCACGCGGGGGCGGCGCATCATCCTGGATCACATCTCCGCCTCATGGTCAGTGGACGAGACCCTGTCGGTCGGCAGTCGCTACGACCCGCCAGAGCGCGGCATCTATGATGTGACGGTCCAGTGGTCGCTGATTTCGGAAAGCCTGAACGCCTCGGGTCATGCCAAGGGCGACCATGGCTACGGTTCTTTCGTCCGGGGTGGCCACGGTGCCCGCATGACCTTTCACCACAATCTCTGGGCCAGCCATCGCGCCCGGATGCCGAGGCCCGGCAACTATAACGAGCCCTCAGTGGATCCGCAGGGGCCGATGCTCGAGTTCCGGTCCAACGTCTTCTACAACTGGGGTGAGGGGCGTGCGGGCTACAATGCCGATACCGAGAGCCTGTCGACCTATGCCTTCCTCGGCAATGCCTACCTGACCGGCCCAAACTCTACCGGTGCCATGGCGTTCGAGGAGGACAATCCGCTGGCCCGGGCCTGGTTCGAGGGCAATGCCATGAATTCGGTCGTGCCCGCCGACTCCTGGAGCCTCGTCAAGGACGGTGATCGCCCGGGATACCGGCTTCAGGCTCGTCCCGCCTGGGCCAGTGCAGCGGCCGGGCCGCCGGCACAGACCGTTGCAGCGGTTCTGGCGGCCGTGGGAGCCTCGAAGGCGCGCGACAGCGTCGATCAGCGCGTTATCGAGGGCGTCTCCGACCGATCCGGCCGGATCATCGACAGCCAGGCCGCAGTGGGCGGATGGCCCGCGCTGGCACCGGGCACGGCATGGGTCGATACGGACGGCGACGGCATGCCGGACAACTGGGAAACGGCCCGCGGCCTCGATCCCGCAGACCCCGCAGACGGGGCGACCGACGGCGATGCCGACGGCTACACCCACCTCGAGGACTGGTTGAACAGTCTCGCCTGACGCCTACTTCATCAGGCTGGGCAGCCAGAGCGACAGCGACGGCACAAAGGTCACCAGCATCAGCACGGCCATACAGGCGATGTAGAAGGGCCAGATCGACTTCAGAGAAGCGGTCATGGGCACCCCTGCAATGGCCGAGCCCACGAACAGCACCGATCCGACCGGCGGTGTGATCAGGCCGATCCCGGCGTTGAGCAGCAGGATGACTCCGAACTGGACCGGGTCGACACCGAAGGCTGTGGTGACGGGCAGGAAGATCGGCGTGCAGATGATGATGAGCGGGGCCATGTCCATGAAGGTGCCGAGCACCAGCAGGATGCAGATGATCAGCAGCAGGATGAGGACCCGGCTGTCGGTCAGGCTTTGCAGTCCCTCGACCATCATCGATGGCACCTGCAGATAGGCCATCAGCCAGCCAAAGGCTCCAGCCGCACCGATAATGAACAGCACGGCCCCCGACGTCTTGACCGCCCCCATACAGGCTTCCCTGAAGGCGCTGAAAGACATCTGGCGATAGACGACGCCGGTCACGACGGTGGCATAGACCACGGCGATGGAGGCGCTTTCGACGGCCGTGAAGACACCGGCGCGGATCCCGGTGAAGATGATGGCGACGAGCAGCAGGCCAGGGATTGCAGCGACCAGCCGTCTGAGGACGACACCAAATCCGGGGAAGGCTTCGGCGGCATAGCCCCGGCGGCGGGCAACGACATAGGCCGTGATCATCAGGCTGATGGCCAGAAGCCCGGCCGGCAGGATGCCTGCGGCAAACAGGTCGGAGATGGAGACCCCGCCACCGGCGGCAGCGGAATACAGGATCATGTTGTGCGACGGCGGGACCAGCAGGGCGACCAGAGCCGCCGAGATGGTCACGTTGACGGCATAGTCGGAGTCATACCCACGCTTCTGCATCTGCGGGATCATGGTGCCGCCAACGGCAGAAACATCGGCGATGGCACTGCCCGAGACGCCCCCGAAGAGTGTCGACCCCACGACGGTGACCTGTCCCAGGCCGCCGCGCACATGTCCGACCATGGATGAGGCCAGCGCGATCATCCGGTCCGACAAGCCGCCCTTCATCATCAGTTCGCCCGTGAAGATGAACAGAGGAATGGCCAGGAGCGAGACCGAGGTGATGTCGGACCCCATCTGCTGGAACACCACGATCGGTGGCACGGCCAGGTAAAGGACGGTGGCAAGGGTGGCGGCCAGAAGGGAGAAGGCTACCGGCACGCCGATCGCGAGGAGGACTGCGAACAGGCCGAACAGGATCACGAATTCCATGTTCAGTTCTCCGCGGCGGCTTTGGGTTGGACATAGTCGCCAGTCAGCAATCGCTCGATGGCGAACAGCAGGATCAGCGCCCCGCCGAGACACAGTCCGGCGAACTTCAGGCCGAACGGCAGCGGCACGCCGGCCAGGGCAACGGCCCAGCCGTCGAGCATCAGGGTGCCGCCGAAGAACATCAGCCCTGCGCCAGTGGCAGCCGCAATCAGCCGCGACAGGGTCAGGGTCATCATGCGCCCCCGCCCCGGCAGGCTGTCCTGCAATGACTGAAAGGCGAAATGGGTCTCGCGGCGTACGGCGACCGCGGCTCCGAACATAACCGTGACACTCATCAGCAGCAGCGCCAGAGGCTCGGTCCATCCCGGGCTGTCGTTCAGGACGTAGCGGGCAAAGACCTGCCAGGCTTGGACGAGGGCCATCAGGACCAGAGAAACGCAGGCTGCGCCGATTATAATGTCGGTGAGACGGTCCAGCGCACCGGTCACGCCGTGACGAGGTTCAGACATTCACCAGTCCTCCCTGAGCATGGATTGGATCGCGCATCGGTTCAGGCCGTCGCTGCGATGCGGTCGAAGAGTCCGCTGAGCCGCGGACCCTGGATGTATTTGTCGAGCACGGGCCGGACGGTGGCGGCGAAGGCATCGCGATCGACGGTTGCCACCTGCACCCCTGCTGCGATGACGGCGGCGCGCGCCTCGGCCTCGCGCCGGTCCCAGTCGGCCCGCATCACAGCGACCGAGCGGCGGGCGACGTCGCGGATCAGATCGCGGTCGGCGGCACTCAACCGGTCGAGGCTGGCCTTCGACATCAACAGGGCATCGGGCGAGAAGGAATGCTGGGTGTCGGACCAGTATCGGGCGACCTCGAACTGGCGGCTGGATTGATAGCTGGGCCAGTTGTTCTCGGCCCCGTCGATCAGATGGGTCTGCAGCGACGAGAAGACGGCCCCGAAGGTCAGCGGTGTCGGATTGGCTCCCATGGCGCGAATGGCATCGAGGAAGATGTCGGACTGGGGTGCCCGCATCTTCAGGCCGCTCAGCTGACCGGGCTCGGTGACCGGGTGGCGCACATTGTAGAAGCTGCGCGGCGCAGCATCGTAATAGGCGAGGCCGACCAGGCCGCGACCTTCGAACACATTCAGGAGTTCGGTGCCGATCGGGCCGTCCACGACAGCGCGAACATGGCCCACGTCGCGGAATACATAGGGCAGGGCCAGCAGCCGGGTCTCGGGAAAGGCATTGTTCAGGGCGGCGACGGCGACGCGGCAGATGTCGACGGCCTCGAACCGGGTCAGGCCGATGGAGTCGTCCTCTGATCCCAGTTGTCCGGCAGGGAACTGCTGGATGCCCAGTCGACCGCCGGTCAGCCGGGCCAGTTCCTCGCCCATCCAGCGTACGGCCGACACGGTCGGATAGTCGACCGGGTGAACATCGACGGCGGTGAACAGGGTCTGGCCACTGGCCGTCCCGCGCGGCGCGCATCCGGCCAGCCCCAGAGTGGCGAGGCCAGTCAGCCCCAGAGTGCGGCGGGTGAGGATCATGCGGGCGCTCCCTCGGCGGCGATTGCGATGCAGTGGATCTGGCCATCCGGCCCGAAGTCGGCGATGGCTGACTGACCGATGCGGATAGAATGAACCCCGGTGGCCGCACCCGTCGAGATGATCTGGCCCGCCTCCAGCCTGCGCCCGCGCCGATGCAGCAGGTTCAGCAGGAAGGCGAGGGAATCGAGCGGCCCATTGGGAATGGATGCTGCGCCGCCGGTGCCGATGACGACCCCGTCGAACCGGGTCTCGCACGTGAGTTCAGCCAGGCGTTCTTTCCAGTCGGAGATATCCTGACCAAGGATCAGACCGGCGTTGTTGCCGAAATCCGAAGCGGTCACGGCCGGCCCGTGGGCATTGATCCCGGCGAAGGGACTGCCGGCGATCTCGATCCCGGTCAGGGCGCGCGCGACGAGGGGGATCACCGTCTCGGCGGTCCAGTCATCGCGATCGGGCGACGTCTCGCCCAGCACCAGAAGATACTCCGCCTCGACCGCTGCAAAGCCGCCGTCAATGACGTCGAACCGGGTGGGCGTCACGCCGGCGCTCCAGACGTTGCGTGAAAAGATCGGCCCGGCCAGCCGCCCTGCGCCAAAATCGGCATCATGCGGGGCATTGATCCGGCCCAGCTTCCAGCCCGCGATCTGATCCGGCCAGGCGGCAATCGCCCTGTCCTGAATCGCATAGGCTTCCGCGAGGGTCGCGGGCAGCTTGCCCGGATAGTCCGTCAAGGCATGGCTGTTCGACCGCGCCAGGACAAAGGCGTGGGCAATGGCTTCCGACCCTGAAAAATCGTTTGCGTGGTTCACGCGGCCTCCCCGTTTGCGATCAGCATGGCGCAGGACGGAAACCGGTGTCAATTTGAATCGAAAGTGGCTGGTCCGAAGGCCGTGCGACAGGGTTGCTGTTTGCGGCAACCCTGGGAGAGGACTGGCAACCCTGATGCCACGCCCGAGGCGTGCGTGTCCGTCAGGTCTTGCCACAATAATCGCAGCGCTGTTATTGCCCCGGGGCGATAGCCAGACGCCAGCCGCGAAGGCTGTCGAGACGGGCCATCCGGCTTATCCGGGTGACCGGCACCGCCCCTTCGCCGGGGCAGATGAGCATAGGACCTGACACCGCTGGCCAATCGGGCTAGAGGCGTCAGGACATCATCGAAAGATCCCTTGAGTGAGCGAACCGAAACGGCCCTCCGGCAAGCCGGCAACGATCAACGATATCGCCCGCCTGGCCGAGGTGTCCAAGAAGACGGTCTCACGGGTGATCAACAACTCGCCCTCCGTCAAGGAGGACACGCGCAAGCGGGTCGAGGCCGTGATCGCCGAGCACGGCTACAGCCCCGACCCCCAGGCCCGCGGGCTGGCCTTCCGGCGCTCTTTCCTGGTCGGGATGATCTACGACAATCCCAGCCCCAACTATGTCGTCAACATGCAGCAGGGCGTGCTGGATGCCGTGCGGGGTGCCGGGCTCGAACTGGTCGTTCACCCCTGTAACCGGTCGAGCGACAGCTTCCTCGACGAGGTCCGCAATTTCATCGTCAGGCAGAAGCTGTTCGGCGTGGTCATGCCGCCCTCGGTGTCCGAAGACGATCGCGTCGTGCAGATACTGAAGGCTGCGGACTGTCCCTATGTCCGGATCGCATCGGTCTCGCTGGATGTGCCGGAATCCATGGTCGTCACCCATGACAGCCGGGGCGCAGGCCGGGCGGCACGGCATCTGGCCGAGCTGGGGCACCGACGGATCGCCTTCATCTCGGGCCCGGACAATTTCCGCTCCTCGCACGAGCGGGGCAGGGGGTTCCGGGAGGGTCTGGCGGAACATGGCCTGGCCCTGGACCCCGCCTATGTCCGCGCAGGCGCGTACACGTTCGAATCCGGTGTCGAGGCAGCCGCCGAACTGCTGGCCTTGCCCCAGCCTCCGACAGCCATCTTTGCCGGCAATGACGAGATGGCGATCGGCGTGATGAAGGCGGCACGGGACGCTGGCCTGGATGTGCCGGGCGATCTTTCGATCGTGGGTTTTGACGACCTGCCGATGGCCTCGCGCGTCTGGCCTAACCTCACGACCGTTCGTCTCCCGATCCGCGACATGGGGCGAATGGCGGCGGAAAAACTGACGGCCGGCTTGCGCGGCCTTGATGCGGCGACGATGATACAGCCCGAAGTCGATCCTTCGCTCGTGGTGCGGGATTCGACCGCCAGACCCAAGCCCTGAGACACGTCTTGCAGCCGGCCATGACACCGGTTACCAACGCCCGACCCGAACGGAGCCAGCATGTACCAGAAAACCTACCACGCCACCCATCCGGACATGATGCAGGGGGTCACGAACGACCAGCTGCGTGATCGCTACCTGATCGACGGCCTGTTTGCCGCGGGCGAAATCCGTCTGAACTATACCCACTACGAGCGGTTCGTGATCGGAGGCGTCCAGCCGGGCGCAGGCACCGTGACGCTTCCGCACCAGACCGAGCCTGCCTCGGCTGCAGGACATCCCTTCCTCGAGCGGCGTGAACTGGGTGCCGTGAACGTCGGTGCCACGACCGGAACGGTGACGGTCG
This sequence comes from Alphaproteobacteria bacterium, assembly GCA_003241825.1. Taxonomy (GTDB): domain Bacteria; phylum Pseudomonadota; class Alphaproteobacteria; order Caulobacterales; family Caulobacteraceae; genus Brevundimonas. Next base: position 14,157 of record QBLX01000011.1, read on the forward strand.
ACGGCGAGGCCTATACGCTCGAGCCCCGTGACGGGCTCTACATCCCGATGGGTTCGGTCGACGTTACCTTCTCTGGCGATACGCGCTTCTATCTGGCCTCGACGCCGGCCCATGTCCGCTATGCCGTCAAACATATCTCGATCGAGCAGGCCGTGCCGCTGGAGCGGGGTGCGCTGGAGACGTCGAACGAGCGGACGATCTACCAGTACATCGTGCCCGCGACCTGCCAGTCCTGCCAGCTGCTGCTGGGCCTGACGATCCTGAAGACGGGATCGGTCTGGAACACCATGCCGCCGCACCTGCACGACCGGCGCTCCGAGGTCTATTTCTACTTCGGCCTGAACCCCAACGACCGCGTGTTCCACTTCATGGGCGAGCCTGACGCTGCCCGCCATATCGTCATGGCCGACGGCGAGGCCGTGGTGTCGCCACCCTGGTCGATCCACATGGGTTCCGGCACCGCCAACTATACCTTCATCTGGGCCATGGGCGGAGAGAACCTGGACTATACCGACATCAACCAGCTCGACATCTGCCAGCTCAAATGAACCCGTTCGATCTCAGCGGCCGGGTGGCGATGGTCACCGGTGCCAATACGGGCCTTGGTCAGGCCATCGCTGTCGGTCTGGCCAGGGCCGGTGCCGACATCGTGGCCGTCGGACGCTCGGCCCCGACCGAGACCGCCAGTCTGGTGCAGGCGGAAGGCCGGGCGTTTCACGCCATCGCCGCCGACCTGTCCTCGACCGCGCCAATCGCAGACGTCGTCGCGCAGGCGATCGCGGCGGCAGGACGGGTCGACATCCTGATCAACAATGCCGGCATCATCCGCCGCGCCGACAGTCTCGACTTCTCCGAGGCCGACTGGGACGCGGTCATGGACACCAATCTCAAGACCGTCTTCTTCCTGAGCCAGGCCGTGGCCAGGACCTGGGTTGCGGATAATCGCGGCGGCAAGATCATCAACATCTGTTCGATGCTGAGTTTCCAGGGCGGCATCCGCGTACCGTCCTACACCGCCTCGAAGTCCGGCCTGGCGGGCCTGACAAAGTTGCTGGCCTGCGAATGGGCGTCGAAGGGAATCAACGTCAACGGGATCGCGCCGGGTTACTTCGCCACCAACAACACCGAGGCCCTGCGCGCCGACGCGGTCCGTAATCGCGATATCCTGGCGCGAATCCCGGCGGGTCGGTGGGGCGATCCGTCTGACCTGTCCGGAGCCGCGGTCTTCCTCGCGTCCGACGCTGCTGCCTATGTCCATGGCACGGTTCTGGCGGTCGACGGGGGCTGGCTGGCCCGCTGACGATGCCGGTCAGGGGCGCCGCTGGAACGCCTGTCGCGTTTCCAGAAGCACCCAGCTGCGCATCAGCAATTCGCCCACGTCATAGGGCTTCAGCAGCACGTCGCGAGCCCCCAGCGCCAGGGCACGGAGCCTCGCCCTGACGTTCGTGTCGGCGGTCAGGACCATGATCGGCAGATAGGCGTCTGCCGGGGTCAGCCGCCGGAAGCTGTCCAGCAGCTCATAGCCATCGATGCCCGGCATCATCAGGTCCAGAAGGACCAGGTCCGGCGGGTTCTGGGCGAAATCCGAAAGGGCAGCCTGGGGGTCGAGGAAGGTGACGACACCGTCGAAGCCTTCGCGTGCAAAGGCCTTTTCGACCAGGCTCAGATTGGCCGCCTCGTCGTCCACGGCGAGGATACGCGCCGCCTTGACCGTCGCGTCATCAGGCACAATTCTCATTCCGCGTCTCCGGTTACGGGTTCAGCTGTCGCAGCCAGCGGGGCCGTTGGCAGCACGAGGCTGAAGACAGAGCCTGTGCCTTCCTTGGCCGTCCGATACCGGACGTCGCCGTTCATCGCCCGGGCGAGGCCCAGCGACAGGGCGAGCCCGAGCCCCGACCCCTGTGCACCACTCCATCTGTCGGCATCCAGACGGTCGAACGGGGTGAACAGGCGATGGATCATGTCGGTGGCTATGCCCGGACCCTGGTCGCGGACATCGACAACAATGCAAGACGCCTCGGGCCGCAGCGCGACGATGATCCGACCGTCCCGGCGATTGTACTTCACGGCGTTCGACAGCAGGTTCAGCAGGACCTGCAGCGTGGCACGGCGATCGGCCCAGGCCTCCACACTGCTCGCCTCCAGGCGGATTTCGATTCCGGCGGCCTGGGCCTGGGGCGCTGTCAGGGCGATGGCTTCGCGGGCAAGTTCATCGACCGCGACCTTTTCCGGGTTCATCGAATGACCACCGGCCTCGATGCGGGCGATGTCGAGGACTTCGTCGATCATCCCGAGGAGATGCCCGCCCGCACGGCCAATCTGCGCGACGGCATGGGTGTGATCGGGACCGAGAAGGTCCCGGTCCATGTCGAGCAACTGGTTGAACCCGAGAATCGCCGTCAGGGGCGTGCGCAGCTCATGGCTCATGCGTGACAGGAACTCGCTCTTGGCGAGACTGGCCCGCTCGGCTTCGTTTCGTGCGGCCTTCAGGGCTTCCTCTGCACGTTTCCGGTCGGTGATGTCGCGTGTGACCTTGGAGAAACCGCGCAGCTCTCCGGTTTCATCGCGCAGGGCGGTGATGACGACATTGGCCCAGAACCGGCTGCCATCCATGCGCACGCGCCAGCCTTCATCCTCGATCCGGCCATCGACACTGGCAGCCGCCAGCAATCGCGACGGTGTCTCGCCACGGCTCTCGACAGGGTAGAAGATCGAGAAATGGCGGCCGATGACCTCGCTGGCATTCCAGCCCTTGATCCGCTCGGCACCCTCGTTCCAGCTGGCGACATGGCCATCGGTATCGAGAGCAAAAATCCCGTAGTCGCGCACCCCCTCGATGACACGGCGATAGCGCTCCTCGCCTTCCCGGAGTTCGGCCTCGCGTCGCCGTAGAAGATCGCCGGCCTCCACCAGTCTTCGGGCCAGCCGCCCGATCTCGTCCTGGGCATGATCCCGCGTCGTCAGGGGCTCGCCGCGTTCCAGCCGCTCGGCATCGCGTTCCAGTGTCCGGACCCGCCGGACGATGCCGCTGAACAGAAGCTGCACGGCCGCAAGGCTGGCCAGAAGCCCGATGACGGCCATGGCACCCGTCAGCGCAAGGGTCCGGCTTCGCTCGGCGTCAGCGCGGGCGCGACGCGCGTCCAGCAGCTCCGCCTCTCTTCGTTGCATCGCCTCGATCTCGGCGCGCAGCGCGTCCAGCACCGTCTTGTTGGCGACCAGGGCCGCGGCAACGTCACGGGCAGCAATGCTGTCCTCGCCACCGGCACCCGGCATCGCTGCGAGCTGGGCCAACCCCTGGCGCTTCTGGATCACCAGTCCATCGACGCGCGCGAGCCGTGTGCGAATCTCGGGGTCGCGCACGCTTGTCCTCAGCCGCGCGAGCGTCAGGGGCAGAAGAGCCTCGGCCTTCAGATAGGGTTCGAGAAAGGCGTCCCGCCCCGTCAGACGGTAGCCCCGGACGCCGCTGGCAGCCTCGGCCAGGAGGGCGTGGACCTCGTGAAGGTCGCGCTGGATGGCAAAGGTCAGCCTCACGGCCCTCTCGGCCTCGGCCTCCGCACGGCTCGACAGGTGGAGCGCCCCGATCCCGCCCAGCAGGATGGCCAGCGGAAGCGCCACCACGACCAGCCCCTTGGCGGCCAGTCCCAGATCTGCCCAGGCCGTGGCCGGACGCAGCCACGCCTTCAGCCCCCTCATCGCTGCGCCCGTGTCTGCAGGACAGCCGCCTGTGTCCGGTCGGTCACGCCCAGCTTGGCGATCACGCGCTCGACATGCACTTTCACCGTTCCGGGGCCGATGCCCAGGGCCCGCCCGATTTCCTTGTTGGTCAGGCCATCGGCAATACAGACCAGAACCTCGCGCTCGCGCGGCGTAAGGCGGGCCAGATCGTCCTCACGGGGGCCAACCGTGGGTTCCAGGGCGCGGCGCAGAAGGTCCGCGGGAACCGCGGTTCGGCCTTCGCCCACGGACCGGACGGCGTGAAGCAGTTCGCCCCGACCGGCGTCCTTGAGCACGAATCCCGTCGCCCCTGCGGCCATGGCGGTCCGGACATATTCGGGCGTGTCATGCAGCGTCAGCATGAGCACCCGGACGTCAGAACCGCTGACAATGGCGCGCGCAGCTTCCAGCCCGGTCATGCCTTCGCCGAAGCGGATATCCAGAACGGCCACGTCAACGCCGCCTGCCAGCGCCTGCTCGACCGCCGCTTCGGCCGTTGCGGCCTCGCCGACGACCGTGAGATCCGGCTCGCGCTCGAACACGGATCGCATGCCCTCGCGCGTCAGTTCATGGTCGTCTGCGATCAGGAGTCTCAGCACGCTCAGGCTCCGGCAAGGGGCATGGTGGCCCGGATCTGGAACCCGCCGCCCACGGGCCCTGTCTCGAGCGTGCATGCCACGGCCATGAGTCTTTCGCGCATGATTTCCAGGCCCAGCCGTTCGACGGCGTCACCGGGTTCGGCAGGGCGTCGGCCGCCATCGTCTGCCACCGTCAGGACGACCTGCCCCGCGGCCTCGTCCAGTATGAGGCCGAGCTCGACCGTCGATCCCGGCGCGTGCTTGGCGGCATTGTTCAGGCCTTCCTGCGCGACACGGAAGATCAGGGTCTCCTGCCAGTCGGGAAGTCTGCGCATCCCGCCCTCGCGCACGTGAACCTGGTGTCCCAGGGCCTCGAGACGGCGCGCTTCCTCCCGCAGGGCCGCCACGACACCCAGATCATCGAGACTGGTCGGGCGCAGACCTGCGATCATCCGGCGGAGATCGCCGACCGACCGTCTGGCGACGTCGATCAGCAGCCCGACGTCCTGGGACAGGGACGCGCTGGCCTCAGGGGGAAGATCCAGTTGCAGAAGCTCCAGCCGCCGGTGCAGGGCGGCGATCTGCTGGGCCACGCCGTCGTGCAGGTCCGCCGACAGTGCCCTGCGTTCGGTCTCCTGGGCGCGCACCACTTCGGAAAGGACCTGCTCCAGTTCGCGTTCACGCTGGGCGAGGCGGTCCAGCAACCGTGCCTGACGGTTCTGCTGGTGGGCCATGATCAGGCGGCTCTCGATCATCTCGACCAGCAGCCTCAGCGCTTCCTCGTCCTCTTCGGACCCCGGCGATGCAGGATTGCGCGGCCCCCAGAGCACGAGACCGCGCCCGCTGTCGCCGTGATCGGACAGGCGCTCGAACGGAAACAGCCGGGCGTCCGGGGGCAGGGGATCGCCGTCGTGGCGAGGTGCCCCATGGGCGTATCCGGTGAACAGCGCAGCCTTCTGGCCGGCTTTGGCCAGTGCGGCATCCAGCCGGTCGCCGTCGGCCGTTTCGAGCTCGCGGCTCACCTGGATCAAGAGACGCAGACGCGCTGCCCGAGCCTCGGAGTCGCGAAACAGGGACCGAAGATCGGTCGAGAGGGCGTCGACAGAAGCCAGCGAGTTCATGAGATCCAGGCCCGATACGCTCGTTTTCTACCTGAGCCACAGGGGGCTGTCATATGCCATTCGGCATAGGCGCTCTGGCCTGCCATGACGCAGACGCGACATCGATCGCCGTTCGGCATTGCTGCGGCGACCGCTACGGGCGGTTGGACCTTACAGGAAACCCGCATGCGTAATTCAATCGCTCTCCTCGCCGCAGCCGGCACGCTGATGGCTGCGCCCGCTTTCGCCGCTGAAGCCGCCACCTGCCCGACGGCAACCACAGCAGACGTCGAGGCCCAGTTCGCGCGCTTCAACAACGCCTGGGCGACCGGCAACCCCGACACGGTGACGGCTCTGTTCACCCGCGAGCCGGTGCTTCTGGCCACGGTCTCGAACACCCCGCGCACCGACGCAGCCAGCGTCCGCGACTATTTCGTTGGCTTCCTGAAGGCCAAGCCGGTCGGCACGATCAACACCTCCACGGTCGAGATCGACTGCAACACCGCCACGCGCGTCGGCACCTGGACGGTCGCCCTCACCGACCCGAACACCGGTGCCGTGAACAACGTCCGGGCCCGCTACTCCTTCATCTACCGTTTCGAGAACGGCGACTGGAAGATCGACCACCTGCATTCGTCCATGATGCCTGAAGCTGCCAGTTAAGTATCTTTGTCCCGAATGCTCCGCCGTATTGCAAATACGGCGGAGTAGTCTTTTTAGGCAGCCCTCCCCGCTGACCGGACCTCATCATGCGTACGCTCATCTCCAGCTTGCTCGTTGCCGGGCTAGTATCCTTCACTCCGGGAGCCGCACTGGCCGGGGATGAGGAGGCCGAACTCTGGTTCAATCCCTCGGCCACCCGGGCCATCAATGACCGGACTGTCTTCGAGCTGGAGACCGCCCAGCGGTTTCGCAGCGACCCTCGTCTCGACACCTTCTTCGTGCGCGCCTGGGTCAACCGGGAAGATGCCCGCGGTACCGAATGGAGCGTCGGCGTCGAGCAGCGCTGGAATGGATCGGACCAGCAGGAAGTCCGTCTGCTGCAGCAGGTCGGCTATAGCTGGAGTGCTCTGGATTTCCGCACGCGCCTCGAGCAGCGGTTTATGTCCGATAGCTCCCAGACCGGCGTGCGCATTCGCCAGAGGGTCGGGACATCGGTCCCCCTGGGAGAGGGCGACGATGCCTGGTCGCTTGCGGGCGACGCGGAACTGATCGTGACCCTCCGCGGCACCGAGCCCGATGGGCAGACCGGCGTGACCGGTGTCCGGACCTTTATCGGCTTTGAGCGCGAGATCGGGCGGTACGATCTGAGCCTGGGCTATCTGCGACAGCAGGATATCCGCGACGGCCGCCCTGACCGGATCGGGCATGCACCCTTCATCGGGCTCAACACGGCGTTCTGAATGCGCCCCTGACGGTCGCTCGTTTCAGCCCTAGGCGATCAGGGACTGAAGGCCGATCTCCTGGCCGTTCTGCCAGACGACCCTGAAAGTCCCCTGGTCCTCGGCGCGGGTCCGGAGCAGGACCCGGCCCGAAAGCGCCATGTTGCGCGAGTTGAGCTTGACCCGCGCGCCACCAAAATCCAGCGACCGGAGGATCCCCTCGCAGGTTTCGCCCGTCCCGCAGAGATAAAGGGTGCAGGAGGACGCGATGCGATGGCGGGCCCTGGTCCGTCGTTCGGGATGATTGGAGTGGTCAAGCATGGCCTGTTCATAGACCTATGTCGTTATCGAAAGGCTCGCTGACAGCGTTAAAAAAGGCTGACCATTCAGCCGCGTTGTCACGGCAGTTCAAGGGGGCGGACCTCTACGACGCGTTCATGACGAAGGTTCTGCCGGCCACAGGCAAGAACGGCCTGAAATCGGGCGGGGAACGGGGGCTTCTGACCTGCAGCGGTTAACCTGAAAGAGCCTCAAGGCATTTGTTAGAATCCCGGGGCTAATCGCAGATCGTCAGAGGGATTGACTGGGCCATAACACGGTAACCCGCGTCTGAAGGGTGAAGGCGATCGCCGCTGTCGTTAACGGGAAGAAGAAGGGTCGGTCGGTCGGGATCACTCGTCGCTCGATCAAAGTCGATGAAGCCATCGGCCTCGCCAGCGGTGCGGATCCATGCGTTGACCCTCTGCCGGATGCTCTCCCCGTTTTCAGAAAAGTAGGCTGCGCCTTCAAAGGGCATGATGGTCGCGAGGACAACCTTGATGTTGGAGGCATGACTGCGCGAAATGATCTGTCGGTATCCGGCAATGATATCCTCGGCCGTCACGGTCTCATGGGCATAGGCGGGCTGCATGGGGCGGCCGATATCGTTGATCCCCTCGAGCACGATCAGGCAGCGGGCACCGGCCACTGCAAGGGCGTCCGCGTCAAGTCGCTCGAGGCCCGACGGACCTGAGCCCCGGCGCAGGAGCCGGTTGCCAGCGATCCCGGCATTGACGACCGACCATCGATCAGACTCACCCCAGAGGCGTGCCCCCAGTTGTTCCGGCCAGCCACCCGGCCCGCCCGGGGTTGCCGTCACACCCTCTGTGATCGAGTCGCCGAAGGCGACGATGACATCCGTCGGCCTATGTGTCTTGACCTCGATCCCGTTCAGCAAAACCCCGAACCGGGCGAGGTCAGGTCCCGCCGGCATGGCCTGGTTTGTGGCATTCCCAGCCCGAACGGTCTGCCGCAGCCGGTGTGTCGGGAGCAATGTCTCATCGGGATAGAAAATGTTGACAGTAACGTCGTCCAGGGCATCGATAGGCAGGAGGACCGGATCGGACAGCCTGGGCGCCCCGGCCGGAATGCTGACCTCGGACTGTCCATCAAAGGTCACTGGCACAAGGGGCCCGCCCGCTACGGAGACCGAGACCGCGCCAAGGCGCACGGAGGTAGAACCATACCGGTTGGATAACCGGACGCGGAGCGCAGATCCGGATGCGGTCAGGCGCACGGTCTGGGTAAGGGTCTGATCCGCGACAATCTCTGGTCCGAGTGGGCCGCGGACATCGTTCGGGTTGGGGCGCGAGGCTGGGACGGCCGGACCCATGGTGGCGGTTGGGACGAAGGTCCAGCCCGAAATCCAGCGCGACTGCGCCGACACCGGTCCGCTGGCCAGAACGGCAAACACGAGGCCGGAGATCAGGCTCTTGCCAAACGCTCCTCGCCTCATCAACCCGGCAATGGATCGGCCTAAGCGATTCATGCACATTCGGTCACGGCTCCCGACCAAGCTGACGTTGTCTGGTCCCAATATATGAACTATCATCCTGATATTCATTGGTCAAACAACAGATTGCAGGAGGCCCGGTCGCATGATCCTCGCCGATATCATGGACTACCGAGAAGCGGCCCGGCGCAGAATCCCGCAGTTTCTGTTCGACTATATCGATGGGGGTGCGTTTGCCGAAGCGACCTTGCGGGACAACGTCGACAGGCTCCAGAATGTTCGCCTTCGCCAGCGTGTCCTGACCGGAGCCGATGGGGTCTCGCTTGCTGGCACACTTCTGGGCCGATCGGTCAGCATGCCTGTCGTCCTGGGCCCCGTCGGCATGGCAGGTCTGAACGCGCGCCGCGGTGAGGTTCAGGCCGCGAGGGCTGCCGAGGCTCAGGGCGTACCGTTCTGTCTTTCGACCGTTGGGGCCTGTTCGATCGAGGAGGTCCGGGCCGGTGTCGAGACGCCGCCCTGGTTCCAGCTGTATGTCACCCGCGATCGGGGCTTCATGCGAGACATGATCGCCCGTGCGCACGCCGCCGGGTCCGAGACCCTGTTTCTGACCGTGGATATGCCGACTCCCGGGCCCCGATATCGCGACAAGCGGTCCGGGCTTTCGGGAGGTACGCCGCTCCAGCGGCAGATGAAGCGCATGGCCCAGGTCATGATGCGTCCCGCATGGGCTTTTGACGTGGGATTGCTGGGCGGTCCGCATACGATCGGCCATGTGTCCACGGCGGTTGGGGCCGGGGCCGGCATTGATGATTACTGGTCATGGATGGCCAGCAATTTCGATGCCTCCGTGACCTGGGACGACGCTGAGGAAATCCGTGCGCTCTGGCCCGGCCGGATGGTCATCAAGGGCATCCTCGACCCGGATGATGCCCGAGAAGCGGCAAGGCGAGGCTTCGACGGCGTGGTCGTGTCGAACCACGGTGGGCGCCAGTTGGACGGCACCCTCGCGGCGATCGATGCGCTCGGTCCGATCGCACAGGCGGTAGGGGATCGGATGACCGTGCTCATGGATGGCGGGATACGGTCAGGTCTGGACGTGCTCAGAGCCATGGCCAGCGGTGCCGACGGCGTCCTTCTGGGGAGAGCCTGGGTCTATGGACTGGCTGCCGATGGACAGCGGGGCGTCGAGGGGATCCTGTCCCTGATCGCGGCCGAGATGCGCGTGGCAATGACGCTGGTTGGTATCAACCGCCTCGATCAGATCGGTCCCCATTTGCTTGTGCCCCAACCCGGCCCGAAACCTCCGACTTGACGGATCATGAACTACCACATTATGAGATAGAAAAGTAGAAAATGAGATCACGGTGCTGGCGGAGTGGAGGACCTGCCAGTGTCACGGCAAGACAAAAATGCCGTTTTCGACCCAGAGCCCACAGGGCAAGGATCGGGAGTGATCGACCCCAGGAATCCGGACCAGACATGCCCAATCTTGCCCATGACATCGCCCGCTCCACCATCGACGAGACGCTGTCGCGGCTGATCGACAACCTCGTCAACATCAAGGATACGACCGGCGAATTCCTGCTGCGGCTGGAGGACGGACGGGTCATCGATACCAAGGGCTGGAACGACTGGGAATGGACCCATGGCATCGGGCTTTTCGGGCTCTACCGCCTGTATGGTCAGACCGGCGACGAGGCTGTCCTGCAGATCATGCTGGACTGGTTCAGGAACCGCTTCGAGGCAGGCACGCCGACCAAGAACATCAATACGGTCTCGCCCTTCCTGACCCTGGCCAATCTTTACGAACACACCGGCGACGAGACCTATATTCCGTATCTCGACACCTGGGCCGAGTGGCTGATGGACGGGCTGCCGCGCACGGAGGAGGGCGGGTTCCAGCACATCGTCTTTAACGACGAGAACCCGCAGGAGCTCTGGGACGACACCCTGATGATGAGCGTCCTGCCGCTGGCGCGTATCGGACTGCTTCTCGACCGCCCCCACTATGTCGAAGAGGCCAGGAAGCAGTTCCTGATCCACATCAAATATCTGTTCGACAAGAAGACCGGGCTCTGGTTCCACGGCTGGAATTTCATCGGGCGGCACAATTTCGCGGATGCCTTGTGGGCGCGCGGGAACTGCTGGGTCACCATCGCCATCCCTGAGTTCATCGAGATGCTGGATCTCCCACCGGAAGACGCCTTGCGCCGGTTCCTGATCGAAACGCTGGAAGCCCAGGTCAAGGCGCTGGCGCAGCATCAGGATGGAAGCGGCCTGTGGCGCACCCTGATCGATGATCCGTCCAGCTATCTTGAGGCATCGTCAGCAGCGGGGTTCGCCTACGGGATCCTGAAAGCCGTCCGCAAACGCTACCTGCCGGTCGAATACGAAGCGATGGCGGTTCGCGCGCTGAAAGGTGTTCTCGCCAACATCGGCGATGATGGCGAACTGAAGCAGGTCTCGTTCGGTACGCCCGTCTTCGACACCCTTCAGGGGTATCGCGACATTCCGCTGACCTCGATGCCTTATGGCCAGGCAATGGCCATCATGGCGCTGGGCGAGTTCCGGCTTCGGTACATCTAGGTCGGGGAGGGCGTGACGATGACCACCGTGCAGATGCGCAAGCCCACATGGGTCAACTACTGGGGGTGGGGGTCGGGCGACATGCTCGGTGCCGGAGCCCAGGCGGTCATCACCGGCTGGCTGTTCTACTTCTTCACCACCTTCTGCGACCTGACGCCGGTCGAGGCCGGCCTCATCCTCGGGCTACCCCGGTTGCTGGAAGCGATCACCTGCCCGTTGATCGGCTACATCTCAGACAATATGCGGCACACCTGGATCGGGCGCCGGATCGGTCGGCGCAAATTCTTCCTGCTGGTGACGATCCCCCTGCTGCCCAGCTTTGCCCTGCTGTTCATCACGGGCCAGAATTTTGCCTACTACCTGCTCGTCTTCATCTTCTTCGAGCTGCTCTACACAATGTTTCTCATCCCGTGGGAGACGCTCGCTGCGGAGATGACTAAAGATTACAAGGAGAAGGCTAAGTTTGCCGGTGCGCGGATGCTGGTGGCCCAGGCGTCTGCCATCCTCGCTTCCTACCTGCCGACCCTGCTGATCAACAATTTCGGCGGCAAGGACTCGCCGTCGACCTTTCTGATCATGGCGGTGATTTTCGGCGTAATCTTTAGCGTGGTGGTGACACTTGTGGTCCTGCTCAGCTGGGAGCGGCCGTATACCGAGGCCGAGAAATCGTTCCAGCCCCCGCCCTTCAGCCTGAAACGGGCCGCGCTCATCCCGGTGACGATGTTTCGGGATCTGTTTTCGACCCTGAAGATCCGGGCTTTTCGCCAGCATCTTTCGATCTATCTGGGCGGTTATATCGCCCAGGACATCTTCAATACGGCCTATCCGATCTTTGTGGTGACGGTGCTGCTCGGCGGGACCCTGATCATCTCGCAGCTGATGACGGTCATGTATGTGGCGCAGCTGATCTCGGTGATGATCGCCATCAATGTGGTGATCCGCACCGGCCCGGTTCTGGCCTACCGGATCGCCATCAGCCTCTTCAGCCTGGCGCTGCTGCTCTATCTGATCTTCTATTTCGTGCGGCCCACCGGCTTCGGTGCTGGGCTTGAGGCCCTGGACGGCAATGTTCTCAGCGCCCTGAACCCGTTTGGAGCAGCCTTCAGTCCGACGCTGGTCTTCTGGCTGTTCGCGCCGATCATCCTTGCCGGCCTTGGCCGCGGCACGCTGAACTTCGTGCCGTGGAGCGTCTATAACTACCTTCCCGATGTCGACGAGGCCGTCACGGGCCAGAGGCGTGAGGGGATCTTCGCCGGCGTCATGACCCTGGTGCGCAAGGTCGCCCAGTCGGGTGCCATCATCGCCACAGGCTGGATCATTGGTGCGGGAGGATACGTCTCCGGCACCGACGGCGTGGCGGTGGTGCAGAGCGAGCAGGCCGTGAACACCATTGTTGCCCTGCTGATCGGAGGACCGATCGTGATCATGCTTCTGGGCCTGGTGCTCTCATGGCGCTTCCGGCTCAATGCCCGGACCCACGGCATCCTCATGGCCGAGATCGACCGGTTCCATGCTGGCGAGCGGACGCCCTCCAGTCCCGAGGCCAAGGCAATCGTCGAGGACCTGACGGGCTGGTCGTATGACCGGTTGTGGGGTGCCGGCAAGGGGGCTGCCGCCCCTCCATCCACCCGCACCGGCCCGGATATCGACCCGGGCGTCGGCCCCACCTGACCAGAGCCCAGCCATGCCCAGCCTGACACGACGTGCCGCCGCCAGTGCTCTCGTCCTCGCGGGCATCGGCAGCGCTGCCTCTGCAGCAACGCGTACAAGTCCTGCAAAAGGGGCCGCACCCGTGCAGACACCAGCGGGTGAACCGCCCCGCGACTGGATCGACCCCGCTACGGGTCACCGGGTCGTCCGGCTGTCGAACGAAGCCGGTAGTGCAAGCCTCTATTTCCATCAGAATGCCTACCTGCCGGATGGCCGGACCCTGCTGATCACGACGCCAGGAGCGATTTCAGCCGTCGATCTTGAGACCCGCGAGGTTCGCCCGATCATCAGGGGGGAGGGACTGGTTCTGCTGTTCGCCGGGCCCCGGACCGGAGACTTCTACTTTACGCGCACGACACCCGGTGATGGCTCGTCGCAGCCGCGGTCGACGACGATCTATGCCGCCAGCGCGGCGTCAGGGATCGAGCGGACAATCGGGACGATCACGTCAGGCAGTATTGGATCTGTGAACGCTGACGAGACCCTGCTGCTTGGGCAATGGACCGAGCGGGACATGCCACTTCAGCCAAACGCAACGAGGGGACGCGACGGCCGATATGACCAGGCGGCCTATGCTGCGTCCTGGCCGGACGGCACGCCGATGACCTTCGCCGATGCCAAGGAAGTGCGGCTGAACGACCGGCTGGAAGCGCGGATACCGATGGAAATCTTCACCCTCGATGTCCGCACGGGCGAAAGGAAGGTGGTACACAGGGCGACGGACTGGCTGAACCATCTGCAGTTTTCGCCGACGGACCCCCGCCAGATCATGTTCTGCCACGAAGGGCCCTGGCACAAGGTCGACCGCATCTGGACAATCCGCACCGACGGTTCAGGCCTGACGCGTGTGCACGCCCGGACCATGAATATGGAGATTGCCGGGCACGAATGGTTCTCCAGCGACGGACAGACCATCTGGTATGATCTGCAGACGCCAAGGGGCCAGAAATTTACGGTCGCGGGTTACAAACTGCAGACCGGTGCCCGGACCCACTATCATCTCGAGCGCGATGAGTGGTCGGTCCACTTCAACAGCTCGCACGACGGTGCCCTGTTTGCCGGCGACGGTGGCGACGCCGAGATGGTCGCCCGAGCCCGAGATGGCAAATGGATCTACCTTTTCCGCCCCGAGGCCATTCCGGACGTTGCCGGCCTTCATGCCCCGAATGCTGATGATCTGATCCGTCCGGGCATTCTCCGATCCGAGCGACTGGTAAACATGGCGACCCATGACTATCGCCTCGAGCCCAATATCACCTTCACGCCGGATAACCGGTGGATCGTCTTCCGCTCGAATATGCACGGGGCCAACCACGTTTATGCGGTCGAGGTCGCCAAGGCCGTCTGACGCTCCGCGTTGGCTAGAGCCGATAGACTGCCATCGCCGAACCCCCAAACAGTTTGCGCCGTTCGGCATCGCTGAAGTCAGCCGTTAAGGCGTCATAGGCTTCGTAGTGGCGGCTGAAGTCGCCATACAGTTTGTCGACCGGGAAGTTGCTGGCGAACATGGCTCGATCCGGCCCGAATAGGTCGATTGTGGTCAGCACGAACGGGCGGATCGATTCCGTCGTCCAGCACCGATCCACCATGGCCAGACCTGAAATCTTCACGGCTACATTGGGCTGGGCAGCGAGCAGAGACATGCCTTCACGCCAGGCCGTCAGACCGGCTTCGTCACGATCAGTCGGCATTCCGGCATGGTTCAGGATAATCTGAGTGTCCGGATGCCGTGCCGCCAACCGGGCCGCCCCGGGCATCTGTGACGGATAGATCTGCAGGTCGAACGACAGGTCATGTTTTTGCAACACGGCAAACCCCGCCTGCCAGTCATCATCCAGCAAAAGGTCGCGCGGCCCGTAGGTCCTCGCCGGATCGGCATGCCAGTTCACGATCTGGCGGATGCCCCGCACGCCCGGCGACTGGCGATGGGCAGAAAGAATCGCATCGAGTTTGGCCAGGGGTTGGTTCAGTGCTGCATAGGCGACAATGCCGGTCGGCAGGCCGCGCGCATCCGAAATCTCCTGCAGCCAGCGGGTTTCATCGAGAGCCTGATCAGCGTCTGCCCCGGCATCCACATGGACCGTGCCGATGACGTTCCAGCCCGCGACATCCGCCAGATAGTCATCCAGCCCATAGGGCCGGGCGATTTCCGTGCAGTCCCCCGCTGGATTGGCGGGAAGGGGTGTATCCATCAACCAGCCATAGTGCTGGCGCGTGAAATCCCAGAGGTGCTGGTGCGGATCGACGATCGGCAGGTCGTGCGGCAACCTTGGCGTCCCCTCAGTAGGTGGTGCGACCACCAGAGATATCGAATGTGGCGGCGGTTGAAAAACTGCACTCCTCGCTGGCGAGCCAGCAGATCAGCGAGGCGACCTCGGCCATCTCGCCCAGCCTGCCCATCGGAATCTTGGACTGCATATAGTCGATCTGGCTCTGCGGCAGCTGGTCCAGGATTGGGCTCTTGAAAGTCGCAGGGGTGATGGCATTCACCCGCACGCCCGTCTGGGCCAGTTCCTTGCCCAGTGACTTGGTGAACCCGAGGAGGCCAGCCTTGGAGGCGGAATAGGCAGAGGCGTTCGGATTGCCCTCCTTGCCGGCGACGGACGACACATTGACGATCCGGCCGTAGTCATTCTTCAGCATGTGCGGGACGATTGAGCGGCAGCAGTAGAAGGCGCCGTTCAGATTGATGTCGATAACCCTGCGCCAGCTGTCGATCGGGAACTCCCAGACCGGTCCCGTGGCTCCGGTGACGCCGGCACCGACCACGAGTATGTCAATCCGGCCCATGGCTGCTGCACTTGCGTCAGCCGCGCGGGCTACAGCATCGGGGTCCGAGACATCCACAGCCTGATAGTTGATGGCGCCGATTTCGCCGGCGACCTGCGCGAGGGTCGTCGCGTCCAGGTCCCAGAGGCAGACCTGTCCCCCTTCGGCGATGATGCGGGCTGCGGTTTCCCGGCCCACGCCAGAGGCTCCGCCGGTCACGACCGCGAAGCGGCCCTCGAAACGCTGTGCATAGGTGCTCATGCGACATCTCCCGATCCGGCGGCGCACCAGGGCACCAAAGTCTGTGATTGTTCTCCGAGCCCCTCGATACCCAGCCGCATGACGTCGCCCGGCTTCAGGTAGAAGGGCTCGGGCTTCTGTCCCAGGCCGACTCCCGGCGGCGTCCCGGTTGTGATCAGGTCGCCGGGCTCGAGGGTCATGAACTGGCTGACATAGGACACGATCTCGGCGACGCCGAAGATCATGGTGCGGGTATTGCCGGTCTGCATCCGCTTGCCGTTCAGGTCCAGCCACATGTCCAGGTTCTGGACGTCCGGGACCTCATCCGAAGTGACCAGCCAGGGCCCGACCGGGCCGAAGGTGTCGCACCCCTTGCCCTTGTCCCATGTACCGCCCCGCTCGGTCTGGAAGGCCCGTTCCGACACATCGTTGATCAGCACATAGCCGGCGACATGGTCCAGGGCGTTGACCTGTTCGACATAGGAGGCGCGCTTGCCAATGACGACGCCCAGCTCGACTTCCCAATCCGTTTTCAGCGACCCGCGGGGAATCGTGACATCGTCATTGGGCCCATTGAGGCAACTGATGGCCTTCATGAAGACGACCGGCTCTGACGGCTCGGGCAGGTTCGACTCCGCCGCGTGATCGGCAAAATTCAGGCCGATAGCGATGAATTTGCGACTGCCAATGACAGGCACTCCATAGCGGACCGGGCCCTGGACGACCGGCAGTGATGCCGGATCAATCCGCATCAGCCCCTTCAGCCCGTCGCCGTGGATCAGAGCGGGCGTGATGTCAGCAACATGGCCCGACAGGTCACGGATGGCCCCGCCGTCGTCCAGCATACCCGGCTTTTCGTGGCCCTTTGGGCCATAGCGCAACAGTTTCATGGACGGGTCCGGACGGTCAGTGAGTGTAGGGGCGATGAAGCGGAATGTCGGGGTTCAGGGTCACGCCGAAGCCCGGTGTATCGGGCACCTTCAGCCTGCCGTTGACCGGCACAGGCTCGCCGATCAGAAGAGGCTGGAACATCGGGACGATCTTGTCCGCCTTTGGGGCCATCATCAGGAATTCGGCGAACGGGCTGTTATGGCGCGTCACGACAAAATGGTAGCTGTAGACACTCGAACCGTGCGGAATGACCATCACGCCTCGCGCATCCGCGAGGGCAGAAATCTTGATCAGTTCGGTCATGCCGCCGCACCAGCCGACGTCGGGCTGAATGATGTCGCAGCAGTCCATCTCCAGCAGCATCCGGAAACCCCAGCGGGTGGCCTCGTGTTCCCCGGTCGTGACCAGCATTCCCTTGGGGGCATTGGCCTTCAGATCGCGATAGCCCCAGTAGTCATCTGGGCTGAGCGCCTCCTCGATCCATTTCAGACCGTATTCATGGGCCTTGTGCGCCAGTCGGGTCGCGTAGTTGAGATCCAGCGACATCCAGCAATCGAACATCAGCCAGAAGTCCTCGCCGACGCGGTCGCGCATCGTTGCCAGTTCCTCGATATTCTTGCGCATCCCCTCTTCGCCTTCGGCCGGACCGTGGTGAAGCGGCATCTTGCCACCGATAAAGCCAAGCGACTTGGCCAGGTCCGGGCGAGCCCCGGTCGCATAGAAGGTCAGTTCGTCACGCACCGCCCCACCGAGCAGATGGTGAACCGGCTCGCTGCGAAGCTTGCCCATCAGGTCCCAGAGCGCGAGATCAACACCGCTGATCGCGTTCACGACCAGCCCCTTGCGGCCGTAATACTGGGTCGAGAAATACATCTGGTCCCAGATTTTCTCGACCTCGTTCGGGGCACGTCCTTCCAGGAAACGCGCGAGATGCTTCTCGACGATGTAGGCGGCTGGCTCTCCGCCGGTTGTGACGGCGAAGCCAATCGTACCGTCCATGGCCTCGATTTCCACCACCAGCGTACCCAGCACATTGATGCCAAAGCTCTGGCGACTTTGCCGATACTCGGGATAGCGCGACATCGGTGTAGCGATGTGGTCATCGATCCAGTGGCCCTCGCCCTGGTCGTGATAATCGGCGCCACCGCCACGAACGACGAAGGCTCGCACATGGCGTATAAGGGGAAAGGCCATTGCGGCGTAGGCTCCAGGTGTCAATATATGAGATGAAGGAGAAGCCCGTGCGCGCGCGCATCAACATTGTTAAATGCGCGCATGCCCGGGCTCCCTCGCATCTCATAAGCCTGACGCTTGTGCGTCATATCAACATATGAAATAGGACGTTACGAGATGAGAATATCGGCGTCAACACAGATCGAAGCCGGCGAAGGGTCTGTCGCGGGCAAATCGTCCAGCAGCCAGACGCTCTTGCGCGGACTGGACGTCATCGAAGCTGTGTCGGACGGTGTCATCGGCCTGGCGGACCTCGCCACCCGGCTCGGCCTTACGCGCAGTACGACGCATCGCCTCGCCGCTGCCCTTGTGGAGCGCCAGTACCTGAACTTTATGCCGCGTGAAGGTTATGTGCTGGGGCCCAAACTCCTCGAACTTGGCTTCAAGGCCCAGCAGCAGAAAGACCTTCCTCGCGTGGCGCGGCCTTATCTGGAGGCTCTGGCCGCCGTGACCGAGGATACGCTTCATCTTGGGGTGCTGGACAAGGGTCGGGCGCTCTATCTGGACAAGATCCCGGGTCGGCGCAGGATTGAGATCAGTTCGCGCGTAGGCGAACGCCAGCCCCTGCGATCTACCGGCCTCGGCAAGGCACTGCTTCTCGACCAGACCGAAACGCACTGGGCCGAGATGTTCGATGGCGAAGAAGTCAACAGCCGAAGCGCTGTTGACCGGGAAACCTGGCTGAACCGGATGCGCGAGTACGCGAGGGCGGGTTACGCCTTTGACCTTGAGGAAAACGAAGACCGAATTCGGTGCGTGGCTGCGCCTATCCGCGATGTCGCCGGTCGCATCGTCGGTGCGATCAGCCTGTCCAGTGCAGCCCAGTATATGGATGATCGGCGCATGGCCTCGCTGCCCCATCAGGTCCGCGAGACCGCCAATGCCATCAGCCGGGAATTGGGGTGGCGTGAAGACGCGGCTCCCGACAGCGCGCCGCAGCCAAAGAATTCCAACCGGCCATGATAAACGGAGGCCCTATGCTGCTCGAAGGAAAGACCGTTCTGATTACAGGTGCCTCAGGCGGCATCGGACGGGCAGCGGCCATCGGCTGTGCGCGGCACGGGGCCAGCGTCGCGATCAACTACTTGAATGATCGAGATGGGGCAGACAGCGCGGTCGCGGAAATCGAAGCCCTTGGTCGCCGTGCCATCGCAGTCCGCGGTGACGTCTCGGACCCGGCTCAGGCACCTCTCTTCGTTCAGGCTGCTGTGGACGCCTTCGGCTCGGTGGACGTGTTCGTCAGTAATGCCGGGATTTGTCCTTTCCACAGCTTTCTGGACATGCCCCTCGATGTCCTCGACCGGACCCTGCGCGTAAACCTGCACGGTGCCTGGTACATGACGCAGGCGGCAGCCAGGCGGATGGTCGATCAGGGGCAGGGCGGGGCCCTGATCGCAGTGTCGTCGATCAGCGCGCTCGTGGGTGGCGGAATGCAGACCCACTACACCCCGACCAAGGCGGGCGTGCACTCGCTGATGCAGTCCTGCGCCATTGCCCTCGGCCCGCACGGCATTCGCTGCAACTCGGTTCTTCCCGGTACGATCGAGACCGACATTAATCGCGAAGATCTGGCCGATCCGGAGAAGCGGGCATACATGGCGGGGCGTATCCCGCTGGGGCGGTTGGGCGAGCCGGATGATCTGGCGGGTCCGATTGTCTTTCTGGCGTCCGACATGGCGCGCTACGTCACCGGCGCATCCCTGCTGGTCGACGGCGGTGCGTTCGTGAACCTCCAATGAGCAATCCCGGCATTGAAACTATCGCCTTCCGGATGACGATGAACCCGGGCCAGGCCGACGAATACCGCCGCCGCCACGACGAGATCTGGCCCGAACTCTCGGCCGCTCTGATCGAAGCGGGTGTCTTGGATTACCGGATCTTCCTGGACCCGGTCAGCGATGCCCTCTTCGCCGTCATGACGCGCAGGATCGATCACACGCTCGCCAACCTGCCTAGGACGCAGATCATGCAGGACTGGTGGGCAATGATGGCCGACATCATGGTGACCGGTCTTGATCATGTGCCAAGCCAGGTCGACCTTCAGCCCATGTTTTACCTCGGCGTGCCGGACCGATTCTAACAGCGGCGCGCCCTGAACCGGGATGGGCCCTCGGCCGTCTCGAGGGCGTAGACCCTGAAATTGCTGACCCTTAGATGATTTGCTGTAGTTCGGATCGCGAACCAGCCCTGCCGGTAAGGGGCTGGATCGTCCATCTGGAATACCCGCCGGTCGTTGCGCCAGTACTCGATCCGGTGCCCGTCCGCGATCAGGCGAACCGTTTGAACCGCATTGGGTGTGAGCATGTCTTCCGATCCGGAGAGGTCGTGCCCGGCAAGCAGGGGCCGGTTTGATGCTTCCCCGATGTAGCGTCGCATCCGTGTTGTGGTGTTGCCGTTGCCGCCCTGGCCCACATAGTAGGTCAGCAGTGTGTCATAGGCCGCGAAGGATCCGGATCGCGGGAAGGGCAGCCCGTCCTGTCTGGCCGGGTCTCTTGCCATCCAGAATGCATTCATGTCGCTGACCCGGTCATTGGCTCCGCCTTCCTCGACCGCCATGGCCTGATACTCGATCATGAGAGGGCCTTGCAGCGCAGTGCGGAACCAGATCGTGGCACCGGCCGGGACGTCGATGTGCAATGTGCCGTCCTTCGCCTCCACGCGCCCGCCTCGCTCCAGATCGACAGCCCACCGGGACAGACCGGACCGGAAATCGTCGCTGTGGATCAGTCCGGCAGACGACGCCACTGACAATCCTGACTTTCGGGAACTGGTCCCG
>QBLX01000011.1:34916-42726 GCA_003241825.1 Alphaproteobacteria bacterium
AAAGAACCGCGAGCACGCCCCGCCAAAGCCGCCATTGACGTGCCGCGATCACGAACCCGCCGGGCGCTGGGTGGGCTGGGATGGCAGTAGTTTCAGATCGAAATTCTCGTACGCTGGCGGATTGTCGAGGTCGAGAACGGGAACTTCGGTCGAAATCCGGTCAGCGATCGGCGCGTCAACCGCACGGAGCCCGTCCGCTACGGCCCAGGCCAGAAGATAGGCCCCGTAGGCATTGTGATGTGATCCGTCTTTCCCACTGTCGGCAAAGGCCTGTCTCGACCCCTGGGGCCCGAGCGCCTCGTAAAGCCGGGCCGTTGCCAGGGTCAGGTCGATCAAGGGAACAGTCTGTTCCCGCGCGACGGCTCGGGTTGCCTCGGGGTAGCTGCCGTGGCTGTTTCTGATACGGCCGTCTGGATTGAATGTCCGTCGATGGGGCGACGTCACGAGCACAGGGCTCGCACCCCGTCGGCGGATTTCGTCAACGTAAAGCCTGAGATAGCTGCGAAACGTTGTTTCAGCCTCGGCGTAGGTCAGGGCGTATTGGGCCTTGGAGTCATTGTGCCCGAACTGGATGAGGACGACGTCGCCGGGCCGCAGTTGACTGAGAGCCTTGTCGAGCCGCTGTGACTTCAGGAAGGATTTCAGGGACTCACCTGACTCGGCATGGTTGGCAACCGAGACCGTCCGATCGACAAACCGGGGCAGCATCTGGCCCCAGCTGAAATAGTCGCCTTCGCCCTGGTCGGCGACCGTTGAGTCTCCCAGGAGAACCAGCCGAATTTCGGTGACGGGCACGATCTCGATACGTGCTACCGGCCGATCATAGGCCAGCGTCAGTCGGTCGTCCCATGATCTCGAACCCAGTTCACGGGCATTCAGCTGCACCTGTGGACCGCCAGAACCATCGAGTGCCGATGGCCCTAGTTCCGGGCGTCGGACATTCACTGTGAACCTGACTGGCCCCTCGACCGACCGGGCCATCAGACGACGGCTCTCCGCCCAGACACTCATCGGCCCTTGGGCTACAGGCCACAGAGTGACGGCGTAGTCCCCCTCGGGCGTGGCAACGGAGAAAACTTTGTGGTCACCAGCCCGGGTCTCGAAGCCGTATCCCCTGATCGCGTCAAAGGTCGAGTCCGGAGACACCCCCTGCCAATCCGGTAATGTGGCTTCTGCCGTCAGATTGAACCGCCATGTCTGGGCTTCGGAAGGCGAAGTCTGCACAAACATCATGGCAAGCAGCGCCAGCGCCGTCCGCTCAGCGCCCTTCACCGGTTTCCCGCTTCCATGCCCTCGCCCAGATAAAAGCCGGTGTGCGGCGGCTGGTTGTAGGCGGTATTCTGCCATGCGACAGCGGCCCGATAGACGGGATCGCTCATCAGGGTGACCATCCGGATGTCTGTAGGATAGGGCGTAAGATAGATCCTGAGTTCCGAATTGTCCTCGGACCGCAGGATGAGCTCCTCGCGCCAGTCTCCCAGAACGTCTGCTGAGAGAACCGGATTGGCCTTGGTGCCATTGTTGGACGCTGCGCCTGTCGCCGTCATGATCGGGTCGGACGTTTCCGTCTGCCAGTTCCATTTCGAGATGGTTGTCCCGTCAAGCAACTCTCGCAGCCGATCGCCGTCCCACCAGATGCCGAAATTGGCCTGCCGTGGACGCGCACCGATCGGCCGGCCCTTCACATCAAAGAGACGGTCCGAATTTGCGGCCCAGGCCTCTGCTCCCGGATGGCGCGGGTCGATGTCCATCGCCACGCCCCGACCGACATCGCGTTCGGCGGGCGTGCTCCAGAGTATGGCTCCTGTGCGCGCGTCCAGCATTGCAGCCCCGATGCCACCATTGCGTCCCGGGCTCTCATGGACGCCGAACCGTTCCAGCCCCGGGCGGGAGGGGTCGAGGTCCGAGACATGCAGGGTGTCACCATGGAAAAGGCGGGCGCTCCAGAGCCCATGACCGTTGTCGTCGATAGCCATGGACCCGTAGATGATCTCGTCGCGGCCATCATCATCGACATCGGCGACGCTGAGTTGGTGATTGCCCTGTCCGGAGAAGGCGTCGTCCGGCGTGCCGCTGTCGAAAAGCCAGCGCTGCGCGAGCTTTCCATCACGCCAGTCCCAGGCCGAAACGGTCGTGCGGGCGTAGTAGCCTCGCCCCATGACGATGCTGGGCCTCGCGCCGTCCAGATAGGCGACGCCGGCCAGAAAACGGTCGGACCGGTTGGCATAGGCATCACCCCATCGCGCGGTTCTTTGATCCGCGCTCGGGTTGGTGTTTTCGGGGTCCCGGGCGGGCGAGAAGGACTCTGTCGCCAGCGCCCGGCCCGTCGTGCCGTCAAATACGGTCAGATACTCCGGCCCATTCAATATCCGGCCAGTCAGGTCGGCGTATCGACTGCCGTCAGGACGAACAGCGGCACCAGTTCGATCGGCCTGGGGGGCCTCTCCGCCCCGTTCGAGCCAGTCTGCAGCCGGATCACCTATTGTCACACCCCCACCGTCGACCGTGCCGTCAGCTGTCTTGGCGACGACTTCGGACCGCCCGTCGCCATCAAAGTCGAAGACCAGAAACTGGGTGTAATGGGCACCCGCCCGAACATTCGGGCCCAGATCAATGCGCCAGAGCCTGCGGCCCTCCAGAGTGTAGGCATCCAGAAGCACCGAGCCCGAATAGCCTGAAAAGGCGTTGTCCTTCGAGATCGTCGGGTCCCATTTCAACACGATCTCGTACCGCCCATCGCCGTCGAGATCACCGACACTGCCGTCATTGGCTGTGTAACTGTAAGCCTCGCCGGCAGGAGTGGTACCTCCCGGTGGCTGCATCAACGGAATGGACAGATAACCGCCGGATAAAGCCATCAGGACGCCGTCATTGTCCTCTGCTTGTGAGCGCAAAGTATAGGTGTCGGTTGGACGACCATGCGGGTCCAGCAAGTTGGTGCTGTTCGCGATGGGCCGGGCGTTCAACTTCTGACCATTGCGATAGACATCGAACCCGAGGTCTGGCGCGTCCTCGGCAAGATGCCTCCAACTCACCAGAATGCCTCCGTTCAGGGCCGGCGCAGCGACAGCCCCCCGGTCAAGAACCTCCTGCTGACGTCTCTGGTCGGTCTGGGCAAGCGAACTGCCAGAGATCAGGGAGGCGAGGATCAGCACTCCGGCTGTCACAAGCTCAGGTTTCAGCTTCATCGGATTCTCTTCTTGGCTCGTGTGGGCCGGGATAGCGACCGGCGATCTCCAATAACGAAACGTTTCACAGAATGCATTGACATGTCACCATATGACATTAACATACATTTCGTCGAGACCAAGGCCTGATTGGCGGAGGCCTCTCGGCAGGGAGGGCGCAAGTCCCGATCGCCCGCAAGAGGCGAACGGCGAACGCCCAAGGACTCGCGTTCGGCAAAAAAGGGGCATCCATGTCGACATTCTCACCCATTCGCCGGCGTGCCATCAATGGCACCTGCCTGACCGCGATCGGACTTCTCGCAATCGGCACAGCGGGCACGGCCGCTGCGCAAACGGCAACACCGGCGTCGGGCGCGGGACCCGCGACCACGGTCGAAGAGATCATCGTGACGGGCACACGCGGAAGTCTTCGCTCGGCGATCGATCGCAAGCGGACGGCCAACACCACGGTCGACTCCATCGTCGCCGAGGATGTCTCGCAATTCCCGGACAAGAACGTGGGTGAGGCGCTGCAGCGGGTGACGGGCGTTTCCCTCACCCGTGACCTCGGCGAAGGCAGCCAGATCAGCATCCGCGGGGTCGAGCCCGACCTGAACCGCGTCGAGATCAACGGCCTGAGCGTCCTGAACAACAACGGTACGGGCGCGCGCGGCGCCAGCTTCCAGGAGCTGGCATCGGAGCTGATTGCCTCGATCGACGTCTTCAAGGGCTTTACAGCCGACATGACGGAAGGTGGCGTAGGGGGCACGGTCAGTATCAGAACCCGCCGTCCTCTGGACCTGACAAGACCCCTTTTTTCCGCATCGGCTTCCGGCCAGTACTTTGACCTGCTCGAGACAACCAAATTCCGTGGCAACATCACTGCCGGAACAAAATTCCTCGACGACCGTCTCGGCGTCATCGTCAATGTGACCCGCGATGAAAACGACACGCGCGGCGACTTCCTGCGCGGCACCAACTGGATCCGCTTCCCGACAACGGTCGGAACGTCAGGAGCAACGCTCGGCGTCGTGACGGCATCCGGCGACTACGATAACTCGCCCGACCGGACCTTCGTCAACCCTGACTTTGCGTCTGCAACAAGCAAGGCCCTATGTCCGACGGATGCAAGCACCGCCAGCGGTCGCGCAGCCATCCAGAACTGTCTGGCCCAGTGGAACGACTTCGTACCGGCGATCCCTCGCTATGGCCTCTGGTTCCGCGAGGACCAGCGGACATCGGCGAACCTGTCGACACAGTTCCGGGTAAACGATGCCCTTTCGGTGTTCGTCGACTACACGGTCAACGACCGCCAGCAGCATCTGACTGACTTCAACTACACCGTCGATGCTTCGTCGCAGAGCCGGTTGAACGCCACAACCTATGGCCGGAACGGCCAGGCCATCACCACGGCAGGCAACCTGGTGGCCACGGTCGATGCGGATCACAACGTGGTCGGCTTCAATACTGCAGCGCGCGCGACAAGCGGTACGGCCGGGGCCGCGAACATATTCAGTACCCAGAACCGGGAGTTCGATTTCTCGTATCGGTCCGAATACCTGTCGGGTGGTTTCCAGTACAAGGGCGATAACCTGACGCTGGACGGTGTGTTCGCTCGCACAACGGGTGCCGCCTACAGCGACAGCAATTCGGTCACCTTCAACGCCTCCATCCCCAACATCCGGGTCGATATCTCGGACCGGGGCGTACCGTCCTTCACCTTCCCGACCGGTTTCAGCCCGGCCGACCCGGCGACCTACGGCATCTTTGCCAACAATGGCACGGGGACCAACTTTGCGACGACCGCCGTCGTCGTGAACTACGAGCCTTCCGAGACCGACACGTTCGAAGACACTGCCAAGCTCGACCTCGACTACAATTTCGACTCCGGCTTCTTCACCAAGTTCGAGTCGGGCTACCAGTATCGCTCTGCAGGAACGCTCCAGTACTCGGTCGGCGGCTATACGAGACCTGATGGCACGATCGTTCAGGGTGCGCGGGCGCGCCACAACCTGGTGCTGACGCCAGGAGCAACGGCGAACGGAACGACGCTGTTCAATCCGCTGACCCTGCCCCCGACCTACAATACGCCGTATACTCAAGCGAACCTGATCGCTCTGCTGAGGACCATCTCACGGTCCACCCCGACCAATTTCTATCAGGGTGGGCGTGACGATCCCGGCGTCGCCCTGCCAAACGGCTGGTTTGCCCCGAGCTACGGACTGACGGCGACTGGTGCCAATCTCGACCTGTCCCTGTTTGATCGCGAAAACATCAGACGCTCGCCCGGTTATACTGCGGCCGGCGTGCTTGTCGGCGAGTTCGATCAGCCCCCGGCGCTCGACGTCGTCGAGGACGTTCACGCCGCCTACGCCCAGGCCAGCTGGGCCGGCGAGCTCTGGAACATGCCGATCAGCGGCAATTTCGGCGTCCGCTATACAAACACCATTCTCAATGCGACCGGGGCCTATCTCCAGCGCGAGACGGTCGACAACCTGGCGATACCGGGCACGACCATCACCCGCAACCTCGGTACGACGATCACCACCCTGAACAACGAGTACGAAGACTGGCTGCCGACGTTCAACGTGGCGCTCGACGTCACCGACAAGATCGTCGCCCGTTTCGGCTATGCCAAGGTTCTGGCGCGTCCGAACCCTACCTTTCTGGTGCCGGCTGCGACCTGCACGTTCAACCGCACGGCAGTCGGCCTGGTGGATGACCTTGAGGACGTCTGCAGCGCGGGTAACCCCGCACTGGAGCCTTATCGGGCTGACCAGTTCGACCTGAACATCGGCTGGTTCCAGAACCGGGACACCCTTTTCAACGCCGGCTTCTTCTACAAGAACATCGAATCCTTCGTGGTCGGGCCTGTTGTTGTCCAGAACGTCGATCTGTTCGGCGACGGCACCCTGTTCGATGTGACCCAGCGGATCAACGGCAACGGGGCCAAGATCCAGGGTGTCGAACTGTCGGCACAGACAGCCTTCACCTTCCTGCCGTCGCCTTTCGATGGCTTCGGTGGAATTATCAACTATACCTACAGCGAAGCCAAGGATGTGGGCCTTTTCTCGACCCTCACACAGGAAGAACTGCCCTTCCCGGGACTGTCGACCCATACCTACAACATCATCGGATATTACGATAAAGGCCCGATCAACGCCCGCCTCGCATACAATGGCCGTAGCGGATACCTGCAGACGGCTATCGATGCTCGCGGTAACCCGGTCTATCGCGACAAGACCGGCTACCTCGACGGCCGCGCAGCCTACAAGCTCTCCAATCAGCTGACCGTCTTTATCGAGGCGCGCAACATGACAGGCGAGAATGAGCGCAGCACCAACGGCTCCGTTCGCCTGGTCGAAGATGTCTATTCGGGCAAGCGCTACTTCGCCGGCCTGACCTTCCGTTACTGACGAATTCCTCTCCTGGAACACCTGACGGCGGATCTTTCGGATTCGCCGTCATTTTTCCGGGGCCCGCGTCTGCTCGGTTTGTATCGGATCCGCGTCATGGCCAGTTTATCGCTTAGTCGCCGGGGGTTGATGGCCTGCGCAGCGACCACCGCATTGGGCACGATCCCGGCGACGGTGAGCGCTTCAGAACAGGATGTCAGACTCGACACCAACGTCCGCTGGCTGGACGGAACGGCACCGGTCCGCCACGACGGAATGACCTGGGGCGTGCCATGGCCCCGGGGTCTTCACAGGCGGGAACAGGGTTTCACGGCGCTTGATGCTGCTGGTCGTCCGGTCCCGCTACAGACGTGGCCGCTCGCTACCTGGCCAGACGGCTCGCTCAAATGGACGGGCCACAGCGTCCCCGCTTCGAATGCACCTGTACCCGGATTGCGGATCATCAAGGGGCGCCCGGTACAAGGTCCCATCCCCGTTACAGTGAGCACTCTGACCGAACGGTTCGAGGTCAATATCGGGGCCCTGACATGGACGGTCCCGCGTTCGGGGCCAGCCTTGATTGCCTCGGCAAACCGTGACGGTCGAGCCGTCTTGGGTGACGTCCGGCTGGTTTGTCTGCGACAGGATCAGCCGGAACTGTCGGAAACCGCGCCCCTGGTTCAGCAGCGGTTCGAGAGCGAGATCAGCGAGGCTGTGCTTGAGCAGTCCGGACCGGTCAGGGCCGTCATCCGGCTGGAGGGCAATCACCGGTCGGGCGAACGCTCCTGGTTGCCATTTACGGTGCGTCTCTATTTCCATGCCGAGGGTGAGGCTGTGCGGATCGTGCATAGCTTCATCTTCGACGGAGACGAGAACCGTGACTTTATCCGCGGCATTGGTATCCAGGCGTCGGCACCGCTGAGTGACCCCTTGCATGAGCGTCACATCCGCTTCGGGGGTGAGGACGGTGGGCTCTGGGCCGAGGCGGTACGCCCCCTCACAGGTCTCAGGCGCGATCCGGGCAAGCCTTACCGCGATGCCCAGATCGCAGGGCAGGCGGTGCCACCGGTCGAGCAGATGGACCCCCGCGTTCGCGACCGGCTGGACCTTATCCCGGCCTGGGGCGACTTCACCCTGTCCCAGCCGACTTCGGACGGCTTTTCGATCCGCAAGCGCACTGCGTCCGGCCACGGCTGGATCGATGCCGCCGGCGGCGAGAAGGCTCCGGGGCTGGTCTATGTTGGCGGA
>QBLX01000011.1:42736-45604 GCA_003241825.1 Alphaproteobacteria bacterium
GTCGCCCTGGGTCTCGCCAATTTCTGGAAGGCCGGACCCTCGCGCCTCGACGTTCGGGGTGCGGCGAGCGACGAAGCCCGTGTGACGGCATGGCTGTGGTCGCCGGACGCCCCGGCCATGGACCTGAGATTCTATCACGACGGTCTCGGCATGACGACGCATGCGCGCCAGAACGAAGGCCTCGAGATTACTTATGAGGACTATGAGCCCGGTTGGGGCACACCCTTTGGCGTGGCACGGACCAGCGAACTGACACTCTGGGCCCTGTCCGGAACGCCGTCTCGCGAGACCTTGTCGGTGATGGCTCGGGGGGTCGAGACGCCACCGCGCCTCGTTTGCTCCCCCGAACGGATCCGTGCGGTCGAGGTCTTCGGCGACTGGAGCCTGCCCGACCGTTCAACGCCCTTGCGGGCAGGCATCGAGACCCGGCTGGACGATACGCTGGACCTGTACCGCGACCAGATCGCCCAGCGCCGATGGTACGGGTTCTGGAACTACGGCGACGTCATGCACAGCTATGACGCTGACCGGCACGAATGGAAGTATGACATCGGCGGCTTCGCCTGGGCCAACTCCGAACTCTCGCCGGACCTTTGGCTCTGGTACAGTTTCCTTCGCACGGGGCGAGCGGATGTCTTCCGCATGGCCGAGGCCATGACCCGCCATTCCAGTGAGGTCGACTGCTACCATATTGGGCCGCACCGGGGCTTTGGCACACGCCACGGGGTCCAGCACTGGAGCGACAGCTCCAAGCAACCGAGGGTCAGCAATGCCGCCTTCCGCAGGATCTATTTCTACCTGACAGCCGATGAGCGGATCGGCGACCTGATGCGCTCCTTGGTCGGATCGGACGAGACACTGACCCGCGTCCAGATCCGGCGCAAACGTCCCGCTGCGGGGGATCCGGCTCCGGGCGGGCCGATCGTCGACGCCGGTTTCGGAACGGACTGGAGCTCTTTCCTCGCTGCCTGGATGACTGAATGGGAGCGCACGGGCGACAACCGCTGGCGCGACCGAATTGTCACCGGGATGAGAAGCCTTGCGGCGCTGCCACGGCGCTGGTTCCATGGTGGTGGCTACTACAATGTCCACACTGGCCAGTTCACGGGGGCCGGGGAAGGCATCTCCATCTCTCATCTGAACGCGGTGTTCGGAGCGGTCGAGACCCACTCGGAACTGTTACGGATGGTGGATGTCCCCGCCTACCGCGCGGCCTGGATCGAATACTGTAAATGGTACAATGCGCCGGCGGCCGAGCTTCAGGCCCATCTGGGCGGACGGGTCGGGACGCGCGGCCTGCCGCAAGGGCATTCACGGCTGACCGCCTATGCTGCCTATCATCTGCAGGACGACGCCCTGGCCCGCAGGGCCGCGCACGAGTTGCTCGACCAGACCCATTTCGAGGATTTTCGGCTGCAATCCCGCCGGCGGACGGTCTCGGGCTCTGATGTCCTGAATCCCGTCGAAGAGGATCCCGGAATGTCCACCAACGGTGTCTCCCAGTGGGGGCTCGCAGCCATCCAGGCCCTTGCCCTGATACCGACGGCTCTGGACTCTGTCAGCGCGTCAGCCCCGTCAGCGCCTGCTGGTATTGCCCGGTGAACCCTTTGTCGAAGCTGTTTTTGTGATTTCCCGGGGAGGGGACATGTCCTCGATCAGATCGTGGTTGATGGGACTGGGCGTAATCTCGGCCCTCGTCCTGCCTGCAGCCGCCGCCGCCGAACCGCGCATCACGACGCCGCTCACCGATGGCTGGCGCTTCTTTCAGGGTGACCCCGAGGGGACCGAGCGCCGCGACTTTGAAGACCGTGACTGGGCGGTGGTTTCGGTCCCGCACGACTGGGCGATCGCGGGACCCTTTGATCAAAATGCGAAAGGCGGTGGCGAGAACGGCTTCCTGCCGACCGGCGTCGCCTGGTATCGCCGGGACCTCGACATCCGGCCGGAACCCGGGCGTCGGTACTTCGTCGAACTGGACGGCGTGATGGAGCGCAGTGGTGTCTGGATCAATGGCCACCACGTCGGATTCCGGCCCATGGGCTATGTCAGCCTTCGCTACGACGTGACCCGACATTTGCGAACCGACGGCCCCAATGTGCTGGCCGTCCGGGCCGACACGTCGGCAGCTCCGTCCTCGCGCTGGTACAACGGTTCAGGAATCTATCGCCACGCCCGGCTGATCGAGACTGATGAGGTGCACATCCCACAAGGGGGGGCGTTCGTATCGACGCGCGAACTGACGGCTGAAAGCGCCACCGTTTCGATTTCGGTCGAGGTCAGGAACGCAGCGGCGCGGACCCGTTCGGCCATGATCGAGACCTCGATCCTCGACCCGTCGGGTCGAGAGGTTGCCCGCACGCGGGGCCCGGTCACAGCGGTCGATGATGGCCGGACAGAGGTGCTCAGCACGGCAATGGCCCTGGCCAATCCCTCGCGCTGGGACATTGACAGCCCCATACTCTATCGCGCGGCCATCAGGGTGCTGGGCGAGGACGGGTCCGTTCTGGACGATCAGGTCGTGCCCTTCGGCATCCGTGAGGCTCGCTTTGATCCCGCTACCGGATTCTGGCTAAACGGGCGAAACATGAAGATAAAGGGCGTTGCCCTGCACCACGATGTCCCGGCACCCGAGTTTCTGGACTTGACCGACGAACTCGGCCTGCTCGTCATGAACGAACTGTTCGACCAGTGGAACGTCGCAAAGACCCCCAACGACTATCACCTGTTCTTCGGTGACTGGCACAAGCGGGATGCCGCTGACATGGTGCGTCGCGACCGCAATCATCCCAGCATAGTGATCTGGAGCGCTGGGAACGAGATTCACGACACAGCCTATCCGGTTCAGGCCAGGGCTGCCCTGCGCAGCAT
>QBLX01000120.1:0-2814 GCA_003241825.1 Alphaproteobacteria bacterium
GTCCGACACCTTCCCCGATCGTCTCTGCGTCAATCCGGCCAGCCCGTATTACGACGCCGACCTGCTGGCCAAGGGCATCGGCATTCGCTTCAAGGGCGAGGAAAAGACCAACGTCGAGGAGTACTGCATCTCCGAAGGCTGGGTCCGGCTGGCTGTCGGCAAGGCCGTCGACCGCAAGGGCAATGCCCTGACCATCAAGCTGCAGGGCCCGGTCGAGCCCTTCTTCCAGCACACCGAAGACCCGGCCTGATCGTCACGGCGATCGCTGGCGCCTGAAACCGGGATCAGAACCGGTTCCTGAAAAATACCGTCTTGATCGTCTTGATCGTCTCGATCCTGTCTGTCCCCCCACCCGGTGCTTTGGCTGGCGTCTCGGGCCGCTGTGAATGTT
Organism: Alphaproteobacteria bacterium; assembly: GCA_003241825.1. Taxonomy (GTDB): domain Bacteria; phylum Pseudomonadota; class Alphaproteobacteria; order Caulobacterales; family Caulobacteraceae; genus Brevundimonas. The sequence goes on from QBLX01000120.1 coordinate 392, forward strand.
CCGCTTACGTTCTGGTGTCTGGAGGCGCCTTTTTCAAGGGTGTCGCCAGCCATTGGCGGACCTAGCGCGCCAGATATTTCACCAGGGCCTTGTCGAAGCTCGCTGTTTCCGAGCCGGGCAGGGTCTGTGGCATGGCTCCGGTCTCGTAGAGGTCGAACACAGCCGGGTGGACATAGGACGACCGGCAGACGGTCGGCGTATTGCCGAGCAGGCCCGACACGGCCTTGACGCAGACGGCGATCTTCCTCTTCGCGTCGGTCGGTGAGGTCGGGGGCTCCATGTCGCGCAGGGCCCGCGCGGCCGAGACCGTGCCGGCCCAGGTGCGGAAATCCTTGGCCGAGAACTGGTCACCCATGGCCTCACGGATATAGGTGTTCACGTCGTCGGAGGTCACGGGCACCAGTTCGCCGTCAGCATTGCGGTATTTGAACAGTTGCTGGCCCGGCAGGTCGCGCAGCCCCTTCACCACGGTGGCCAGTCGACGATCGCGGACGCTGACGGAGTGTTCGACACCGCTCTTGCCCTTGAACGCAAACGTCAGCCCTGTCCCGTCGACCTCCAGGTGCCGCTTGTGCAGGGTGGTCAGGCCGTAGCTGCGGTTCTGTCTGGCATAGACCGCATTTCCGACGCGGATCAGGGTGATCTCCAGCAGACGCACGGCCGTAGCCAGCACCTTCTCTTTCGACGGTCCCTTGATGGCCATGTCCGCGTCGATCCGGGCCTGCAGCTTCGGCAAGGCGCGGGCGAAAGCCGGAAGCCTGTCGAATTTGTTGGTGGAGGCGTGGCTGCTCCAGTCGCCGTGATAGCGGTACTGCTTGCGCCCCTTCACATCGCGGCCCGTGGCCTGGATGTGGCCGGAAGCGCGGGGGCAGATCCAGACATCGGTCCAGGCGGGCGGGATGGCGAGGGCGTTGATGCGGCCGATCACGGCCTTGTCCCGGATCGGCAAGCCTTTCGTGTCACGATAGGCGAAAGCGGTGGCGGTGCGTCTGCGCGAAAAGCCGACGCGATCGTCGCTGCAATAGGTCAGACCCTTTGGAACCTCGACCGCAGGGGTAAAACCGGTAGAGCCGTCTGCCATCTTCGTCTTTCACATCAGGGACCTGCGGCCAACGTGCGGCGTGCGACCGTGGTTCCGCTTGACCGCCGCGCCGCGCGGGGAGACGAAAGCCGATGAACTATCGCCACAGCTTCCACGCCGGAAATTTCGCCGATCTGGTGAAACATGCCCTTGTCCTCTGGCTTGTGGCGGACCGTCAGCAACGCGGCCCGGTGGCTGTGCTCGATACCCATGCCGGTGCCGGCCTCTATGACCTGACCGGCGACGCCACCCGGTCGCGCGAGGCCGAGGCAGGCGTCGCCCGCCTGATGGCCGCCGACGACCTGCCGCCGCTCATTGCCGCGCTCGCCGATCAGGTCCGGGCCGTCAATCCGGGCGGCGGGGTACGCTTCTATCCCGGATCACCGGTGCTGATCGCCCGGGAACTCCGGCCCGATGACCGCTATCTGGGATTTGAACTGCGCGACGAGGTCGAGGCGCTGCTGGCCGAGAGTCTGTCCGCCTGGCCCGAGGCGCAATCGCAGGCCGGGGACGGGTTCGACCAGGTGCTGGTGGCTGCGTCAGCGGTCGAGGCCCCGCTGATCCTGATCGACCCGCCGTTCGAGCGCCCGGATGACTATGTCCGCTCGGCCGAGGTCGCCCAGGCCCTGTTGAAGGCCGATCCCGGCGCAACCGTGGCCATCTGGACCCCGCTCAAGGACATGGAAACCTTCGACGGCTTCCTGCGCCGCCTGAACGGCCTGGGCGAAGTGCTCGTCGCCGAAACCCGTCTGCGGCCCCTGACCAACCCCATGAAGATGAACGGCTGTGCCATGGTCGTGGTCAATCCCCCGGACGGCACCGGGGCGGCAGCGGGAGAGATCTGCGACTGGGTGGCGGACAGCCTGGGCGAAGCGGGGTCGCGGGCCGAGATCTGGGCGCTGTGATTCCAGACGTCATCCTCTGACGGGCCGCTTCAGCGGAGCTGGGTCCTCCGGTTCTGCGCAAGCGCAGCCCGGAGGATGACGAAAGAGGGGGCTAGCGCCTCGACAGGAAGGCCTTCAGGGCCGCGGGACGGACCGGCTTGGCCATCAGCACGGCGCCCGCCGCNCGCGGCGCCCGCCGCAGCGGCGCGGGCGGGCAGGGTCTCGTCGTCGTCGGCGGTGATCAGGGCGATGGGGAGGGTGGCGTGCCGGCGCAGGGCGTCGATGATGGACAGGCCGTCGGGGCCGTCACCGAGATGCAGATCGATCAGGGCAGCATCGAAGGGGCCAGTGTCCCTGATGGCCTGCAGCGCGCTGGCTGCGTCCGGCGCGGTGACGACCGACATGCCCCAGCGTTTGAGCAGGGCCGACAGCCCTTCCAGAATGGCGGGCTCGTTGTC
>QBLX01000120.1:2846-9356 GCA_003241825.1 Alphaproteobacteria bacterium
TTCGGGCAGGGCCTGGACCGGCTCGGCCCGGGGGACCGTGACCGAGAAGACCGTGCCGCGCCCGGGTCGGGATGACAGCGACAGGGGGTGAGCCAGCAGGCTGGAGACGCGACGCACGATGGCGAGGCCGAGGCCGGCCCCGGGCTCGTCACCGGGTGAACCGGCCAGACGGGTGAACTCGGTGAAGATCGCCTCGCGCTGATCGGCAGGGATGCCCCGCCCGGTGTCGTGGACGACGATGCGGACGCCGTCGCCCGCTCGCCGCGTGCCCACCAGAACGCCGCCGCTGTCCGTGTACCGGATCGCATTGCCGATCAGGTTCTGCAGCAGGGATCGCAGCAGGTCGCGATCCGACGACACCCATTGGCGCGATGGCACGAGCCGAAGGGTCAGTCCCTTGGCCCTGGCGATGGGCATGAACTCGCGTCTCAGCTCGGTGAAGAGGGCCTCCAGTGACAGGGAGCCGACGGCAGGCCGGACGCCGCCGGCCTCGAGCTTTGACAGGTTGAGCAGGGCCCTGAGCATGCCGTGCGCGCTCTCGATCGAGCGGTCGGCGTTCTCGGCCAGGGTGCGCGCCGTGCCGTCGCCGCCTTCGTCCTTGAGCGCAGCGATGAACAGCCGGGCGGCATGCAGGGGCTGCAGGAGGTCATGGCTGGCGGCGGCGAGGAAGCGGGTCTTGGAAGCGGTGGCGTCCTCGGCGGCCTGACGGGCTTCCTCCAGCCGTTCGGTGCGGTCGGCGACGCGGGCTTCCAGCTGTTCGTTGGCTTCCTCGAGCGCCTCGGCCGCGCGGCGCAGTTCGGTGATGTCGGTATAGGAGGTGACATAGCCGCCACCCGACATCGGGGTGCCGGTCGAGCGGATGACCCGCGCATTGGGCTGGATCCGCTCGTGGGTGTGGGGTTCGCGGCGGCGCAGGGCTTCGAGGCGGCGCTCGATCCAGGGTTCGCGGTCCGAGGGCGGGACTTCGCCGCGCTCGGCGTTCAGGCGATAGACGTCGGCGATCGGCTGGCCGACATGGACGAAGCCCGCGGGCAGGTCGAACAGGGCGATGTAGCGGGCATTCCAGGCGATCAGCCTCAGGTCTGCATCGACCACGCTGACCCCCTGATCGATATTGTCCAGCGTGGCCTGGAGCAGTTCTCGGTTGAACTGTACGGCCTGGGACGCCTCGTCGAGCATCCGCACGACGTCCTCGGGCGCACGACCGCCGCCCGCCAGGGCCGCCGAGATGACCCGGCGCGCCGATGAGGCCCCGACGGCGCCGGCCAGCATCCGCTCCGCAGCGCGGGCGAGTCCGGCATCAGCCGGGTCGTCGTCCCTGAAAGTCTGGCCACGCTCTTGCGCGAAGGAGGCGAAGGCCCGCTCTGCGCCCGCATCGCCGACGAAGCGCGACACCAGGGTCTTCAGGTCGCTGACCGAGGCCCCGGACGGGGCGGTGTTGGTCTCGCGCCAGTCGGGGCTGAGCCGGTCCACAAAGGCCCGTGCCTGGACCCGGTCGATGAGGCGTGGCCTCGCCTGCTTCGACACGACCACATAGATCAGGGTGTTGGCTGCCAGGCTGAGGAAGACACCGAGCGGCAGGGGGTCGGTCAGTCCGAACGGTGTGGGTCTGGCGATGCCAAGGGCAGCCCCGATCTGGGGGATGGCCAGCAGGACCAGCCAGATCACTGTCCCCACCGATATGCCGGCGATGGCGCCCCGGGCATGGCCACCCCGCCAGAGCACCGCGCCGAACAGGGCCGGAGCCAGCTGGGCGAGGGCGGCGAACGAGATCAGCCCGATGGACGCCAGCCCGCTGGAGCGATCGAGGGCCTGGAAGTACAGCCAGGCGAGGAACAGGATGGCGCAGATGACCGCCCGGCGGACCTGCAGGATGGCTCCGGCCATGTCCGAGGCATCCTCGCGCGCCCGCCACCGGTCCCGCGCCACCAGCGGCAGGATCAGGCTGTTGGAGGCCATGGCCGACAGGGCCACGGTCTCGACGATAACCATGGCCGTCGCGGCCGAGAAGCCGCCGACGAAGACGATGGCCGTCAGGACCCGCGCACCCTGGGAATAGGGCACGTCCAGCACGAACAGGTCTGGGTCGGCCAGCTGCGAGAACAGCCCCCCGGCCGCCAGCAGCGGCACGACGGCCAGGCTGGTGATCAGCAGGTAGAGCGGAAACACCCAGCGGGCGCGGCGGATGTGGGCCGGCTCCGAGGCCTCGACGAAGGCGACGTGGAACTGGCGCGGCAGGCAGAAGATGGCGAGCGTCGCCAGCAGGGTGATGGCGATGAACCGGGCATCGATCACGGGCGGGGCGGCCAGGTCGCCGAGGGCCGTGACGACGGCGGCTGGCTCAGGCGATCCGAACAGCAGCAGGGCGGCAAAGACAGCGACGGCGACCAGGGCTGCCAGCTTGACGACCGACTCCAGGGCGACGGACTGGATCAGGCCGCGGTTATGCTCGGTCAGGTCGGGTCGCCGGGCACCGAACAGGATGGTGAAGCCGGCCAGAACGACAGCGATCACGCTGACGGTCAGTCGCTCGGATCCGGCGACGGCTGTGCCTGCCGTGACCAGTTGCCAGGCCATGGACAGGGACTTCAGCTGCAGGGCGATATAGGGCAGGGACCCGACGATGGCGACGGTGGCGACGAGCGCACCCAGCCTCTGGCTCTTGCCATAGCGGGCGGCGATGAAGTCGGCGATGGAGCCGATGTTCTCGCGCCGGGCAGTGGCGGCGATCCGCTTCCAGATCGGGAACAGCAGCACGATGCCGATGGCCGGGCCGATATAGATGGGCAGGAACTCCCACCCGTCGCGCGAGGCCGTGCCGACTGCGCCATAATAGGTCCAGGACGTACAGTAGATCGCCAGGCTCAGAGCATAGGTCCAGGGACCGAAACGGCGACCGGGAGGCGCATGGGGCCCCAGCCGCTCGCTGCGCCATGCCACGGCAAACAGCACACCCATGTAGAGGGCGACCATCGACAGGATCAGCAGGGCATACATCGCGCCCATCTAGACGACCTCAGGCACAAGGATACAAGCGAGGGGGGATCGACAGGACAAGGGGCGGGGGATCGTTGCCGATCCACCCGCCCCCCGTTTTCGTTTCAGGCTGGATCAGTCGTTGAGATCGACGTCCTTGCCTTCCTTCACGAACAGGACACCGATGACGACGGTGATCAGCGCCACCACGATCGGATACCAGAGCCCGTAGTAGATATTGCCCGTGGCCGCGACCATGGCGAAGGCCGTGGTCGGCAGGAAGCCGCCAAACCAGCCGTTGCCGATATGATAGGGCAGCGACATCGAGGTGTAGCGGATATTGGTCGGGAACATCTCGACCAGGGCCGCCGCGATCGGGCCGTAGACCATGGTGACATAGAGCACGAGGATGAACAGGATGGCGACGACCATGGGTCGGTTCACCTCAGCGCTGTCAGCCTTGAGCGGGTAGCCCACAGCCGAGAGCGACTCGCCCAGCCCGGTATCCCAGGTCTTCTTCTGAGCCGTGAAATCCGCCGTGGACATGTCGTCGCCACGGAAGCTCGTGATCACCGACTGGTCACCGATGCGGACCTCGGCCACCGTTCCGGCCGGAGCCTCGACGTTGGTGTAGTTGATGCCCGCCTTGGCCAGATAGGATTTCGCCACGTCGCAGGACTGGTTGAAGAGGGTCTTGCCGATCGGGTCGAACTGCACGTTGCAGTCCGCCGGGTCTGCGTAGACCGTGATCGGAGCCGATGCCGTCGCTTCTGCCAGACGCGGGTTGGCAGCGGTGGTCAGGGCCTGGAACAGCGGGAAATAGGTCAGTGCCGCAACCAGACAGCCTGTGAGGATGATCGGCTTGCGGCCGATCTTGTCCGACAGCCAGCCGAAGAAGACGAAGAACGGCGTTGCCAGAAGCAGGGCCACGGCGATCAGGATGTTGGCCAGCGAGGCCTCGACCTTCATCACCCGCTCGAGGAAGAACAGGGCGTAGAACTGACCGGTGTACCAGACCACCGCCTGGCCAGCCGTCAGGCCGATCAGGGCGATCAGGACCAGCTTCAGGTTCGGCCATTTGCCAAAGGAGTCCTTCAGCGGCGTGGTCGAGCCCTTGCCTTCAGCCTTCATCTTCTTGAACGACGGGCTCTCGGCCAGCTTGAGGCGGATCCACAGGGAGACAGCCAGCATCAGGATGGACAGCAGGAACGGAATTCTCCAGCCCCAGTCAGCGAAGGCTTCCTCGCCCACGGCGGTGCGGACACCGAGGATGACGACCAGGCTCAGCAGAAGGCCGACGGTGGCCGTGATCTGGATGAAGGAGGTGTAGAAACCGCGTTTGCCGCGTGGCGCGTGCTCGGCCACATAGGTGGCAGCCCCGCCATACTCACCGCCCAGGGCCAGACCCTGGATCAGACGCATCAGGACCAGGATGATGGGAGCCGCGATGCCGATGGCGGCATAGGATGGCAGCAGACCGACGACGAAGGTCGACACACCCATCAGCAGCATGGTGACGAGGAAGGTGTTCTTGCGTCCCCACAGATCGCCGAGCCGCCCGAAGAAGATCGCGCCGAACGGACGGACCGCAAAGCCGGCGGCAAAGGCCATCAGGGCGAAGATGAAGCCGGTAGTCTCGTTCACGCCCGAGAAGAACTGGGCCGAGATGATCGCGGCGAGCGAGCCGTACAGGTAGAAATCATACCATTCGATCACCGTGCCGACCGAGGATGCGAGAATGACGAGCTTGTCATTCTTGCCCACGGCTTCCGGTTCTTCGCCTGGCGCACTGATGGCGCTGTCTGTCATTGTGTGTCCCTCCCAAAGGCTCGCCGTTTTCGGCTGTCATGACCCACCCGCGCGATGGCACGGGCTTCATCGGCGAAGGTGACAGGCTATGGCTGTGCTTGAGAGAGCGACTTTCGTCGAAGACGGGTCTGGCTCAGGTCCCGTCGCTGTCGGGTGACGCGGTGCGCTCGCCGTCGAGGGGCTTGAGCCCATACGGGGCCACCAGGGCCCAGACGTGGTCCGGGATCATGGACTTCATCCGGCGGGGCTCCTCGCGGCGCAGGTGCAGGACGGTCTCGATGGCCTTCATTTCCAGCCGTGTGCGCGCGAACTCCAGCCCGCGCGGGCCGATGCGGGGCATCAGCCAGCCGACGATGGGGCGGACCCAGTCAGGCATGGCACGCAGGGGCAGGCCGCCGGCCGCGCGTTCGACATTGGCCATGAAGCCCTTGACCGCTCCGGCGCGCTTTCCGGCCGTGCCGGGTGCCGAGAGGCGGACCTCGTCGCCGAGCAGGTCCAGCAGTTCCTCGCCGCGTTCGTTGCGGACCAGAAGCCACTGCTCGCCCTGGCCGCCCATATAGCCGACCGTGATGTCGGCCAGGACATTGGTGTAGTCGACACAGGTCCGGCAGGTCAGCGGAAAGAAGTCCGGCGGCAGTTTCGAGATCGGCAGCTGGAGGAAGGGCACCACCCGCTGGCTGCCGTCCCTGAACCGGAGTTCGACATGATAGTCGGCCCGGAACTCCAGATAGGTGATGGTCTCGGGCGCGTCCGAGAGCAGGTCGAGGAAGTCGTGGAACCGCTCGGTCGTGGTGTTGTCCGAACAGGGGGTGCCGATGACATAGAGCCGGTCGAAACCCAGTTCGGCCTCAAGGGCGCGCAGGGCATAGACCTGACAGGGGATGCCGATGACAGCGATCCGGCGGTGCCCGGCGGCCCGGGCGGGCTCCAGCAGGGCAAGCAGCGGGGCATAGCCCATCCGCATCCCCCGAACCTCGGCCATGCCGCGCGCCTCGGTGACCAGAACCGGAACCGGCCGCCAGGGGTCTTCCGGGTCGGGGGCCATGGTCAGGACGGCATCGACCGCCCCGGTTTCCAGCAGCCGCTCGGCGATCCGGGTCGTGATGCCGGTCCATTGCGCACCGGGCCGGGGCTCGGCCAGGGCCGCGCGGACCATGCGCCGGAAGGGTCCGAAATGGAGCTCGTCGACCCGCTGCGGATCGCGGGCCCGGCCATGCACGGCGGCCTCCATCGCCGGATAGTCGGGCTTGATGAACTGGCAGGCCTGGCCACAGCGTTTGGGCTCGGAGGTGCGCGACACCCCGCAGTCGGTGCAAAGGTCACGATAGGGCGCAGGGCCGGTCGATGGAGCCCAGACAGGACCGGACGGATCGTTCAGGGGCAGGGCGATGTCCTTGGTCCTCGGCAGTGTCCCGTCTGCGCGGGATCGACCCTACCTTAGCCGGGCTTTCCGATTTGGCCACAGCCTCCGGATCCACGCCACCGCGACCGATCTGCCTCTTGCCGGACCGGACGCGGTGCGGGCATCAAGGGCCATGAGCATCGACCTTGAGATCGCGCGGGCCGCGACGCTGAACCCCATCGCCGAGATCGCCGCAGCGATCGGCATCGCCGCCGATGATCTGGAACCCTATGGCCGCCATATCGCCAAGCTGTCGCGAACCTGCGTGGACGGGCTGGCGGGGCGGCCGGAGGGGCGGCTGATCCTCGTCACGGCCATCAACC
>QBLX01000121.1 GCA_003241825.1 Alphaproteobacteria bacterium
GCCGTCCACGACGGCTCGCACCGACACGCGGGTGGCGGCGAAATCAGCCGCATTTTCCACGATCGCCGAGAGACCGTGGATCACCTCTGCCAGACGCTTGACGTGCGGCTCGGGTCCGGTGCCGGTCATCGATACGGTGCAGCCGATATCGAGATCGAAGCCCAGATGCGGTTCCACGATCTCGGCGAGCAGAGCCTTCAGCCCCACTTCGGTATAGAGGGCGTCGCCCTCCTCGGGCCGTTGCGACAGCCGCTGCAGGATTTCGCGGCATCGCTCGGCCTGTTGCAGCATCAGCCGGGCATCTTCGGCGATCGGGCCATCTGCCGGCGATGCCCGCAGCAGTTCCTTGGCAACCACCTGGATGGTCGCCAGCGGGGTGCCCAGCTCGTGCGCCGCCGCGGCCGCCAGTCCGCCCAAGGCGGCAAGGCGCTGCTCGCGTTGCAGGACGTCCTGCGTGGTTGCCAGGGCCAGTTCCAGTTTTTCCGCGTCGGCGGCCACCCGCCAGGCATAGGCGGCCGTAAACACCACGCCGGTGATCAGCGCCAATCCGATCCCGAAGCGATAGAGCGCCGGCAACTCCAGCCGTGTCCCGGCCTCCCAGGGCAGCGGCAGTGACCAGAAGAACAGGGCTCCCGTCGACAGAAGCACCATCAGGCCAAGGCCGATCGCCTGTCGTCCAGGCAGCGACGCTGCCGCTACGGTCACCGGTGCTACCAGCAGCAGGCAGAAGGGGTTCTCCAGCCCGCCGGTCAGGGCCAGCAGGGCGGTCAGCTGCAGGATATCGAAGCCAAGGTGGATGGCGGTCTGGCGCCCGTCGGGCAGCCGAGCCTCGACGTCACGCAGCCGCGCCATGGCCAGCACATTGACCACTGCGCTGGCGGCGATCACCAGCAGGCACTGCCAGACCGGCAGCGGGAAGTGCAGCATCCCGACCGCGACGATCACGGTCGCGGTCTGGCCCGAGATCGCCAGCCACCGAAGAATGATGAGGGTGCGCAGACCCAGCCCCCGACTTCGGCGCGGCAGCTGGCGCCACCCGGCTGAAGCCCGGTCTGGAAACTGCGACGACGGTTCGATTTCGCTGATGGTCACCCTCGGTCTATAGACCCGTCGCGCCGTTCTGTCGGCGTGTTGAATGAGAGACACGATGCCACGCCGTTCTGTCATGCTGTTTGCGGGTGCCTGTGTTGCCATCGCGGCTGCCCTCGCCCTGACCACGGTCTTCGTTGTGACCGGCCGCGAGCGGGCCGCAGAGACGATGATCACCGATTCCGGCACCGGCCAGGCCCTGGTCGGTGGCCCGTTCCAGATGGTCGACCAGACGGGCCGGGCGGTCGATCAGTCGCTGCTGGACGGCAAGTGGAGCCTGGTCTTCTTCGGCTTCACCTACTGCCCCGACTTCTGCCCGACCACCCTGGGGGCGATCGAGGCCACCAAGGCGCGGATGGGGGCGAAGGGTCAGGATATCCAGGTCATCTTCATAACGGTCGACCCGGAGCGTGACACGCCCGAAGCGTTGAAGGCCTATCTGTCGAGCGACGGCTTTCCCGAAGGCGTGATCGGCCTCACCGGCACTCCGGAGCAGGTCGCGGCGACAGCCCGCACCTATCGCGCGATCTACGAGAAGGTCGGTGAGGGCACTGCCTACACCATGAACCATTCGCTGACGGTTTACCTGATGGGGCCAGACGGCCAGTTCCGGTCTGCGCTCGCGCACGACCTCGGGCCCGAGCGTTCGGCCCAGTTGCTCGAACGCGTCATGGCGCGCGGGTGATGGCGTCCCGAAAGCCGTTGCGGGTCGCGACCTGGAATATCAACTCGGTCCGCCTTCGTGCCGACCAGGTGGCCCGATTTGTCGCCGAGAGCGGCACCGATGTCCTGTGCCTGCAGGAGATCAAATGCCTTGAGGACCAGTTCCCGGTCCGTGCCTTCGAGGCCATGGGCATGCCTCACCTGCGAATCGCGGGGCAGAAGGGCTGGCACGGCGTTGCGATTGCCAGCCGCCTGCCGATTACCGACAGCCCGAAACTGGACGTCTGTCGGCAGGGCCATGCACGATGCGTGTCGGCCACCGTATCCGGGGTCGAGATCCAGAATTTCTACATCCCGGCGGGCGGGGACGTGCCCGACCGGGTGCTGAACCCGAAATTCGATCACAAGATGGACTACTACGAGCGGCTGACGGCCGAGATGGCGCGTCGCGACCGGCGCGCGCCCCTTCTGCTTGCGGGCGATTTCAACATTGCGCCCGGGGAGTTCGACGTCTGGAACCACCGCTACATGTCGAAGATCGTGTCCCACACGCCGCTGGAGGTCGAGACGCTGAATCGTCTGCAGGACGTTGGAGGATTCGCCGACGTGGTGCGCGACGCTCATCCCGGCCCGCAGAAGCTGGCCAGCTGGTGGAGCTATCGTGCGCAGGATTTCCGCAAGTCGGCGCGCGGGCTGCGCCTCGACCACCTGTGGACCTCACCAGGACTGACGCCCGCTGTCGTGGCGGGCAGCGCCACGATCCACGAGCCCGTCCGGGCCTGGGAACAGCCCAGCGACCACTGCCCGATCACCGTCGACCTCGATCTCTGATCAAGGACTTCGGCTCAGGAGGCGACGAGGCGACATCCCGTGGGGAACCCGGGGGTGTCGGCCTCCTGATGCCTACTCTGCGGGCCGGTCAGCCATTTCACGGATGAGTTCGAGCGCGAGCTTCTGCTGCCGGTTCGACAGCTGTGGTGCCAGACGGCCGATCTCGATCGTGTGCCGCGTCGACGGGAAATCGTGGTCGTACGCATCGGGATCGCCCTCGGCCATGCCGGGCTGTGCGGTGCCGAGACCCTGGAAGAAATAGGACACATCCACCTTGAAGAAGCGGGAAATGTCCCAGAGCTTCGACGCCGAGATGCGGTTCGCCCCTTTTTCGTATTTCTGGATCTGCTGGAACGTCAGGCCAAGGGCCCGTCCCAGATCACTCTGGTTATAGCCAAGGCTGATCCGTTTTTCGCAGACCCGCCTGCCGACATGGCGGTCCACCGGATGGGGTCCGTCCTCGCCTGTTCCTCGCGCCATTCTTCTCTCGCCTAGATAGTTCGCAATGCAATGATTGACATGCGCCAGTCGCGGACCGGTGTCATTACAATTCGCGGAAATAGCGGCGCCTGTAAAGCTTGATGCGTTATCAAGCAGATTTTATGGGCCGTTTTGGCCATGGTCCGGAAAGGACCAGGGCCAAACCCACCAGTATCCAGAAGCCGGTGTCTCCAAAGCGACCGAATATGGTCAACGCCGTCGGGCGCGGGAGTATGGCGTCGATGACGCCGCTTTCGCCTGATTCCAGCTGGTGATTGCCAATGACCCGGCCCCAGGGATCAATCATTGCCGACACACCGGTCGGGGTCGCACGCACAACCGGCAGCCCCGTTTCGATGGCCCGGTAGCTGGCGAGGTTCAGGTGCTGGAGCGGCCCCGAGGTTGCGCCGAACCAGGCATCGTTGGAGGCATTGACGATCCAGTCGGGACGGTCTGCACCGGCAGGGGTGAACCCGGGATACAGGCTTTCATAGCAGATCAGGGGCTGGACCCGTGGGGCATTGGGCAGATCGATCGGCGCCGGGGTCGGCCCGGCACTGAAGTCCGCCGGCATGTGCACCAGGCTGCGGATGCCGAGCGCCCCCATCAGCGATCCAAGGGGCAGGTATTCGCCGAACGGTACCAGCCGGTGCTTGTCATAGATGGCCGCAACCGTCAGCCCCGGCCCGCCCGTGTCGTGCAGGGCGAACAGGGCGTTGTAGTAGCGGGCACCGTCGGGCGCAGACGGGTCGGCCTGACCTCGCCCCAGACCCATCAGCAGGGTCTGCCCCGGCTGGACGGCTGCGGCGATCAGCGCGCCGTCGCCCGAGGTCGGTCCGAACACGGTGTCTGCGGATGCGGGCAGGGCACCTTCGGGCCAGACGATCACGTCCGGCAGGGGCGAGCCGGGCAGGGTGCTGGGCTGCGCTGTCAGGGCCAGGTAACGGTCGACGATGCCGCGATAGGCCTCGGGCGTCCATTTGGACTCCTGCTCGACATTGGCCTGGACGATTCGGATCAGGGTGTCTGTTTCCTCGACCCGGGCCCCGGACAGGCGACCGGCACCAAAGGCGATGACGCCGATCAGGGCAATGACGCCCAGTCCGGCCGCCGTGATGCGATCCTTGCGCGGACCGGGTGCCGCCAGCGGCGCGAAGGCCGCAAAGATGGCGACCGTGACCAGGCTGAGACCATAGACGCCGATGACAGACGCCAGCTGTGATCCCGCCGACCCGGCCTTCCAGCTGGCGCCTGCGGGATTCCACGGAAAGCCGGTCAGGACATGGCCACGCAGCCATTCAAACAGGGCGAACAGGCCGGCGAACATCAGGATCCGCAGCACGCCCGCGGGAGCAAGCCGGCGGTACAGGGCTGTCGCTGCCCCCCAGAACAGGCCGATCCCGGCCGGTAGCAGGCTCGCGGCGAACGGAGCCATCCAGGCCTGATCCGGATTGACCAGAAAGGCCTCCGCCACCCACCAGCAGCCAAGGCCGAAATAGGCAAAGCCCGCCAGCCAGCCCATCCAGAACGCTCCGCGCGTTGTGCCGGACCGCTCAGCGAGCAACATCAGCAGACCATAACCCAGCAGGCCGGGCATGATCCCGAACGGCGGATGCGCGAGAGCAGCGCCAAGCCCGGCCAGCAAGGCCAGGCCGATGCGGCTCCATCGTCCCGTCAGGGCGCGGTCCCACAATCCTGCGGCGGTCTTCATTCTGTCGGCCTCAATGATCGTCGATCAGCACATAGGGGTCGGCAATGCCCAGTGCCGCAAGGATCGCCTTCTCCTCGGCCTCCATCGCCTCGGCCTCGGGATCGGTCTCGTGGTCCCGGCCCAGCAGGTGCAGCACCCCATGGACGACCAGATGGGTCAGATGGTTCGTCAGGCTCTTGGACTGGGACACGGCCTCCCCGGCGCAGACGCCATAGGCCAGGACAATGTCTCCCAGATGCGGCGCGGCACCGGGCATCGGCATGTCGGCCCCGGGAAACGACAGGACATTGGTCGGCCGGTCCTTGCTGCGGAAGCGGGCGTTCAGGTCGCGGACGGTCTCGTCATCGGTCAGCAGAATGACGATCGACCCCTCGGCCCCGGCTGCTGCGGCCCGGGCCGCGCGCTCCACACAGCGCTCGATACCGGACAGGGCCGACGCCCAGTCCGGGTCCTCGACGTTGACATCGATCTCGAGGGCCGTCTGCATGGCAGCCCTGTCAGAGTGCGGCTGAGGGAAGAACGGTTGCTTCGGCATCCGCCCCGGGGCGTCCGCCTGCCGCATCGGCGTCATAGGCGCGGACGATCCGCTCGACCATTGCATGGCGCACCACGTCCTGGGCCTCGAACTCCAGAACCCCCACACCCTTCACGTTACGCAGGATGCGCAGCGCATGGGCCAGTCCGGAATCGCGCGGGTTCAGCAGGTCGATCTGCGACGGATCGCCGGTCACAACCATCCGTGCGCCTTCGCCCAGACGTGTCAGAACCATCTTCATCTGCAGGCGCGAGGTGTTCTGGGCCTCGTCCACGATGACGAAGGCATGGCTCAGCGTCCGGCCACGCATGAAGGCGATCGGAGCTGCCTCGATCTCGCCCTTGTCGCGCCGCCGCTGGACGTCCTCGGCGCCAAGGATGTCGTTCAGCGCCTCCCAGATCGGTGCCAGATAGGGATCGACCTTTTCATTCAGGTCGCCAGGCAGGAAGCCGAGCTTCTCGCCCGCTTCCACGGCCGGGCGGGTGATCACCAGCCGATCGACCTGGCCACGGCGCAGCAGGGAGGCCCCGTAGGCTGCCGCCAGAAACGTCTTGCCCGTCCCGGCCGGTCCGACCCCGAATGACAGTTCGCAGCGGGCGAGGGTTTCCAGATACCGCGCCTGGGCATTGGTCTTGGGGACGATTGCCCCGCGCTTGCCGACCGGCAGGGCCATGGGGTCGCTGTTGTTTGTTCCGCCGCCCCGGACGGTGCCCAGGGCCGCGCGGACGTCCGCTTCGGTTACCGTGGCGCCTTTTTCGGCCCGGTTGATCAGGGTGTTGACCACGGCCTTGGCATTGGCGCGGTCGCGTGCGCCGCCATTGATCGAGATCCCGCCGCCCGGCGTTTCGACCAGGACCTTGAACGCGTCCTCGATCAGGGCGATGTGGCGGCTCTGTGGTCCGATCACGGCCCTGAGTTCCGTGTCGTTCAGGGCTACAAACTCGGACTCACGCGCCATACTGTCTAATCCTGCCGTTCCGCACGCGGCGGGTTGGTGTCTGTCAGGAGCCGTCCGGCCAGACTGTTCTGCTGGCCCCGCTCGATCGCTACGGGAACGATCTGGCCGATCAGATGATCCGCACCCTCGACGTGAACCGACTGCAGATAGGGCGACCGACCGATGGCCTGCCCCGCACTGCGGCCCGTCTTTTCGAACAGGACGTTCAGGGTGCGTCCGGCCTGTGAGACGTTGAACGCCGTCTGCTGTTCGAACAGCAGGGCCTGCAGCGCATGCAGCCGTGGGC
>QBLX01000122.1 GCA_003241825.1 Alphaproteobacteria bacterium
ATCTCGAAACGACTGGGTCGAGGCACTCTGTACATGAGCACCTTCCAGGCCCCGGATGCCCATGGCATCTTCGAGACCGATGTGGCGACGGCCCTGCGCAAGGGCTTCTATGCCTATGACGGAGCGACACCGGACGATCGCCAGTCGACCGGCTTCATCGCCGAGGGCCAGGATTTCATCTCCGAGGTCGCCGATGACGCGACCCTTCCCCCCTGGATGAGCGCGGACCATTTCGCCGAATACGTCGCGGCCTTTTCCGCAGGCGGCTTCAAGGGGCCGATGGACTGGTACCGATGCATGGACCTGAACTGGTCCCTCACGGCGTTTGTGCAGGACCGGAAGATTTCCGTTCCTGCCGCCTTCATGGTCGGGGAGCGCGACCCGGTCCGCCACTACTCGGGCCAGCACGAGGCTGGCCTGGCGGTCTGGTTGACCGATCTCCGGTCACAGACCGTCCTGCCTGGAGCGGGCCACTGGATCCAGCAGGAGCGACCTGCGGAAGTCAGTCGCGCCCTCCTCGACTTTCTGAAAAACCACCGCTCGTCGAACAGCCATGGTTAAGCTTAGGGTTTTTTAATGAGGCTGGACTGTAGGGTGCGAACAGGTCCCTCGCTGGGACTGTCCGTTCACTTTCACCCTTGCAGATCATCACCGACGTGAAACGTTCGAGGACTTGGAAACAACGGTCTGACCCGGCCCCGAGAGAGGCCTGGGCATACCTCACCATGGACGGCGTGACCCTGGTTGCGCTTCTGACCCTTGTCAGCCTGGTTTTCGTGCACGTTCTGAGAGCGGCTTCCGACCCGGCTGTCGGCCAGGTTCTGATGATCATCGAGGCTGGATTGATCGTGTCGGGCTATGTCCTGCTCAGGCAGTTTCGCAAGTCTCGCAATGCCGAACGGGCCAGCCGGGCCCATGCCGAATATCGTCTCCGGTCCGACCCCGTAACCGAACTGCCGAACGCCGAAGGTTTTTCCGAAGCGATCGCCTTTCATGGTCGCGAAGCGGCATCCTCGCAGGACGATATCGCGCTCCTTTGCATCAAACTGGACCGATTGAACGAGATCCACGCCCGTCTCGGCGAGGCGTGCGGGGATGAACTTCTGCGCGACCTGAGCCGACGGCTGGTCACCGCCTATGGCAGGACAGGCATCGTCGCCCGGGTCGGTGAGGACATGCTGGCCGTCCTTCACCCGGCGACCCGCGAGTTCAAGTCGGCCATCGTTGCCGGAGAGATCAACCGGCTGATGGACCTGCCGCTCATGACGCCAGTGGGCGACATGGCCGTTGCCAGCACTATCGGGGTCAATCTCCTGTCGCGTCCCGTCACCTCGCCCCAGAATGCACTCCGCCAGGCACGGCTGGCGGCTGCCGCGGCCCTGACGTCGGGTGCGACCGTCGCCTTCTTCGAGCCTTCGCTCGACCACACCCAGAGGCTCCACCTCGACCTGGAGGTCGAACTTCGTCAGGCCCTTCAGTCGGGCGGCATGGAGATGGTCTATCAGCCCCAGATCGACGAAACCGGCGCGACGATCGGGGCCGAGGCCCTGATGCGCTGGCCACATCCCACCCGTGGCCCCGTGTCACCGACGCTGTTCGTCCCCCTCGCCGAGGC
This sequence comes from Alphaproteobacteria bacterium, assembly GCA_003241825.1. Taxonomy (GTDB): domain Bacteria; phylum Pseudomonadota; class Alphaproteobacteria; order Caulobacterales; family Caulobacteraceae; genus Brevundimonas. Next base: position 1,616 of record QBLX01000122.1, read on the forward strand.
CGCCGGTCTGGCCGAGGTCCTGGGCCGCTATGCCATCGAGAGGTCCTTTGCCGACTCTGTCATGTGGCCGGGCCTCAAGATCGCGATCAATGTCTCTCCGATCCAGCTGAAATCGCCTGCCTTTGCGAGCATGGTCGGCGACCTGCTGGTCCAGTACGGTGTCCGGGCGAGCAATTTCGAGTTCGAGATCACCGAGGGCGTGCTGCTCCGCGCCGATCCCGCCGTGCTCGAGAACCTGGACCAGGTTCGCCGGATGGGCTTCCAGATCGCGCTGGATGATTTCGGCACCGGCTATTCCAGCCTCGGCTATCTGAGCCGGCTCCCCGTCGACAAGATCAAGATTGACCGCTCCTTCGTGACCCCGCTGGGCGAACGCAAGGACGCCACGATGATCATTCGGGCCATCAGTGATCTGTCGATCGCCCTTGGCGTCAAGCTCCTGGCAGAGGGGGTCGAGACCCGCGCCCAGCTCGACATCCTGCGGGCCGAAGGCTGCAACCAGGCCCAGGGACACCTGATTGGCCACCCTATGACGCCGGACCAGATCACGGCCCTGCTCGCCCAGTCTCACGAGACCCGCGACGCCCGACACCGGTTCGCGGCCTAGGCTGGACCCCAGCCGTTACGGCAGCCGGCTCCGGCCAGGGTTCAGACCGGGTCGGTCGGCTTCGGCTCCACCGGTCCGGTGGTCGTCGCATTGATCGAAGGCTCGTCCGGCAGCGGTATGAACTCCAGGTCGTCCTCGTGCGGCAGCTTCATTCGCCCTGCCTGCCAGTCGGCCTTTGCGGCATCGATCCGCGCCTGTGACGAAGCCACGAAATTCCACCAGATCAGACGCTCGCCAATCGGCTCCCCGCCCAGAGCCATGACGGTCGAGGGGGTCACGGACCTGACGGTCGGCTCGGCGTTCTGATCCAGCACGATCATCTGACCGGCGTGAAACTCGCGGTCCCCGACCTCGATCGTGCCCTTGGCCACGAACAGCGCCCGTTCGGAATAGCCACCCGCCCCCTTGCCTGGCGGTGGTGCCGTGCGCACCCCGGCCTGCATGTCCCAGTGCACATAGAACAGGGGCGACTCTCCCTGCACCGACGCCATGGCCCCGTAGGCCTCCCCGGCCACCAGACGTGCGAACAGCCCGCCGTTGTCATAGGCTGGCAGATCGTCTTCCCCATAGTGCAGGAACCCAGGATCACAGTCCTCCCTGTGGTCCGGCAGGGCGATCCAGGCCTGCATCCCGTGCATCGGCCCGCCCGTCGACTTCTTCAGGGGGTCTGTGCGTTCGGAATGAACAATGCCCTTGCCTGCCGTCATCCAGTTGACCTCACCGGGTCGAATGGCCTGGGACGCACCGGTATTGTCCCGGTGCATGATCTCGCCCTCGAACAGATAGGTCAGGGTCGACAGGCCGATATGCGGATGAGGCCGGACGTTGATGGCCTCGGACCCCGGCGCAAATTCGGCCGGCCCCATCTGGTCCAGAAAGATGAACGGCCCGACCATGCGACGCCGCGCGAACGGCAGGATCCGTCCCACCTCGAACCCGCCAAGATCCTTGCGACGGGCGTCGATCACCATCTCGATCATACAGGTTTCCTCGGATTCAGCTGGAGACGTGAGGGGTAATGATCCCCAGCGGCAGGGCCGTCACATTCTTGACCCCGCGGGTCACGATATGGCTCGCGCAGTCGGAAACGATCCCGAGCGTCAGCAGTTTCTCGCGCAGGAATTTATCGAAGGCATGCATGTCGGACGTAATGATCCGTAGCACATAGTCCTCGCGGCCGGTGATGGTCGCGCACTGGACGACTTCCGGCCATTTGGCGACGGCCGCCTCGAAGATGTCGAGATTGTCGGAGGACGGCAGGCTCAGCTTGACGATGGCATAGACTTCGAAATCCAGACCCAGCAGCGCCGCATCCAGCAGCGTGACCCGCTTGCGGATCAATCCGGAATCCTCCAGTCTCTTGATGCGCCGCCAGCAGGGCGAGGCCGACAGGCCTACCCGATCAGCAACCTCCGCAACCGACAGACCCGCGTCCTGTTGCAGGATATCCAGGATGCGGGCGTCGATGGGATCGAGGTCGTCAGCCAAAGCGTTTCTCCATTTCTTGTTATGACGCAATAAAATACCCTAAAACAGCACATTGCAAGGTCAGATTTGGAAGAGCCTCGGAACGCATGCCATGCTAATGGGCTTTGCAACGAGGAAGCGCGGTCGGATCAACCGGACGGCAAGGACGAATGAAAAAGAATAGCCAACCGCTGAGCTTGCGCGTGCCGGAGCCTTCAGGCCGTCCGGGCGACGCGCCTGATTTCTCGCATCTGATACTGGACGCTGCCGGTGTGGTCGAAAGACCCGACGTCAGCACCAGGCCGTTCGACATGCGCGATCACGCGTTCCGGCTGGTGCGGGTGCTCGATGACGAAGGCCAGGCGCTCGGGCCATGGAACCCCCGCCTCGATGCCGAGACCCTGCGCAAGGGTCTCAAGGCCATGATCCTGACCCGCGCCTTCGACGACCGGATGCATCGCGCGCACCGTCAGGGCAAGACCAGCTTCTACATGAAATGCACCGGCGAGGAGGCCATCGCCGTGGCCCAGGGGATGATCCTGAGCCGCGAGGACATGGGCTTTCCGACCTATCGCCAGCAGGGCCTGCTGATCGCGCGCGGCTATCCGCTCGTTGCGATGATGAACCAGATCTATTCCAACGCCGCAGACCCCATCAAGGGTCGCCAGCTGCCGATCATGTACTCGGCAAAGGACTATGGTTTCTTCACCATCAGCGGCAATCTGGGCACCCAGGTGCCCCAGGCCGTGGGCTGGGCCATGGCCAGCGCCTACAAGGGCGACGACAAGATCGCGATCACATGGATCGGTGACGGGGCCACGGCCGAGGGCGACTTCCACAACGCCCTGACGTTTGCGTCCGTCTATCGCGCGCCCGTCATTCTCAACATCGTCAACAACCAGTGGGCCATCAGCTCCTTCCAGGGCATCGCGGGCGGGCTGGAGACGACCTTTGCGTCCAAGGCCATCGGCTACGGCCTGCCGGCGCTGCGGGTCGACGGCAACGACTTCCTCGCGGTCTGGGCCGCGACCCAGTGGGCCGAGGAGCGCGCCCGGTCGAACCAGGGTGCCACGGTGATCGAACTGTTCACCTACCGCGGTGCGCCCCACTCCACGTCCGATGATCCGAGCCGCTATCGTCCCGGCGACGAGCACGAGAAATGGCCGCTGGGCGATCCGGTCGCCCGCCTCAAACAGCACCTGATCGCACTCGGCGAATGGTCCGACGGACAACAGACCGAAGCCGAGGCCGAGGCCGTCGCCCAGGTCCGGGCCGCCGGCAAGGAGTCCGAGGCCATCGGCACCCTGGGCCAGTCCCGACCTTCGGTGAAGACCATGTTCGAGGAGGTCTATGCCACCGAGGACTGGCGCCTGACCGAACAGCGCCGCGAGGTGGGAGTCTGAGCATGACCGAACAGACCTTCACTGAATCCGACCGTACCGACGGCATCGAACCCGACATGGTCGATCAGGACGCCGCCCCCGCCTCCGTCGCGCCGGCAACCGATGGCGTGGTGCCCATGAACATGATCCAGGCGCTGAACTCGGCCCTGCACGTCAAGATGGCCGAGGACCCGAACGTTCTCAGCTTCGGCGAGGACGCCGGCTATTTCGGCGGCGTGTTTCGCGTCACCGACCAGTTGCAGCAGAAGCACGGCCTGACCCGCAGCTTCGATGCCCCGATCAGCGAATGCGGCATCGTCGCTGCTGCCATCGGCATGGGTGCCTACGGCCTGCGTCCCGTCGTCGAGATCCAGTTCGCCGACTACATCTACCCGGCCTACGACCAGATCGTCTCCGAAGCGGCCAAGATGCGCTATCGGTCGGGTGGTCAGTTCACCAGCCCGATCGTGGTCCGCAGCCCCTATGGCGGTGGCATCTTCGGTGGCCAGACCCACTCCCAGAGCCCCGAGAGCCTGTTCACCCACATCGCCGGGCTGAAGGTCGTCATTCCGTCCAACCCCTATGACGCCAAGGGCCTCCTCACCGCTGCAATCGAGGACGACGATCCCGTCATCTTCCTGGAGCCCAAACGCCTCTACAACGGGCCCTTCGACGGCTGGCACCAGAAGCCGGTCTCGCCCTGGAAGGCCCAGGCCTCGGCCCAGGTGCCCACCGGCAAATACACCGTTCCGATCGGCAAGGCGGCCGTGGTCCGCGAGGGCTCCGACGTCACCATCCTGTGCTACGGCACAATGGTCTGGGTCAGCCTGGCGGGTGCCGAGCATGCGGGCGTCGACGCCGAGGTGATCGACCTGCGCACCCTCGTCCCGCTGGACATCGAGACCATCGAGGCCAGCGTGAAGAAGACCGGCCGCTGCGTCATCGTCCATGAAGCGCCGAAAACTTCCGGGTTCGGCGGTGAACTGTCCGCCCTCGTGCAGGAACGCTGTTTCTACCATCTGGAGGCACCCATCGCGCGCGTCACCGGCTGGGACACTCCGTATCCGCACGCCTTCGAATGGGAGTATTTCCCCGGCCCCGAACGCGTCGCCACGGCGCTGAAATCGGTCATGAGCGGGGGAGCCCGCTGATGGACGCTTTGTATTCAAACTGCCCGACGTGGGCGAAGGCACCGCCGAGGCCGAACTGGTGGCCTGGCACGTCAAGGTCGGTGACCGCGTCGAGGAGGACCAGATCCTCGCCGACATCATGACTGACAAGGCCACCGT
>QBLX01000123.1 GCA_003241825.1 Alphaproteobacteria bacterium
GTCGAGGTCACCAACCTGACCAATGGACGCAGCGTCGTGTTGCGGGTCAATGATCGTGGCCCCTTTGTCGACAACCGGATCATCGACCTGTCGCGGGGCGCGGCCGAGGCTCTGGACCTGTTGGGTCGCGGGGTGGGTGAGGTCAGGGTGCGCTATCTGGGTCGGGCTCCCCGGACGGGAGGCGGCCAGACCCTGCAGGCGGCCACCGCAAGCGACCGGCCGCGCCGGGCCGCCGCGATCGAGACGGCTCGCGACTACTGGGTTCAGGCCGGGTCCTATGCCGATCCCCATGCCGCCAGACTGAGCGCGGAAGGGCTGGGCGACCGGGCGGTCGTCCGGCCTGCAGACGTGGAGGGTCGTCGGCTTTATCGGGTCATGATCGGGCCCTGGCCGGACGCCAATGCGGCGGAACGCGGACGGCAGGATGTCATGGCGCGCGGGTTTGCAGACGCCCTGTTGATCTCGGGGCGATAAATCGGTCACGCGGGCTTGCCCTGAGCGCGGGGGTCGCCATTGTGCGCCCGTGACACGCGGACAGTTCATCACATTCGAGGGCGGCGAGGGGGCCGGCAAATCGACCCAGGTTTTGCGGCTGGTCGCTGACCTGCGCGCCCGCGGCATCGACGTCATTCATACCCGCGAGCCGGGCGGATCACCAGGGGCCGAGGCGATCCGGGCTCTCGTCGTGTCCGGTGACGCCGACCGCTGGTCGGCGCGTACCGAGGCCCTGCTGATGTTCGCCTCGCGATCCGACCATCTGGAAAAGACCATCAGGCCCGCGCTGGATGCGGGGGTCTGGGTTGTGTGCGACCGGTTTGCCGATTCCAGCCGCGCCTATCAGGGGGCCGGCGGAGGGGCCGCACCCGAATTCATCGAGGCACTGGAGCGGGCCGTCGTGGGTGAGGACCAGCCCGTTCTGACCTTGATCCTCGACCTGCCGGTCGCGGTCGGACTGGAACGCGCCCTGGCGCGGGGCCAGGCTGACACCCGCTTCGAATCAAAGGGCCTGGCCTTCCACCAGAGACTGCGTGACGGCTTCGGCGAGGTCGCGATGCGCTACCCCGAACGCCGCCGGGTCATCGACGCCACGGGCTCCCCCGACGATGTCTATGACCGCGTGTGGGCAGCGGTGGAGCCGATCCTTTGAGCGAGGAGCCTCGCGACCGGTTCGACCTGCGCCCTTCGCCCGAAGCGGAGGCTGCCTTTGTCGATGCACTGGAGCGCGGCAGGCTGCACCATGCCTGGCTGCTGTGTGGGCCTGAGGGTGTCGGGAAGGCGAGTTTTGCCTATCGCGCGGCCCGGCGCCTGCTTGGCGCGGGTGCCGACCCTTCTCGCGGGGTTCTCGGCGCGCGACCGGATGATCCGGTCAGCCGGCTGGTGTCGGCCCAGGCCCACCCGGATCTGCTGGTGCTGGAGCGGCTCGTCGAGAACGGCAAGACGAAGAAAGCCATATCGGTCGATCAGGCGCGTCATCTGCCGGAGTTCTTCGCAAAGAGCCCGTCACAGTCACGGTATCGCGTGGCAATCATTGATACAGCCGACGACCTGAATATGAATGCCGCCAATGCCCTGCTCAAGATCCTTGAGGAACCACCTGAGCGAGGCGTGGTGTTTCTGATCACCCATGCTCCCGGCCGGTTGCTGGCGACAATCCGGTCGCGGTGCCGCAGGCTGGCCTTTCCGGCCTGGAGCGAGGCGGCGCTGGCAGACATGCTGGTCGACAGGGCAGGATTGGCTCCCGACGAAGCGGATGCGATCGCCGCCATGGCCGGCGGTTCGCCAGGCCTGGCGATGGCCCTGTCATCCGGGGCAACGCTGGAGGCCGATCGTCTGGCCCGTGCCTGGGTCGCTGCCGATGTCATTGACCGCGCAGAACAGTTGTCCATCGCCGACGGGTTCCGCGGATCGGATGGCCAGGCACGGTTCGAGACCCTGATGGACCGGCTCAGCGCTGCGGTTCAGGCTCGGGCACGCGCCATGCCGACGGGGCAGGGGGCTCGCTGGGCGGAACTCTGGGGCAGGCTTGTCGATCTGCCGGACCGGACAGCCGGGCTGAACCTCGATCGTGGCGACATACTGGCCAGCGCGCTTGCCGATCTGGCCCGAACCAAGGCCATGACGGCATGATCATCGACAGCCATGTCAATCTCCACGCGCCGCAGTTCGATGATGACCGCGACGCCGTCATCGACCGTGCCCGAGCTGCTGGCGTCAAACTGATGGTCGAGATTTCGGACAAGCTTTCGACTTTCGAGTCCACTCATGCCCTGGCCATGGCCCATTCAGACATCTGGTGCACGGTCGGGGCGCATCCCCATGAGGCCAGGGATCATCTGACCTTGACAGCAGGCGATCTCGTCGCACTTTCGCAACGGCCACGGGTGGTCGCAATCGGCGAATGCGGTCTGGATTTCCACTATGACCTCAGCCCCCGCGACGAACAGATCGCCGTGTTCAGGACCCACATCGCGGCGGCTCGCCAGACCGGTCTTCCCCTCGTCGTTCACACCCGCGAGGCCGACGATGTCATGGGCCAGATCCTGACTGAAGAACAGGCGAGGGGGCCCTTCCGGTTCCTGATGCACTGTTACACCAGTGGTGCTGAACTTGCTGAAAAAGCAGCAGAAATGGGCTGCTGGTTCTCGGTTTCCGGCATCGCCAGCTTCAAGGCAGCCCATGACGTCCGCGAGGTCATTCGCGCCATGCCGTCAGACCGGATCATCGTGGAGACCGACTGCCCCTATCTGGCTCCGGTGCCACACCGGGGGCGGCGGAATGAGCCCGCCTTCATCGGACATGTCCTGCAGACCCTCGCTGATGTGCGGGGCTGGAGCCTTGCCGAGGCCGAGGCGCGGACGACCGATGCCTTCTTTGAACTGTTTGATCGTATTCCGCAGCCGAAGCTCATCTGATGGATGAGCTTCGGGTAACAATCCTCGGGTCAGGTTCATCGGGCGGGGTGCCTCGCGGGGATGGCGACTGGGGTGACTGCAACCCGGCTCAGCCGAAGAACAGGCGAACCCGGTGTTCATTGCTGGCCCAACGCATCGGTGCCGATGGCCAGACAACGGTGCTGGTTGATACCTCGCCGGACCTTCGCGAACAGATGCTGGCCAATGGCGTCAAGGCCGTCGACGCCGTGCTCTATACGCATGACCACGCAGACCAGGCCCACGGGATTGATGATCTGCGGGTCTTTGCCCTGCGCAAACGCCAGATGATTCCGGCCTGGATGGATACGGCGACGAACGAGGCGCTGACCGGACGTTTCCGATACATCTTCGAGACCGTTCAGGGCTATCCTGCCATTCTGGAGGCGCTGCATCTGCCGTCCGATGGCACGGACTGGTCGATCGATGGACCCGGCGGCGCGATCCCGGTCATGACCTTCGACCAGGCCCATGGTCCTATCCGGGCCACGGGATACCGTCTTGGCCCTGTCAGTTACTCGCCAGACGTCTCCGTGCTCGATGATGCAGCCCTCGAAGCCATCCGGGGCAGCCGCCTCTGGATCGTCGACGCGCTGCGCTGGACCCGACATCCCACTCACGCGCATCTTGACCGGACCCTGGACTGGATCGCCCGGGCCGGGGTCAAGCGGGCGGTGCTGACCAATCTCCACATCGATCTGGACTATGATGTGCTGAGTGGGCTCATGCCGAAGGGCGTGGAGGTCGGGTACGATGGCTGGACAGCGTCGCTGTCGCTCTGAACCGGACGTGGCGGCTGACTGCTCCGCCCAGGCCATATCCAGAGCGAATTCAACGTCATCCGACCTCAGCTAATAGCCAAGGATTTCGCATAATATATCTTAGGCGATATAGATGAATGGCAACCGGGCGCGCAGCTTGCCCCCTTTTCCCGACAACACCGACCCTAAAGCGGAATGTTGTCGTGTTTTTTCCATGGATTGCTCAGTTGCTTGTTCTTCAGCGTCCGCAGCGCGCGGATCAGGCGTCGACGCGTGCCGTGCGGCATGATCACATCATCGATGTATCCCCGGCTTGCCGCAACGAACGGATTGGCGAACCGGTCCTTGTATTCGGCTTCGCGGGCCGCCAGCGCTTCGGGATCCCCGGCTTCCTTGCGGAAGATGATCTCCACGGCACCCTTGGCCCCCATGACGGCGATCTCTGCACTGGGCCAGGCGTAGTTCACGTCGCCGCGGAGGTGTTTTGAGCTCATCACGTCATAGGCCCCGCCATACGCCTTGCGCGTGATCACGGTCAGTTTTGGAACCGTTGCTTCCGCATAGGCAAACAGCAGTTTCGCGCCGTGTTTGATCAGGCCGCCGTACTCCTGGCGCGTACCCGGCATAAACCCGGGAACGTCGACGAAGGTCACGATCGCAATCCCGAATGCATCGCAGAAGCGGACGAAGCGCGCGGCCTTGCGGCTGCTGTCGATGTCCAGCACCCCGGCCAGCACCTGCGGCTGGTTGGCAACGATACCCACAGACTGGCCGTCCAGACGACCAAAGCCGCAGACGATGTTGCGCGCGAAATCGGCTCCGATCTCGAAGAACTCCGCCTCATCGACGACCTTCAGGATCAATTCCTTGATGTCATAGGGCTGGTTGGGGTTGGCAGGTACGAGGGTATCAAGACTCGCCTCGTCCCGGTCCGGATCATCATAGCTGTCGCGTACCGGCGGCTTCTCGCGGTTGGATAGCGGCAGGAAGCCGATCAGGCGCCGGACTTCAGACAGGGCTTCAAGATCGTTCTCGAAGGCACCGTCGGCGACTCCTGACTTGCCAGCGTGGACCCGGGCTCCGCCAAGGTCCTCATGGCTGACCACCTCATTGGTCACCGTCTTCACCACATCCGGACCGGTGACGTACATGTAGGACGTATCCTTCACCATGAAGATGAAGTCGGTGATGGCGGGCGAATAGACGTCACCGCCGGCACATGGGCCCATGATCACGCTGATCTGGGGGATGACGCCGGAGGCAAGGGTGTTCTGCAGGAAGATGTCGGCATAGCCGGCCAGGCTCTCGACGCCCTCCTGGATACGCGCGCCGCCGGCATCGAACAGGCCGATGATAGGCGCGCCATTGGTCAGGGCCATGGTCTGGAGCTTGACGATCTTTGCCGCATGCGCCCCCGAAAGACTTCCACCAAACACTGTGAAATCCTTGGAGAAGACATAGACCAGCCGGCCGCCGATTGTCCCCCTGCCCGTGACGACCCCGTCACCGGGAATCCTCTGGCTGTCCATGCCGAAGTCGTGCGAGCGATGCTCCACGAACATGTCGGTTTCCTCGAACGAACCCTCGTCCAGCAGGACCTCGACCCGCTCGCGGGCGGTCAGCTTGCCCTTGGCGTGCTGGGACGCGATCCGGGCCTCGCCGCCCCCGGCCCTTGCGGCCAGACGACGGGCTTCGAGCTGTTCGAGGATCTGATGCATACGGGTCTCCCTTGGGGCACGGCTTAAGCAGGGACTGGCGAGGAGGCAAGCGATGTCCCTGCCCTCGGCCCGTTCGTCAGTCGTTATCCAGAAGCGTGATTGCGTCACGGATGAAGCGGGCGTGGGTCACGATCCCGATATCAAGTTGCTCGTCCTTGATCTTCACCTCCTGTGTGAGGAGGCCCGCGATGAAGGGGTGCGTCGGCTCGACCGCCCCCGGCCGCCGGCGTGCCGTGGGGGTCCAGAAGACCGGACCGCCCGAATTGCCGGGGAAGACGGTGAAATCCAGCAGGAAAGTCGGAAAGGCGGCGACAGGCGAAAGGGGCCAGGACGCGACCCGCCCGACACGCAGGATGGGGAAGCCGGCGCGGTTGGCCGACAGGCCACGCGGAAAGCCGAGCGAAAGAAGTTCGTCTCCCGGGCCCACCTGCCAGGCCTCGAAACTGTCGGTATCCGCCAGCCAGGCCAGGGGGATCGCGGCCCGTGCGAAGGCCTCGGGAGCCACGACCTCCATCACCGCCACGTCGCGACCTTCGACTTGGTACCAGAGCGGTGCACTGTCACGATCGCGGATGCGGAGCGGTTGCGGATCGAATTTCCAGTCCCCGTCGTCCTGGGCGATCCGCCAGCCAATGCGAGCCTCCCCGGCAGGCATGCGATCGAACACATGCGCCGCCGTCACCAGAACGACGCGCGAGGATCCGTCGGGCCGGGGCGCCTGGATGAGGAATCCCGTGCCCACAGTTCGCGTGCCGTCACCCTGAGCCTGATCCAGCTGGACCGTCGCATTGATCAGGCCAACCGTCAGATCCCAGACCGGGGCCGCGACCGGCTCGGGGGCAGGGATTTCGGGTGGGGTCTGCGACAGGATCATCAGGCATCTTACCTTGGCGTTTGTTCATTTGACGATGCCCCCTGCCCTCGCACAAGGGCGC
>QBLX01000124.1 GCA_003241825.1 Alphaproteobacteria bacterium
GGCCTCAGGCCCCCGGCATGTGCAGCAGGTGTTTGGCGATGATGTTGAGCTGGACCTCGGAGGTGCCGCCCTCGATCGAATTGGCCTTCGTGCGCAGCCAGTCGCGGGCGTCCTGGCCGTGCTGCGACCGATCGCTTTCCCACTCCAGGGCGTCAGAGCCGCCGGCGGTCATGACCAGTTCCATGCGCCGCTTGTTCAGCTCGGACCCGTAGTATTTCAGCATCGAGGCGATGGCCGGATTGACCTGTCGGGCCTTCACCTGATCGCCGACCCGCTCCATCGACAGGCGGAAGGCCGCCGCATCGATCTCGAGGTCGGACAGGCGGGCACGCAGCGCCGTGTCGGCCAGACGGCCCTGATCATCGGTGCCGATCGTGTCGGCGGCGATCTGGCCGACGGGGCGGCCGGCGATCTCGCCCATCCCGCCGATCATGGTCCGTTCGTGGGCCAGCAGGTTCTTGGCGACGTCCCAGCCCCGGTTCAGCTCGCCGATGAGGTTTTCCTTCTCGACCCGGACGTCGTCGAAGAAGGTCTCGCAGAAGGCCGACTTGCCACTGATCAGCTCGATCGGGCGGGTGGAGACGCCGGGCGTCGCCATATCGAACAGGACAAAGCTGATGCCGAGATGTTTGGGGGCGTCCGGGTCGGTGCGCACGAGGCAGAAGATCCAGTCGGCCTTGTCGGCGTAGGAGGTCCAGACCCTCTGGCCATTGACGATCCAGTGGTCGCCATGATCAACGGCGCGCGTCTGGAGGCCCGCCAGATCCGAGCCCGCGCCCGGTTCGGAATAGCCCTGGCACCAGCGGATCTCGCCACGGGCGATCTCGGGCAGGAAGCGCTTCTTCTGGGCCTCGGTGCCGAATTTCAGCAGGGCCGGGCCCAGCATCCAGATGCCGAAGCTCGACAGGGGCATCTGGGCGTCGATGCGGCGCATCTCCGAGCCCAGGACCTTGGCCTGTTCGCGACCGAGACCGCCGCCGCCGTATTCCGTGGGCCACTCCGGTGCCGTCCAGCCGCGCGCGCCCATGACGTCCATCCACTGTTTGTGGGCGGGGGTGCGGAAGGTGGCGTTGCGGCCACCCCAGACGCGGTCCTCGTCATGCTCCATCGGGCCCCGGCACTCGGCCGGGCAGTTGGCTTCCAGCCACTGGCGGGTGTCGGCGCGGAAGGCTTCCAGATCGTCCATGGCGTTTCCCTGTGTTCGTATTTTGAGAAACACTAGCCAGTCCTGTTTGACAACGGAACCGGAATTGCGAACGCCCGCACCGGACGAACCGACGCGGGCGCATGTGCAGGGATGTACGCGGGATCAGCCCAGGTTGACGTCCACGACCCCGCCGGCGTCCGGCGTGGTCTTGGTCAGATTGGCCTTGGCGATCTGGTAGAAGAAGCCGACCGCACCCTTGTCCGCGATCCAGATCCGACCGTCGCCGGCATCGAAACGCAGCAGGGTCAGGTGCGGGTCGTCCTTGCCCTCGGGGTACCAGGCGGCAACGACCGGGTTCCAGTATTCCTCGATCCGGGTCCGGTCATTGTCGATCGACAGCTGGCCGTGGATGCAGGCGAAGACCTCCTGGTCCTTCGACACATAGGTGAACATCGCATCCCGGGCCGTGGCGACATCGCCGGCCAGATCGGTGTCATCGCGGGTAAAGATCCACAGGGTGCCCGTTTCGGGCTCTCCGAACGCGGTCATGGGCTGGCTGTGATAGCCGGGCCGGTCCAGTCCCAGCATGCCTGTGCGGGAGGATTTCAGGTGTTTCCAGAATTCTTGCTCGGCCTTTTCAGGCGACAGGGCGGTATCGGACATGGAGGCCTCGCTTTCGGGATGGGAGGCCCTAACAACCCCTCGTCCGCCTGCGAGTTCCGGCCTCCTACTGCGGCCTGATAACGCCGAGCAGGGCGCCGACGTGGATCAGCAGCAGCGCCACCAGCGCGCCCGACAGAAGCATGATGAACCGCCACGGAACCATGCGGGGCCCCCGGGTCAGGTCCAGTGGCCGACCGCCGCGCCATCCCGCAAAGATCATCAGGGCTGTCGCCGGCGCCATCAGCAAGAGGGTCAGTGTCATGCTCATGACGTGCAGGTGGCGGGATTATCCGATCGACGCAAGCCAGACCCCTTTCCGGGAGGTTAATCTTAAGGCGGCGTTAACTACGTCGGCGCGAAGAGGGAATCGCCGGGGTTGCGTTGAGCGGCGATGTCCACAGAAAGCGGCACCGCCCGCTATATCTGGGGGTTAACCAAAGATTTACACCCCGGATGTGGACAGCTAGCGTCCGCGAGTGTTTCGGGAGACGAATCAGTGACCGCAGCGGCGCCATGGAGCGTGAAGGGGATCGAACCCAAGGCCCGCGAGATCGCCAAGGATCTGGCGCGCCGCTCGGGGATGACCCTGGGCGAGTGGCTGAACACGATGATTCTCGATGATGAGGACGATGGTGTGACGCCGCTCCCGCGCCGTACCCATGCCGCAGAAGCCATCGATCGCCGGGGACGCTCACGCCGCCTCGACGACGCCTATGAAGCGGATGAAGGGCGTTATGCCCGCGCCTACGAGCGTGCGGCTTATCGTGAACCCGCCCACAATCCGGCGCGTGACGAGATGTTCCTGCGGGTTGCCGCCTCGGTCGATGCGATTGCAGCACGTCTGGAAGCGGCTGAGCGCCGCTCGACCATGGCGATCCAGGGTGTGGATCAGGCCGTGGCTGGCCTGCTGCGCCGGATCGACAACCAGGACCAGGATGCGGCGACCCAGGCCGGTCGTGTCGACGATATCGTCGATGAACTGCGCGAAGGCACCCGTCGGCTGCGCGCCTTCGAAAAGGAAGTCGGTCCCCGCACGGCCGAGGCCTTTGGCAAGACCGAGACGTCGATCGCTGCGGTCACGAGTCGTCTCTATGATATCGAGGAGCGCCAGCGTGTCTCGGCCGTTGAGCTCCGTCAGCGGATGGACGCCGTCGAGAAGGCTGCAGGCCAGGTGCCTGACGGTGCGTTGTCGGCGGACGCCATGGCGCAGATTTCCGCGCGCCTCGACATTGCCCAGGCTTCGACAACCGAGGCCCTGAAGAATCTGGAGCGCACCTTCTCGGGCCTCGACTACCGACTTCAGACGGCTGAGACACAGGTCGCGATGGAAGGCGGGCGCTTCGAGAAGCTCGCAGAGACCCTGACCCGCCAGGTCGAGGACGGTCGCAAGGAGATCATGCGACAGGTCAGCGAGGGCCGCGATGCCGTCCTGAGCCGTGTCGACGAGAAGCAGGCGGATCACGTCCGCCGCATGGATGCTGTCGATGCAGACGGTCGTCTGGCGCGGATCGAGCGTGCCGTGGCGGCGATCGATGCCCGGGCGGACGGGGTCGAGCGGCGCTCGGTCGAAGCCGTGGACACAATGGGCCGCGAGATCGTGCGGATCGCCCAGAACCTGAACGGCCGGATCGGCTCTGTCGAGCGGATCAGCGCCACGTTCGATTCCGAGGCCATCACGCGCGATATCACTGCGCGGGTCGATCGCGACATGAGCCGGTTCGCCCAGGTCATCGAGCAGCGGCTGACGCGGTCCGACGACCAGAACGCCCTGGCCCTCGAGAAACTGGGCGGCGAGATCACCCGGATTTCGGATCGTCTGGCGGACAGGATCATCCAGTCCGAGCGCCGCTCTGCCCAGGCGGTCGACGATATCACCCGTCGTCTTGAAGAGAGTGCAGAGCGATCCGACCAGCGGTTCGAGCGCGCTTCCGGCGAAATGGCCGAGCGGATGCGCCTCAGCGAGGAACGCACGGTCCGACTGCTGGGAGAGGCGCGCCAGCGTCAGGGCAAGCGCGAGACAGCGTCCGCGCCTGTCGCGGCTCCCGTGTCGGATCCGGTCGTTGTCGAGGCGTCCTCCGTCGCGGCCTTCCCGGCGGCGGTCGAGAGCGACTGGCGTACGGCAGCCTTCCCCGCCGAAAGCTTCGGACCGGAGGATGACGGCTGGACCCAGGCCCCTCTGCCGTCGGCACCGCCTGTAGAGACCGTGCCCGGGTCCGTGTTCTTCGATCAGGGTTTGTTGCCCGAAGCCCCGTTCGCTCAGCCGGAGCCCGTCGAACCGGCCTCCGAGGTCGTTGTGCCGCAGATGAAGTCGCGCGAACCGCGCGAGGCGACGCCGACCTTTGGCAAGGCCAATGCCTTTGCCGGATTCGGTGGCGCTGACGTTTCGGATGCCCTGCTGCAGGATCCGGACGACATGTTCGGAGCCGAAACCGAATTCGTAGATGAACAGACCATGCGGGCCTCGATGGCCAGCGCCGCTGCGGCGGGCCGGGCCGCATCGACACGCAGCACGATCGAGGCCGCACGCGCAGCGATGAATGCGGCACCCGAAGTGGCCCCGCAGATCAAACGCAACGTCATGCGCGGTGGCAAGTCCAAGCTGCAGGAGCGTCTCGACAAACAGGCCTCGCGCAGCAACTCGACGGTGCGCAAGGCCCTGCTGGCCTCGGTGATCAGCGCCGCTGCCGTCGGGGGTATCTATTCAACCATGCGACTGACGGGTCTTGAACTCACCCTGGAAGGTTTCCGGGGGGAAGACGGGATCCTGCCGATGGCGGCTATGGCGCTGAGCCCGACCCTGGGTTCGACCCCGGCGGTCACGGCACCCGAGACGATCGCCCTGTATGAAACCGGCCTTGAGTTGCTGGACGCCGGTGATGAGGCCGGACTGGCCTCGCTGACCGAGGCCGCCAATCTGGGCTATGCGCCGGCGCAGCTTAAACTGATCGGTCTGTACCAGACAGGCGAGGCGGGCGTGCCGCAGGACGAGGTCGAAAGCCGGCTGTGGGCCCGACGAGCCGCCGAAGGTGGGGATCCCCGGGGCATGCATGCCTACGGGATGTATCTTTACGACGGCGTAGGTGGCGAGCGCAGTCGGGCCGAGGCCCTGAACTGGCTCACACGGGCGGCCGATCGTGGCCTGGTCGACAGCCAGTTCAATGCCGCCAAGATCTATGAGGCTGGCGACGAAGGTATCGATGCGGATCAGGCCAGGGCCCTGACCTGGTATATGATCGCCGCCAGGAGCGGTGACGCCCAGGCCGAGGCTGCCGTGGACCGGCTGGCTCCCCTCGTGTCCACCGATGCCCTGACCCGGGCCCGTACCGAGGCCGATGCCTTCACCGCCGAGTCCTTCGGCTAGGGCCTGACCTCCGGGCGCTGAGGCGTTTCGGTGACGGCCTGTGACTTTCCTGCGGGGCGGGTGGCCGAGGGCCTCCTGTCTCGCTAAGACCGCGACGACGCCTGTCCGGCGCCTGACATTTTCCTTCAGCCGAAGGCGCGTCCTTTGGATATCTATCTCCCGATCGCCGAGGTTTCGGTGAACTGGGCGGTCCTGGTAATGCTGGGGGCGCTGGTCGGATTCGTGTCCGGCCTGTTCGGGATCGGCGGCGGCTTCCTGATGGCCCCGGTCCTGGTCTTCCTCGGCATTCCCCCGACCGTGGCGGTGGCCAGCCAGGCCAGCCATGTCGTGGCTTCCTCCACCTCCGGCGTGATCCGCTATTCGGGCCAGGGTGCGGTCGACTATCGCATGGGCGGGATCATGGCGCTGGGCGGGGCGATCGGGGCCTTCGCCGGTGTCGAGGTCTTCCGCTGGCTCAGGCTGCTGGGCCAGGCCGATCTGGTTGTGGCGCTCAGCTATCTGCTGTTCCTCGGCTCGATCGGCTGTCTGATGCTGTACGAGAGCCTGACCGAGATCCTGCGGCGGCTGCGCGGCGAGACCCCGCCCCGCAAGGACCGGCGCCGGCCGATGTGGCTGTATGGCCTGCCGTTCAAGATGCGGTTTCCGCGATCCGGCCTCTACATCAGTATCCTGCCTCCGATCGGTCTGGGGATGCTGGTCGGGGTGCTGTCGGCCATCATGGGCGTGGGCGGCGGCTTCATCCTCGTGCCCGCCATGCTCTATGTTCTCAGGATGAAGGCCAGCGTGGTGGTCGGGACCAGCCTGTTCCAGATCATCATCACCACCGCCATTACCACCGTGCTGCAGGCTGGCCGGAACCAGACGGTCGACATCGTCCTGTCCATGATCCTGGTCGTCGGCGGTGTGGTCGGGGCCCAGGTCGGGGCGCGGTATGCCGGCAAGTTCAGGGCCGAAGAACTGCGTGCGGCGCTGGGTCTGATCGTGCTGCTGGTGGGGATGCAGATGGGGCTGGACCTGTTTGTCCGGCCGTCAGACCTGTTCCTGTTTGCGCCGGGGATATCCGACGGATGATCCCGATCCCGCCCCCTCCGCCAGCGATCGTCGCACCGGCTGTTCCGTCCCCGGC
>QBLX01000125.1:0-4294 GCA_003241825.1 Alphaproteobacteria bacterium
CGACAGGCCGTCCTCGGGATGGTCCTCCGTCGGGCCGCCCGACTGGATGGTGCGGGGACCCTCCACCGAACACAGGACGATCGGCTGACCGGGGACCGAAGCCGCCATGGCCGCGAACGGCATCAGGGTACCAAGCACGATCGCAAACGTCGCAGCCAGGAAGGCCAGCGAGCGTGTGATCGACCAGGACTCTGGTGCGGAGGTGTTCACGAGGGCAGCCTTAACCGCTGCAGGCCTGCAGGACCAGCGCGACTGTTCGCCCTTGCGTGCACCCTCTGCCGCCTGGCGCGGGCTGAATTTGGGGGCAGGGGCCAGGCGCAGGACTTCGCCCTGATATCGCTCGTCCTCACCCATCAGGGCGAAGGGCAGGGCGTCCGCACAGGCATTGAGCAGGGCCTCCAGCCACGGCTGTTCGGCTTTGTGAAAGTCTCCCAGCACATGGGGCATGACCAGGGTCTTGTCGCCCGGATGTCCGATCCCCAGCCGTCCGCGCCGAAACTCGGCGCCGACATGGCTGATCATCGAGCGGATACCGTTCTGACCCGCAGCGCCGCCGCCGGTCTTCATGCGGAACCGCCCGGGTGCCAGATCGATCTCGTCGTGGAAGACGATGATCCCGGCGGGCTTGATCTTGTAGAAGCGAGCCGCCTCGCCGACGGCCCGCCCGCTTTCGTTCATGAAGGTCTGGGGCTTCATCAGCAGCACCTTGACCGGGCCGGACGGCGTCTCGACCTCACCGTCCCGGACGACGGACTGGAATTTCGCCCGCTCTGGTCCGAACCGCCAGCGACGGGCGATCTCGTCCATAGCCATGAAGCCGATGTTGTGACGGTTGTTCTGGTATTTCGGGCCCGGATTGCCGAGGCCTGCGAGGATGATCATGGGGTTACGATGTTCCTGCGGAGCCGAGGCCAAGGACAAAGGCCAGCTGGGTTTCGACGTCCGCCATTTCCGAAGCCGTGAGGCGTCCGATCACGTCGCCGCATTTCTCGCGACGGATGGCCTGCATCTTCTCGGTCATCAGAACCGAGGCAGACTTTAATCCGTTTGCGGTCGCAGCCTCCATCACGACACGATGGGGTGAGGCGAACTCCAGGCTGCTGGTGAAGGGACAGACGAGCACACTAGCCGATTGCATCAGCTCATCTGACTGAAGAACAAGCGCGGGTCTGGGTTTGTCGCCGGGCAGGGCGACAATGACCACATCACATCGTCTCATTACGGCAGGTCCCGCCAGATGTCGGCGGCATTGGCATCGCTGCTGTCATGGAGATGTTGCGCATCCGGGCTGTCCAGTTCCCGCGCGAAGGCGGCGTTCACTGCTTCCCGGAACCCTGGCATTTCGGGGTCCAGGGTCCAGATGCGCACCTGCTTCAGCCCTGCCGCCTTCTTGCGAGCCCGATAGGCCTTGTACTTGTCTGGCTTGGGCAGGTGGATGTTCATCATGCCAGGGTAGCGCGCCACCTTGATCCGGGCAATCCGCATACGAAAAACCCCGCCCCGGTTTCCCGGGGCGGGGTGATTGTCGCGTCGTCAAAACGACGATCAGGCTTCCGTGGCGTCTTCGCTCTGCTCGCTGGCAGGAACGTCGCCAGCCTCGACAGCGTCGGCCTCGGCTTCGGCCTGCTCTTCGGCAATGGCTTCGTCGATCTGGTCGGTGGCGATGGCGGCCGACGAGACCTTGATCGAGGCGATCATGAAGTCGCGGTCAGTGATGGTGGGCTCGACGCCCTGGGGCAGCTTGATGTCCGAGATGCGGATCGAATCACCCAGCTTGTGACCCTTCAGGTCAACGATCAGGTCTTCCGGGATGTGGTCGGCCTGGACCGAGATCTCGACCGTGTGACGGACGATTTCCAGCGTGCCGCCCTGACGGAAGGCTGCGCACTGATCCTGGTTGATGAAGTGAACCGGCACTTCGATCTTGATGGTCTGTGTGGCATCGACGCGCATCAGGTCGAAATGCAGCGGACGGTCCGACACGGGGTCGAACTGAACGTCACGGGCGATGACGGGCTGCGTCTCGTCGCCGTACTTCAGCGTCACCAGGTGGCCCAGCAGCTTGCCGGTGTAGAGCGACTTGCGGAAGTCCTTCTCGTTCACCGAGATGGCGACGGGAGCCTTGTCGCCACCGTACAGGATGCCGGGGACGGCACCGGCGCGACGCGCCGCGCGGGCACCACCAGTGCCGGTGTTTTCGCGAACGTCAACGTTCAGGATGATCTCGGCCATCTGGCTCGCCTCAATAACAAAAACGCCTGCACGACTTTTCACGGCCGGGCGGCGGGGTCATGGACCCTCGAATTCAAGAGCGCGGGTCATTACACGCAAGACACCCGGTGCGCAACAGCCTGAAGGGCAGTTGTCGCCTGTGTTCAGTCGATCGGCCAGATTCAGTTTGGCTGGTAAGGCGTCCCGCTGTTCAGGCTGGACGTTGCCGTGGCCGACGACTGGGCCGGTGCTGCGACGGGTGCGGGAGACGCAATCGGCGTTGGCGTGATCGCAGGCGCGCGCGCCGAAGTCACCGGGTCGGAGACGAAACCGGTCGGGATGACCACTGCCGACCCCTGTGTGCAGGAGGCCAGATCGCGGACAACATGGCGTCCAACACAGAACATGTCCTCATAGCTGGGCCGTGAGGCCGCCAGACACTGGTACAGGTTGAGCTTGGAGATACTCAGGCAGAACTCGGTGCTGCTGTCGGTCTGGAGGATGTCAGTGTTGAGCTTTGCGTCGTCGCCGGCCGCTCCCAGTGCTGCGAGGGCAGCGATCGCAAGCGCGTTGGCGACAGCAGGCGTATAGGGTGGTCGGCGGGGCCCCGCCTCCACGTTCAGCCCGGATCCGCTGTTTGCCGCGGCAAAGAGGGCTGCGGCTTCCTCAGCGGATGGCAGCATCGTCCCTGCCGAGGTGGTCTTGGCTCCCTGCAGTCGGGCATTCCGGTCGGCGATATGGGCCACGGCCCAGGCCCGGCGCGGATCGTTGCGCTCCTGGATCGTATAGGCGTCCGACTCGATCGATTCGGCCGCATCGGTCAGCGCGGTGATGTCCCTCGCCAGCGTCGCGATGATGAGCCCCGCGGCGTGTTCCGCACCCGGCAGGACGGCTGCATAGGCCGGATCTGCCGTGATCTGGGCAATCATCTGCTGACGCTGCACCGGGTTGATCCCGTACTGGTTCACCCCGGCCACAAACTCCGGAGATTGCAGGGCGATGATCGAGGCATAGGCAATCATGCCGCGTGACAGCTGCGCCGGGTCATAGGCGGTGCCCTTGCGCAGGGCTTCCTGGATGGCCTCGGCACTGGTGAAGCCGCCGCGCATCTGGGCGGTGTCGCGCATGAAGGTCACATAGATGGAGGCGGCCTGAGCCACGCTGTCATTCAGGACAATGGCTGGCGGCTTGCGGGCGGCGGCGGCGGCGGCTTCGGCAGCCAGCCTCTGGGCCTCGATTTCAGCGGCCGACGGCCCGCTCTCGCAGGACGCAAGGATCATGGCGGCGGCGAGAGCGGCCATCGAAAGGCCGCGGCGCACGAGCGACGAGTTCATGAACGGATTTTCCCACGAGGACGCGAAGCGCAATGGATGCGCCAGTACTGTTGGCACTTATAAGGCGGTGGTCGTGGTTATCGAGACGTTAATCGAACAGCTTCGAGACCGATTCCTCGTTGGCGATCCGGCGAATTGCCTCGCCGATCAACGGGGCTACGGGCACGGTACGGATTTTCTTGCAGTTCAAAACTTCGTGAGGCTGCTCGATGGAGTCGGTGATCACCAGCTCCTTGAGGGGGCCTTCGGACACGCGCTGAACCGCCGGACCGGAAAGCACGCCGTGGCTGATATAGGCCGAGACCTCGGTCGCACCGGCGTCGATCAGCGCCTTGGCCGCATTCACCAGTGTCCCGCCCGAATCGACGATATCGTCGAACAGGATACAGCGCCGTCCCTGGACGTCGCCGATGATGTTCATGACCTCGCTTTCGCCGGCCTTGGGGCGCCGCTTGTCGACGATGGCCAGGTCCACATTCAGGCGCTCGGCCAGCGAACGGGCCCGCACCACGCCGCCGACATCGGGCGAGACGATCATCAGCTCGCCGTCGCGGACATAATGTTCGCGAATATCGGCCGCCAGCACCGGCGTGGCCACGAGATTGTCCGTGGGGATGTCGAAAAAGCCCTGAATCTGCCCGGCGTGCAGGTCCATCGTCAGCACCCGGTTCGCCCCGGCGCGCGTGATCAGATTGGCGACCAGCTTGGCAGAGATCGGCGTTCGACCGCCCGTCTTCCGATCCTGACGC
>QBLX01000125.1:4304-7865 GCA_003241825.1 Alphaproteobacteria bacterium
CCTGCCGCGCGTAGCCGAAATAGGGCATCACCGCCGTGATCCGCCTTGCCGACGCCCGCACCAGCGCGTCGGTGATGATCAGTAGCTCCATCAGGTTGTCGTTGGCCGGATAGCTGGTCGACTGGATGATGAAGACGTCCTCGCCGCGGACATTCTCCTCGATGACGGCAAAGACCTCGTTGTCGGCGAAACGCTTCACCTGGGCCCGGGTCAGGGGCATGTCGAGGTGGGCCGCAATGGCCGTGGCCAGGGTCCGGTTGGAGTTGCCTGCGAGCAGCTTCATGGCCGGTCATCCTTTCGCCGTCATCACGCCGCCAATGACGACCGTGTCTTCTGCGCGCTCTTTACCAGCGCATCCGACCGGGGCAAGCCCGCATTGGCCTGCGCCCGATCGCTGGTGTAGAGACGCAATCACGATCGGCGCGGCGCGAGGCGTTCCGTCCCCTGGGTGTCATGAGGTTACCGTTGCCTGCTTCAAAGTTTCGTACCGGAATGGTGCTGATTGCCATGATGGCCACCACGGTCACCCTGGCTGCCTGTGGCGGTGCCCGCAATCGTCCCAAGCTCGCCTATGAAGAGCGCCCCGTCGAACTGCTCTACAATACTGGCTATCAGCGGCTCGAGAGCAAGCGCTGGGCCGATGCCGTCGACTACTTTCAGGAAGTCGAGCGTCAGCATCCGTATTCGGAGTGGTCGCGTCGCGCGATCCTGATGCAGATCTACGCCTACTACCAGAATGGCAACTATGCCGAATCCATCGCGGCGTCCGACCGGTTCATCCAGCTTTTCCCGGGCAGCCCGTCGGCCGCCTACGCCTTCTACATGCGCGCGACGTGCAATTTCGAACAGATCGTCGATGTGGGCCGTGACCAGGCGCGGGCCGAGGCTGCGCTGCAGGGTCTGCGGGACGTGGCGCGGCGTTATCCCAGGACGGCTTACGCAACCGATGCCGCCGTCAAGATCGACATGGTCAACGACCAGCTGGCCGGCAAGGAAATGAACATCGGCCGCTACTATCAGCGCGCCAATCAGCCCCTGGCTGCCATCGGTCGCTACAAGACGGTGATCGACAACGAAGCCTACCAGCGCACCTCGCACGCTCCCGAGGCCCTGTATCGTCTGGTCGAGACCTATCTGATGCTGGGTCTGCGAGACGAGGCGATCCGCAACGGTGCGGTGCTCGGCTACAACTACCCCGGCAGCCCCTGGTATTCGGAAGCCTATGCCCTGCTGGCCGAAGAGGGTGCGACCCCCGACTCCGCTCCGACGGGCCAGCGCGAAAGCTGGTTGCGGCGTCTGATCCCCGGCTGAGGGCAGGCGCGCCTCCCATCGCGACATTTTGACCCAACAGGGTCTGAACGCGGTCGAACGCCATTCGACGTAAGGGTTTCTTCTGTAGGGTTGTGAGCCTATGCTCGCATAGGTAAGCGACGGATTCTGTCCGCTCGTGCGTTAGCGGACATACGATCTCCCACGAACCCCGAGTTTTCATGACCTTTCTTGCGTTGGCGTTCACCGCCCTGACCGCCATCGAGCCCTCGGCTGCCGCTGCTGCTCCGGCTGCAGCGATCACGGCTCCACAGGAGCGTCCCCGGAACCCCCAGGAGGAAGTGGTCGATCTTGGCGAGGTGGTCGTCACCGGCCAGCGCCCCCGCGGTTCGGTCCAGGGGGATATCTCCCCCGATATCGTGCTGGATGCCGAACAGCTCCGGGCTTACGGAGCCGGCAATATCGCCGAACTCCTGACCGCGCTCGAGCCGCTGACGCGCAGCAATCGCGGCCGGGCCGGTGCCGGGCCGATCCTGCTGGTCAACGGTCGCCGCATTTCCGGCTTCCGCGAGATCCAGGGCATTCCGTTCGAGGCGATCGAGCGCACCGAGATCCTGCCTGAAGAGGTGGCCCTGACCTATGGGTACGCNGCTCAAGGCCCAGTTCCGCGCCGTGACCGCTCAGGCCCAACTCCGGGGCCCCACCCAGGGCGGGCGGACCTCGACCGAGGTCGAGACCAACATCTTCCGCATTCAGGAGGGCGATCGGTGGTCCTTCGACCTCGAGCGCGAGGACGATGGAGCCCTGTACGAAGACGAGCGCGACATCACCCGCAGTGCCGATACGGGTCCCTTTTCACTCGGCGGGACGGTCACGGGAGCCCCCAGAGGCGCATTGCTGGATGCCCGCCTTCCCGGCGTCGTGATCGCAGCCGTGCCCGGTTCGGCCGCCAACGGCCGTGCATCCCTGGCCGATTTCGCCGCCGGAGCCGGCCAGACCTCGCCCGATGACCTGATTGCCTATCGGACCCTGCTGGCGCGCCGCAGCGAGAACTCGGCCAGCGGATCGCTGACCCGCGACCTGAACAACACGACCTCCGGCACCATCCGGGCCAGCATCGAGGATACGTCCAGTGAGAGCTTCCTCGGCCTGCCAGGTCTGCTGCTGAACATCCCGGCCGGTTCTGCCTTCTCGCCCTTTGCCAACCCGACCCAGCTGTACCGCTATCTGGATCAACCGGATGCCCTGGATCGCTCGGTCGACTCGCTGGAGCTCGAGGCCGCGACGGTGCTGGACGGCTTCTTCGGCGACTTCCGCTGGACCTTCAACGGCAATTTCAACCGGACCGAAACCGAGACCCAGACCGGGCGGGGCTTCGACACGACCGCGCTTCAGGCTGGCGTGACGGCAGGCACGGTCAATCCGTTCGGCGCGCTTCCGGCCAATCTTCTCAACCGCTTCGCCGACGACACGGCGCGTTCGGTGTCCAGCCTCGTCAGCGGGGAACTGGTTCTGGCGGGTGATGTGTTCCAGATGCCCGCAGGCGGCGTCAATGGCACCGTCACGATCGGTGCCGACACCCGCTCGCTCGATTCGGAGAGCTTTCGCAGTGGCGTGACGACCGAGACCTCGCTGTCTCGCGACCGCTACCGCATCCAGGGCAATCTGACGGCCCCGCTGACCAACCGGCAGCGCGAGGTGCTGGGAGGGTTCGGCGATCTCTCGGCCAACGTCAATTTCGGGTATGAGGAACTGTCGGACTTCGGCGGTCTGACCACGCTGGGCGGCGGGCTGAACTGGACCCCGATCGAACCGCTTTCGTTCGTCGGTTCAGTGACGCTGGAGGAGGCGGCACCCAGTATCCAGCAGCTGAACGATCCGACTGTCCTGACCCCGAACGTGCAGGTCTTCGACTTTGCGACGGGCCAGACGGTCACCGTCGTCCGCACCGATGGTGGCAACCCCGACCTGCTCTCGGACAGCCGCACGGTCTGGAAGCTGGGGGTCAATTTCAAGCCCTGGTCCGCCCGCGACCTGACCTTCAGCAGCAACTACACGTCCAGCAAGATCGAGGATCAGGTCGCCAGCTTCCCGACCATCACGCCCGATCTTGAGGCCGCCTTCCCCGGGCGATTCACGCGTGACGCAACGGGCCGTCTGATCGCCTTCGATGCCCGCGCCGTTAACTATGCCAGCGCCGAGCGTCAGGACCTTCGCACCGGCTTCAACTACTCGCGAGCCTTCGGCACGCCGAATGCGGCCGCTGCCACCTTGGCTCGCCTTGCCGGCGGT